>DBAE01000166.1 GCA_002291495.1 Bacteriovoracaceae bacterium UBA1018 | reverse complement strand
AACCAATTGAGGCGAACGCGCGATTGAAGATTCTCTTGGTACGTATACTGCTCTAAGGGTCGAAAGCTGTCGAAAATCGCCAGCCTCAATCTAAGGAGAATCAAATGAATCAAATCGAAATGCCATCCCACTCAGAAAATAACATGCAAGGTCCGACNNNGCTACCCAGCATCGTGAGTGGGTAAATCACTTATGCTCTACTCAAACGAACTTGGTACACATGAAAAGCAAAAACCTCAGGGCATTGATTCCGCTCTTCGGGGTGATCAAGTTTTTTCTGGAAGTTACTGGGATGAATTTGCTCTGACCGAACTTCCAAAACATCACCCATCACAAGTACTCATCTTAGGTGCGGGCCATGGCGCCTGCATCAGGCCAATCTTGGCTCGTTTTCCCGAGGCGCAAATCCATTTGATCGATCGAGATGCCAATGCATTGGAANNACATTTTCCTGCGCTTCGGTTTACTACTGCCGTCGCAGATGCAGAAGATCTTAGCCTATTTCATCAACAAAAATACGACACAATTTGGGTGGATCTGTATGATGATCAGGGTTTTGCGCCATTCGTTTTCCAATCTGAATTTTTGCAAAACTGTGTCTCTGCACTTACTTCCGAGGGGCAACTTGCGATTAATATATTCTCGTATCCTTGTGCCATGAGCTTGTACAGAGAAGATCCACGAGTAACGTACTTAAATTCAGTGCTCGCTTCCTTTTTTGATGAGACTTATGTGTTTCCACATCGACGCAATTTTACTTGGATTGGCAAAAAATCAGTACGTACCGAAGAGATGCCTGTCACTTTGAGACAGGATTTGTCTGAAACGGATGCGAGCATCCTTTATAGCTATGCCGTACGGAGGAGATATGCGACTCCCTTGATACGTTCTCAGTGTCTTTCTTTTTCAAAGTTAGAATTCTCGTTTGCTTCCATTAATAGAGACTGGGCAAAGGCAAGTCAGCAAAAGAAAGTATTATGTCTGGCTGAAACGTTTGCCGAATTAGCCGCCCGAGCAGCTCGAGGAGAGCGGGTTAATCTTCAGGATTATACCTTGGAACTTGGTGATGCCCATAACCTGGCTGAGCAATTGCCATCTGAATTTTGCCAATGGATCCTTCCTCACTTCGCTGCGCTTGATGCGTCAAGGCAGGGGCATCCTGTCCTTAAATCATTCTTGGAGCTCTTATGTTGATCGAATCATATCCTGAGTACTTAGTAATCGACTCGTTCTATCGTAATCCAGCGGCAGTCCGCGAACTGGCGCGCACAGCTGTGTACGCTGGTAAAGGTGAACTCAGTCGCAACGTTCCTGGNNGTATTGAGAGCGAAATTCCATTTTTTAGCAATGCGGTCATAGAAAAATTCGAGACTATTCTCGGTAAACGCATTGAGATTGATCTTTCACGAAATGCATTTGGGCGGTTTCGACTAGCACTTGGTACGGATACACGTCGAACACGCGTGCACTCAGATAATACCGACTGGACTGCTGTCGTATATCTTACACCGGATGAACATTGCCAGGGTGGAACAGGTTTTTTTGAACATAAGCCCACGCGGTTTCGTTCACCCCCGACCGAAAAAGAGCTCTCCGAACTCGGAATGACCCGACAAGAGTTTGATCGTGATGTTATATTGGCTGATTCTTTAATCGAAGACCGTTGGGAGCTCACGCGCCTTTGTCCAATGCGTTTCAATCGCTGCATTTTGTTGAAAGGTGCACAATATTATCACGGGTCAGATCGTTTGTTTGGAGACTGTTTTGAAAATGGCCGATTGACTCAAAACTTTTTCTTCAATGAGGTTCATGTATGAAACTGCAACATCCTCAACTCCAAGATGTGATCGTCATCGACAATTTTTACCGAGATCCGATGCGTGTGCGCGAATTTGCATTGTCCCTTGAATATGAAAATGAGACTGTACCCAACTATCCGGGATTCCAATCGCGTATTCCAGCTCTCAGTCAGGGGGCGATCGATAAACTTAGTTCTGCAATCGGTGACTCAATTGACCTCGACATTTGTCGGCATCTCATGGGCTATTTCCGTTACATCACATATAGCGGAAATTCGCGTCTGCATGTGCACCTAGATGGCTATGACTGGACTTGTGTGATCTATTTGACGCCCAATCCAGCAGCGGGTACCGGCACGAGCTTTTACCGGCATCGTCGCACAGGTTTGATTGGACCACCGAGTTTGGCACAAATGAAGGTGATGGGATTCCAGGACNNCGATTTCGAAGATCAAGTAGTTGAGATCGATACACTGGATGACTCAGCTTGGGAACTTTTGGGCCATGTGGAGAACCAGTTTAATCGTTGTGTTATTTTTCCTGCATCCCGACTTTTCCATTCGCATAGCAGTGCCTTCGGAAAGGGGATTGAGGACGGGCGGCTGACTCAAAACTTTTTTATCCAAACTCTGCGCGATTCAAAACATGCTTAAGCGTCGTGTTTACTTCCACCGAATGATCTCTGGATTAGGCGATTGGATGACACTTTTGGCAACAGCGCTTTGGATCAGCGAAAGATTCGGATCGGACAAAGTCCCTTACGTATTTTTATTATCTAGTCTGCCTCATTTGCTGTTTGCGCGAGTCTTCGCACGCATGTTGTGCCGGATCCCGGCTTTGACACTTTATGCTCTCGGCCAACTGCTACTTGCATTCAATGTTTTTTCTCTAACCATCGGAGAGCCTTCGTTAACTCGATTGTTAGTGTACGGTGGATTTGCTGCAACTATAAGTGCAGCTACTCGTCCAGCATGGGACTCTTTGCTCGGGGAGTGGTTCTCAGGTGCGGATCGCGCGGAAGTATTCATTCGCGTAGGAGCAATTACGTCATCGTTGCTAATTTTAGCGCCCGTAACTGGTGGGGCACTCTCGCAGATCTTAGGCTATCAAGCCGTTTTCATGATTGATGCAGCGAGTTTTTTGCTTGGACTTGGCGTTTTGGCCCCCCAGCTTAGACAATGTAGACACGTGATCGTTTCGTCCCGATCGGTACTTCCATCAGAGTCTCAGAAAACTGAGGAATGGACGATGCCTGCAAACCTCCGCAATTCGATATTTGCCTGGTATGCTCTTTTGTCCATTGGAGTTCTTATTAATGGGACCGAGTACTTAGCTTTTAAAAATTTTGGATATACGCCCGCTCAGGTTGGCATAGTAATTGGCTGTTGGGGAGTCGGTGGGCTTATCGCCTTTGCTACTGCATCTCAGTTGCAGATAAGTAGACTTGCTCGAGACCTTCCGATTGGACTAGGTGTTGTATTATGTGTGTTCCTTCTGGTTGGTCGATTTGAAGCGTCGTGCACTGCATTTATAGTTGCTGGTTTCTTAAATGCTCGATGTGGAGGTCATCTGCGAGCACAAATTCAGATGAATATCCCAGATAATTTAGCAAGCTTGCCAGTTTGGTCGCTGATCAATCAGCGACTGAGTCTGATCAATATTTTAGGCTATGTCCTGGCAGGTACGGTTTTGGCTAAAATTCCGATTGTCGCAAGTTCGGTATTACTTGTTGCGGGTGGGTTTGCATGCGCTTGGTTACAAAGGTCCTTGGCAGATCAGCGCTTCTCACCCCTCAAATAACTTTCCAGTTTATCAATGGATTCCGACCAGCCTTAATGGTCGTCAATGTTGCTTGGAACGTTTGATGTATTCCTGCGCAAAAAGGTAGCGAAATTCGGTGTCTGAGTACTGCGGAAGGAACAACATTTCATCGCCTGCATCGCCAATGCGATAGCGAGCCGGACCAGTTTCAATTGATGCCTGGTTATTGATGGTCGCGTGCTTNNGGATAGGTTCGCATTATTCGGTCCGATATGGAACTCAACCATGCGATCCACAGCATAGCCCTTTTCGATGAGAAACGCGGGGATCTGAGAGGAGTGAATCGCTCCTGAGTAAACGATCGTTAGAGGTTTTTGTGTATTATACTTATTTAAATAAGAGTGAATGATATCGGACATCGTCTGATCTCGAGAGAGATTGATATCACTATAATATCTTTCTAGTCCGAACCATTGTAATGCTCGATAATTATGGTTTCCGCAGTCAGCCTTTTTTCGTGTTTTTTTAATTAGATTGCAGTCTTGGACTCCAGCCAAGCGTTTTATCTTTTCAGGCACGAAGTTATTCAAAAGATCGTAAGTCTTTGTTCTGCCGTTGCGATCAAAATTTCCTTCGATTAAGAAAATCGGAATACCTAGCTCTTTTAAGTAAGAAAAGATTCTAAGTTGAGTTTCTGCAGCACCATTGTATGACATGATTTTTGATAGGCCCGTCTTATGATCAAGTTCTTCGAGTGTGAGTTTTCCAGCCTGATAGTCATCGAATTCTGGTTGATTGCGAATATTAATGGTTTCGATCCCGAAGATGATTTTTCGACCCGTACAAAATGCGGCCTCTATTAAAGGGACATGATCAACAATCGAGGCCGACGCTCCATGGGTTTCACCCACGAAAATAAAATCACTTTGTTTAATCGGATCGACAATTGACTGAGGTATTTCTCGCCCGGTCAAGCATCCCGCGTCCGCATGGGCGAAAGAGAGCGCCCAGGATAGGAGAAAAAAGGAGTGATAGAGATAGTTTAGTAGTCGCTTAAACGATTTCATAAATTTCACTACGATCCGCTCGTTCCTAAGTTGTTGTAATTAGTTTTAAAACTGAACTATTAGGAGATGTTGCCGTCGGCAAGCTTATATCAGTAATGAACTAAAAAAGTCAAGTATTATGAGGACAATTAAACCATTGTTATTTAGCTGCCTCCTTTGATTGTTGCTACTATTTTGAAGCAAGAACGGAAGATGGGAATCTGGCAGCTTAAAAAGCCAGGCCGANNAGGGTCAATCGAAAGACTGGCTGGACTCTGCCTTTCAAATCTATCCCAAGCTTGTCCAAATCCAGTGATAAATAGGAGAACCCTGCCCCTAGACCTATATTAAATCCACTGTCCCAAAACCAACCATAACCAAACTCACTTCCTACGGATATTCCCGATTCCTTTTTGTCTCCGGAGCGCGCGGTAGCATACTGAAGAGAGGGAGTAATTATCNNGAAATGCATGGTTACTCAGGAACCAGGTACTAGACAAACCATAACTAGCGACGTGTCCTCGAATATCGGTTGATGAATCAAAAATCCTCGCAATTGATTTCAGTCGAGCATATCCAATCGAAGGGCCTATCGAGAATTGATCGCTGATTTTAAACTCTGCTGCGACATTAAAATATCCGACAACAGTACCCAAGGGGGCGATATACGTATTGATCGAGTTAGCTGAAGATGAAGACGAGTCGCTCGCATAGACATGCGAAAGAGTTGAAAAAACAGTTAAAATTGAAACCGCGGCTAGGCTTAATAATGTTGATCGTTTGAGCATGCAAGCGCCCTCCAGTAGGCTCTCCCTATTTTGAGTTATACGAGCAGCTTAAACAAGAATATTTGACTCTGAATCCGATTTTGTCGGGATAGTACACTCTTTCAGGGGCATAAGGACTTTTACTGCATTACCTTTCACTTCGGAGTATGGGATCCGGCAGTCAAACACCCTTCAAATAATTCTCGAGCTTATCAAAAGACTCGGACCAGCCTTGTGTGCAATCTTTTAGAAGTTCGGCAGGAATGCCCTGTTGAAAAAGAACGAATCGACTTTTATTCTCTCCCAGTTTTTCAAATTCGAATGTGATGTAAATTAACTCGGGCCAAGTGCCAGGCATTTTTGCTTCCTTGGCCGAGATCGCGCGTCCTTTATCATCGGCAAACTGGTCTGTCATGACGATACGTTTATTTTTAACGATCTCTTCGAACTGTCCAGTCATCCCGCCGCCGCCTTGATCATATCCTTTCATGTTGATGAAGTACCTACCTCCTTCACGAAAGTCGATTTCAACATGATCCGTGTAAAGGTCTTTGGGCCACCACCATTTTTTCAAAGCTTCGGATGTGGTGAATGCATCAAAGAGCTCGGTGACAGGAGCATCAAAGTCGCGGCTGATTTCCAGTAGAGGTGATTGTGCAGTTGAATTTTTGTACATGAGAGACTCGTCTTTGTGTTTTTGTGCCGCTTGCATAAAGCTCCTTTAAAGGTTGAGGATTTGCAAGATTAAATCTGCAAATTGATGGCCAAAATAGTAAGCTTGGAGCACACGACGGGGGAGGATATGTCATGCAGCATAAAGTTTATAGAATGAGCTTTGCCAAGGTTTACCCACTATATGTTCAGAAAGCTAAGAAGAAAAAACGTTCTCAAGAAGAGGTCGATGAGGTGATCCGCTGGCTGACAGGCTATACCCGAGCAGGCCTAGCAAAACAGTTAAAAAAGGAAGTCACCATTGAGACTTTTTTTGCAGAGGCACCAAAACTCAATCCGAATGCATCCTTAATCAAAGGAGTAGTTTGCGGGGTACGCGTCGAAGACGTCAAAGAGCCACTGATGCAGAAGATCCGTTATTTGGATAAGCTGATTGATGAGCTCGCCAAAGGTAAATCGATGGAGAAGATTTTGCGATCATGAAGCTGATGCATAATTACTTTCCCATTTTGATTCCGCTCTCATCTGCTTTATGATGGCGCCATGAAAACTTACCACGGAAGTTGTGAATGCGAGAAAGTAACGATCGAAGCAACGTTTGATCTAGGGGATGGTACGTTTAAATGTAATTGCCGGATGTGCACAAAATCGCGATTTTGGGGCGTAGCTGTAACGCACGAAAACTTTAAAGTTCTCACAGGCGAGAAAGATCTCACTCAGTATTGGAACAATCCTATTCATCACTTTTGTAAGGACTGTGGAGTAAAAGTGTTTGGACGAGGAGTGTCTCCTGATGGCGTAAAATCAGTCGCCGTAGCCGTCTCGGTGCTGGATGATCTCGATCCAAGGGAGCTAAGTAAAGCTCCTGTTCAATTCGTCGATGGAAGGCATGATCGNNATTTTAAAGCGCATCTTTAAGCGGATTTTTACTCAAATTCAGTTTTTCTTATCTTGTAGATCAAGATATCCTTTTGTGTATGAGGATATTCATTTCTTTATCGATCATCATCACGATATTCATTTTTGGAACACACCGCAGTCATGCAAACTGTGAAGCTGGCTCATACAATATTCACACGATAGCGCTCTATAAAAAGCTCGACCCTAAAGAAACGTTCTTCCTATATCAAGTGCCAGCCTCGGGTAACGTGCTCGCAAACATCAATCCTCAAGATGGAGAAAATCCTATATTAAAGTTAGCGGGGGAGGTTGGTCTTCAGTTCGGAAAAGAGAGCTGCAATACAAAGATTGTGGCTTCTGCCGATCCGATTACTGACGAGAGTGATCCTGATCTTCAGTCCTTTGGGTACAGTCTTTCAACGCAGACTTGCGGGTCTTTTCAGTCGGCAATTCCGAGCCACGGCTATTTTTCTCTAGATACAGTTTCGCGTAAGGCTCGGTTTCCGAAAGAGATGAAAATCAATGACGCCTCATTATCCGCGGTTGATCGAGATGCTATCGAAAAGTTCATCACAAAAGATCTCAAAACACGGTCTCTTTTTCTCCTGCACGAGTTTAGTGCTGAGCCTAGCCAGGGACAAGGAGTAGGTAAGATATCTCCAGAAATGATCGATCATATCCGCTTTGAACAAACTACATTTGGCAGTGGTAATAATCAGTCTGTCCTGACTGTCGCCATCTTGCGGATCAAGGGACTCAAATCGGCCTATCAAGGCTCTGATACTTCAGACTATACCCAGGAGTTACGAAAGAGCCTCGAACTCAAATCCGGTAAGGCAGACTTTCCGGTGATCTATTATAAACCCGCCGGACATACAGAGCCTCTATTTATTGGAGATGGCTTAACATGTTCCTATGTGCGGTTTGAAAAATATCCAGCACCCGTACAAGGTGCCGAAGGAGCATTTGATCGCTTTGTTCCAAGTAAGGCTTTCGATATGGATCACGACGGCGCGCTCGATATCTTGGAGATCAATAAGAGGTTTGCATATCGCTTTAAGAGGGACGGAAAACCAGAAGTTATTTCTTTTGGATCGGGATGTTGATTTTCAAAAATTCTTGTACCTGCGAAGTGCAGGAAATTTGACTTTCACATCTTCGGGTATTGCCGTGCCAAGGAAGTTATTGCGATCAACTTCAGGAATAAATCGATTAACAATATAATTTCTTACCAAATAGAAAAGTATGTCTTTATCGGGATAACCGAGCTTTCGGCCTACTAGGATGGCTTCACGCACATCTTCTAAGCTACCGGATTTTTGTCCGTACAGAGACGACCAGTTTCGATGTTTCCAAGGAAGTTTTGCAAATTGCTCCTGCCGGTCTGAAAGTACTTCATGACCGCCATCGTAAGGCCCGAGAAGACCTTTTCGAATGGCTGCAACCGGATTTGGAAAGAGAGACATAAAGTCGTTGATGGCTTGGATCTCTGCTGCTTCAGTTTGCTCCCATGGGCAAATCCAATCTGGATCTTGCATCAGCGCTGACTCGATTCCTAAGTCGGGTGAGCCTGAGTCGATCCATTCTTGGCGTGTCATCTGCCAAGGTTGTTTAGCCACGAGATCAGCGCAAGATGCAAAAGCTTGATTGGAGTCCCACTGCAATCCAAGTGGAATGCAAATGGCCGGCAAGGTGCACATGCTCATTACGACAAACAGTCTTAAGTTAAAATTCGCTCGTCGAATCATAAGGTGTGGACTCGATACAACATCGGGAAACGTTTGACAATGGCAGACGCTCGATCCGCATGACTACAAAAAGTACAAGAGCCCTAAATAAGCGATCGTTCCGCTGACCAGACCAATCGTCATAGGACTAGTTAAAGTAGTGATCCATTGTTCAGAACGATAGTGGGTTAAGTATTTTGTAACGAACTGTTCGGGTGTTAGGTGGAATGCGTCGTACATTTCGAGCTTCAAATCGAAATTTGCTTTCAACTGAAGCTTAAGACTGAGAATCAATCGGACTTCCTCATGCTGGTCCATCATCGCTTCGGCCTTTTTCGACCACTCGAAATTCCAATTTTCATCAAGTAAACCGTGGGCATTCAATACAGCAAGCTCATGTTGACTCAGAGAAACCGGGAGGCGATCAATTTCCATCTGTTGCTCATTCGTGAGTCTTCTCAAAAAATTGTACTCTCTTAGTAGAGCTGGCCTCTCGGTATTAAATACCTTACCTACACCAGTGAAGGACGAATAAGGAGATTGGTTGGATTTTAAAACGTAGTCTAACACATGCTGANNTCCAATACGGGGATTCAAGCATATGGTGGCGAAGTCGCACCTTGCCATTGTGATGAGTGGCCTGTGCGCCCTTGATCTTATTTTTCGTTTCGAATTTATCAAGGGCACTTAGATACTGTTCCAACTGTTTTGGGTTCAGTCCCTCGGTCATGGAAACCAGCTCTTCCAAAAATAGTTTATCAAACCATTGATCTTCAGATAGCTTTAGTTGAGTGGACATGATGGAACCACAAATCCGCGTTTTCAATCCTTCGGAAGCAAGTGAGGTCGGGCTCCAAGTAAGCGAAGTAAGAATGAGAAGCAATCCGAGCAAGTGCGGCATGATCGAGCGCTTTTATAGTTGCTGATTTTTTAAGTCAATAATTAAACAACCAAGATGTCCTCGGAGAATGAGATAGGCCTGGGACTTGTAATCTTCGGATCTTACTCTAACCTAATATATACGGAGAACTTGTTTTGGATCATCGAATTCAGTCTGGAAGTATCCCCTGGTTATCTGAATCAGAATGTGTCGATCGACTGCGCGCGCGACCTCGTGTCAGTGGGCGAGTGCTGACGTACTCGACCCTTTTGGAAGGATGGAGTGATTCAGAATTGGCCGCGCTGGTGGGTCTAGATGATCATGGTTTCCATCGCGGAGATGGAGTTTTTGAAGCAGCGAAATTGATTCATGGTCGTTTTTATTTACTCACTGAGCATTTGGCGCGACTGCGTTTATCGGCGAGTCGATTAGGGATTGAGATCCCATTCGGTGACTCTGATTTTCGAGCGATCCTCCAAAAAGGACTTGAGCACTTTCCTGACTCAGAAGGATTACTACGGATCTATGTCACACGAGGTCCGGGGGGATTTACGACTAACCCCATGGAGTGCTTAGGGCCACAGATCTTTTTATTGCTGACACCTTACAAGCCTTTTCCCGAAGCTAAATATCAAACTGGCGTAAGTATCGGAAAAAGTGCCGTACCGATCAAGCCAGGCTGGTTTGCTTACACTAAGTCGCTCAACTACCTGCCTAATGTCATGATGAAGAAAGAAGCGTTAGAGCGGAATCTAGATTTCACGATTACATTCGATGAAGAAAGTCAGGCGNNTTGATTGCTCTGACCAAAGATCATGTCTTATGTCATCCACCACTTTCGATTATTCTGAAAGGTTGCACGATGACCCGTCTATTTGATCTGGTCGAATCGCAGGGCCTACTCAAAGTGGATCGCGCTCGCAGACTGAGTGAGCAAGATCTGATCGAGAGTCAGGAATTGATGATGGTGGGCACTACTTTGGATGTTCTACCGGTGGGTCGTTTTGAAGGTCATGCTAAGACGGTGGGCCCCTGGGCGCCTCGACTGCGTGAGTTGATTCAGGAAGATCAAAAGAAAGGTCAGATTTAAGTTAAATATATATGAACCAAGTACGTC
Organism: Bacteriovoracaceae bacterium UBA1018; assembly: GCA_002291495.1. GTDB lineage: Bacteria > Bdellovibrionota > UBA1018 > UBA1018 > UBA1018 > UBA1018. Next base: position 6,237 of record DBAE01000166.1, on the reverse strand, counting down.
ACATTACTGTTTTTATTAATGCACCCCCCTCAGAGGTTTACGAATATGCTTCTCGGCCAGAAAATCTCCCAAATTGGGCTTCGGGCTTGAGTGGAACAATCGAGAAAATAGGCGATGACTGGATTGCCCAATCTCCTATGGGAAAAGTGAAGATCCGTTTCGCGGATACTAATGAGTTTGGGGTGCTTGATCATGAAGTCATTCTTGAGTCAGGGGCCAAGTTCTATAACCCGATGAGGGTGTTCCCCAATGGTATGGGTAGCGAACTGGTATTTTCTCTGTTTAAAACTCCAGACATGTCAGATGATAAGTTTGCGGCAGATGCCGAATGGGTTTTGAAAGATCTTATGAAACTAAAATCGATCATTGAAAAAAATTAGCTGAGAAAATTGACTGAAAAACTGAACTGAGAAATTTTATGAACGAACAAGACTTCGAAGGCACGCTTGTATTAGAGAAGTTAGCCCTCATCGACAAAGTGGATGAGTTTTTTGAAGCGATTGATGCTGACGATCTACAGGAAGCGAAGTCACTCATGAAAAGGGCAGCGGTCGATTCAGAGACAATAGCCATTGTCTTAAAAAAGATGTCAGAAGCGGATGATCAGCATTGAATCTCCGCGTACATCCACGAAAACTACTTCAATACGATTTTTCACTCGGGCTCGCGGGCGGAGTCATCTATTACTTTCTGTATGACTTTATGATCGGTACTTTAGCCCTTCCTCGTTGGCTGGTACTTACACAGTTATTGGCCAACCTGAGTTACGGGCTTTACGGTGCCATACTCTTTACTTCACTNNTCGGCTCGGTTACTTTCGTTTCCTAGTGATGATGAATTCTATTTACGCCACCTTCTGTTTAGGCATGGGTTCGATTCTATTATTTAAAGCTGTCTATTGGGGCGCGATCCTGCTTATTTCTGAAGGGGTTTTCATTGCAATTCTTGCAAAAATTGAACGGACCTCATTGCAATCCTACAACGCAGTGGAGTTTTAGTTAGAAAGCATCTGCTACTTCAGTTTTTTGCCTGCTAGATAGGCCTCATATTTTTCATTCAACGACTCTGCGACACTTTTCTTTTTCTTTCGACGTGCTGCCCGAGAAGTTGAAGTTGATAAATGCTCGGAGCGTAGCTCAGTCATAAATTCGCGTAATAATTTTGGGCCACCTTCTTTGAGTTGCTTTGCACGGATGCCAAAGTCTTCAGGCACTGGCATGTATTTGAGTCCCCATGCAGACATTTCAGCCAGTATGGGGAGAAGCTCGATTCCACTTTCTGTTAAACTGTAAATGCCTTTTTGCTTATGAGATGGGTCGCTCTTTTTAGTCAGTATTTTCTGTTCAACAAGTCGTTTGAGTCGATCTGAAAGTATATTCGAGGCAATGCCCTCCTCAGAGCGGGTAAGTAGATCTCGAAAACTCCGACGTCCTCCAAAAATAATGTCTCGAATAACGAGGAGGCTCCACCTATCGCCAATAATTTCCAAAGTTTGGTTGATCGGGCATCCCGATCTAAGCTCATCTTTCATGGGAGTGTGTCCATAAGTTCTTGCATCTTACATGATCTGGCAGTATTCCTTAACCGGTTGCAGATTGCAACCAGTTAAGGAAGATTAGGATGCGAAAACTAGTGCTGTCGATGTTTATGAGTGTGGATGGTTATATTGATGCGCCCGGCGGCGAATTTATAGGTCCTGACTGGTCACCTGATTTGGATCGATGGACTTTCAATATGATTGAGCAATTCGATACTTTGATCTACGGGAGAATTGCTTGGCAGCTCATGGCTGCTCATTGGCCAAATGCGGAGATTGATCCGAATACTCCCGACGAACAGAGAAAACTTGCCAGGTTTATGAATCAAACGCGGAAGATTGTCTTTTCTCGCACGCTTCAAGATTTATCTGCTTGGAATAATTCCACGATTGCTACGCGAGGTCTTCGTGAAACTATATCGTCGGAAAAACAACGTGCTGGTAGAGACATGGTAATTTTTGCAGGTGCGAAATTTGCTTCGACTGCCATCCGAGAAGGACTCGTTGACGAGTATTGGCTTCTCACGATTCCTGAACTCTTTGGCGGCGGCTCTCGACTTTTTGATGGAAGTATTCGTCAGCGGCTTAAATTGCTCGAGTCGCGCAAAATGGATACAGGAGCAGTCCTGAATAAGTACACAGGTCGATAGCCGAGTTACGAGAGGCTCCTACTCGACATCATGATACTTGTCCACGATCTCATCGATTGCTTGGATGACCTCAGTATTTGATTTGTATTTTATTCGAATTTTTCTTTCGTCGTTTTCAAGATCCGAACAACGAAACTGATTCATTTCAGGCGTCCAACCTTTTGATTTCCAGCNNAGAACGGTCGATCCAAGTACTCACTTCAGCGGGAAGGGGAGGTTGTTCTTTTGGTTTTGCGGTCTTTGCCCAGGACTCAGGTGCATTTGCAATGATGAACCACAGTGCAATCAAAAGAGCAATCAAAGGCGCCTTCATAAGAAGTCATTTTCCTTTTCTGATGATTGAGATCTGGCCTGCGACTTGATTCTGAGCTTCTTTCACAAGGTTCATGGGTTGGGGTCCGATGTCCTGGATCTGTTCCTTGATTTCATCTGCGAGTCTTTTTGGGAGTTTGTTGAGCAGATCCGCCAACAGTTCGGGAGTCATGCCGCGAAATGAGATCGCAATAGTTCGTGTCGGCATCTGGCGAAAGATCTCTTGGAGTTCCGCGGCAGAGAGCTTCGTGATGTCCTCAAATCGAGGGAGTTTTTCGCGGAGTTGTTTTGCAAGTTCCGGATCTCGAGCGGCGAGGTTTGTAATGAGTTTAGCTTGTTCATCGGCCGGCATCACTCGAAGCATGTCGATAATGCCTTGGATGCCGCCGTGGGGAGATTTGATGGAATCTTTACTCATGAGTTTCGTCCTTAAGTTGAGCATATCACTTATTATCGATTTGAAGTACTTGCTGCTTGGTCCTGCTGTTCTATCAATTCTTGCCTAGATGAGCTAAGGTGNNGTTCCCTATGAAAAAACATGTCATGCGAGCAACAGTCTTGATGTCTTTATCTTTGATCACGTTTGCTTCGATTTCAGAAGCTCGTGTGGGTGGTGGACGATCATCCGGCTTTCGTGGAAGCCGGTCCTTTGGAACTCGTAACGCGCCAGCACCACAACCTTATCGTTACTCGCAAGATCGAAATCAGCAGCCCCAGCAACCGGGTGCTCCGATGCAACAGCAACCAGTATCTCCAGGTATGGGCGGATTTGGTCGCGGACTCATGGGCGGACTAGCAGGCGGTTTCATAGGTTCAATGCTCTTTGGTGGTTTGGGACATGGAATGGGTGGCGGAGTTGGTCGAGGCGGGATTGGATTGCTTGAGATNNTCTTTGTCGGTTTGGCTTTCATGATCTACCGCATGGTCATTTCGCGTCGTATGGCGACCTCTCACGGGTCAAGATACGGTTCAAGAGACCGAAGCAATATGACTCCGTATGAAGCGCTGCGAAGTTTAGAGCCAGGGCCCTTTGCTCAATCGCCTCGAACCAATGACCAATTTGGACGGGACCAGTCCGAAGACGGTCAGGCTTATTCCTTAAAAGCTCACGATCCGTACTTCAGTGTCGAAAAATTTAAAGAAGAGCGCATTGATGATTTTATGGGGATTCAAGCAGCGTGGAATNNTTCGAGTGTGAGCCATGTTGTTGCTCCGTCTCTGAAGGACCAACTGGATGCCGATATTGCTGAACTTAAAAATAAAAGACAGATCAACAAGATTGAAAACATCGCTGTGAGAAATTGTACTTTGATCGAGAGCTGGCAGGAGCAGGGTCAAGACTATGCAACTGTCAGGTTTAATGCGAGTCTCACGGATTACACGATTGATGAATCGAGTGGTTCTGTTTTAGCAGGCGACAAGGTTCGCCCGGTGAAGTTTGAAGAGGATTGGACCTTTGTCAGAAGTTCGCCTAAAGACGCATGGAAACTTACCGCCATAGAAGCGTAAGTCTGATTAATAGTTCACGTTAAAAGTTCGCAGTTATTTCAGGTAGATGGCAGCACCTTTTGCCGTTATTGACTTCAAAGTTTTTATAATCTATACTTAACCTATTAGTTAATTAACCGATAGGTAGATTAAGATGCAAGATAACCTCAGCCAAACATTTGCTGCTCTCGCTGATCCGACAAGAAGAGCAATGTTGGCTCATCTGTCAAAGGGTGAGGCCAATGTTTCCGATCTCGCAAAGCCATTTCTCAAAGAGATGAGCCTGCCGGCAGTCACTAAGCACCTCAAGGTATTAGAGAAGGCTGGCCTAATTATCAAAACGAGAGAAGCTCAGTGGCGTCCTTGTAAAATCAACGGTGCAGCATTTAAAGACGCCTCCGACTGGATGGAGCAATACCGAGTATTTTGGGAAGAAAGTTTTGATCGCCTCGATGCCTATTTGAAAACTGTCACTTCGAAAAAAAACATGAAGGGAAAAACCCATGGCCGAAAAAAATAAATCCAACGAACTCAAGATCACACGTATCTATGACGCCCCAGTGAAGCTCGTTTGGGAGGCCTGGACGGATCCAAAGCAAGTAGCTCAGTGGTGGGGACCAAGAGGTTTTACTTTGACCACTCATAGTAAGGATCTTCGAGTTGGAGGACATTGGGCTTACACGATGCATGGACCAGATGGAACTAACTATGAAAATAAGACGATTTATTACGAAGTCGAAAAGTATTCGCGATTGGTTTATGACCACGGCGGCAATGATGACCGTCCACCGCTTTTTCGAGTTACGGTGAATTTCATCGAGCTCAAAGGCAAGACTAAGATGGATATGACGATGACTCTTCCGACGCCGGAGGCCGCCGAACAGACACGTAAGTTTGTTAAGAAGGCGGGTGGCGAAGCCACTTGGGATCGTCTGGGTGAATATTTGGCGAAAGAAACGTCCGATAAAGAACAGTTTATTATCAATCGCTCATTTGATGCGCCCATTGAGACCTTGTTTCAAATGTGGACTGATCCAAAGCATTTTGAGAAATGGCTACCTCCCGTCGGCCTTACGATGAAATTTATTAAGACGGACATCAAAAAAGGGGGAAGCACTTTTTACGTCATGACTGATGGCGAAGACTTCAAACTGTATGGACGGATTGCTTACCTAGAAATTACACGTCCCAATAAAATTATTTATACTCAAGACTTTCGTGACGAAAATGAAAATATTTCGCGTCATCCTATGGCGCCGTTGTGGCCTGAAACAATGCTTACCGTAGTGACTCTCACTGAAGAGGGAGCTGACAAGACACGCGTCACTGTGACGTGGGAGCCTACCGGGCCGGTTTCCGGGGCAGAGCTTGCCGAGTTTATTAAAGAGCGAGGCGGCATGACTCAAGGTTGGACAGGATCTTTTGATAAATTAGAAAATTATCTGAGTAATCCAAATAGAGATCTCTAAATAACTTTGGAACTTTAGTCAAAAAAACCACGAACTGTATCAAAAAGAGTACAAAAAAAGCGGCTAAATATTATAGAATTTATTTTTTACATTTAGATTACATATTTTATTCACAGATCTGACGCGATCTATATAAGAATAGTGACTCCGAATATTTTTACATCAGTAAAGGAGTACTATGATTTGCTTCAGAGATATTAGGAAAGGCGCGATCGTTGCCCTTTCTTTGTTAACACTTCAGTCCACCGCATTTGGTGCAACTCGCATCGGCTTGCATGTCACTGCCGAAGAACTTTCTATCTGGAAAAAAAGGGCCCAATCTGGCCCGTTTCGTGTCAGCGGCGATGCTACGAAAAATTCTCCAGGGGATTATGCACGTATATCTGCTAATGCAAATGCGTTTATCAATAATCCTGGAGCTGATACTTGGAATGGTGGACCGACCATTTCAGGATGTATTCAGCAAGGAAGTAGTGCCCACGAACCTTTAAGAATTGGCACAAATATGAAAGACGCTGGATTTATGTATCTTCTCACGGGGGATAACAGGTACNNCGAATGGTTAAAAACCCTAAGCTTAATTTTGCTGACCGATCCCGATGGTGTCCATCATTTCGAGATCTTAATCCAGGTTTTATTATTACTGAGTGGGTAGCTCGTATTACTCACGCTTATGACTATGTAAAAGCTCGTGCGACTCCGACAGAGAAAGCAGAAATCGAAGCCTGGTTTCTAAAAATGGGCCGTTTCTGGGAAGAAAACTTGAGACTTGATCTCAACC
>DBAE01000196.1 GCA_002291495.1 Bacteriovoracaceae bacterium UBA1018 | reverse complement strand
TCCATATAGTGGTCAGAATCAATGAAGCCGCGATTCCGAAAGCAATGGGGAATCGATTAGTTTGGGTGGAGGAAGGTGCACCTCCGGTTGATTTAGAATTGATCCGAGGAAAAAACACAGTACTTGTGCTACGTACTCTTTTGCCGTTTCGACCTGAAACCATTGAGGCGTCATACCTTCAGGTGATGGCAGCGAGAATGTATCAGAAGGTGAGCGAGATTCTCCCGTTTCTCAGTGAACATGTGAAAACTGTCTATCCAGACTTCAGAAAAAGCCCGAACGATTTTGAAAAAGAGCTACTTGTTCGAACTTTTGAAACCATTCCGGAATCAATGAGAGTTAAAAGTGGATCTAACATTCGGATGGGATCTGGAGTTGAAGGTTTGTTTGTTTCTTCGGCCGAGAGTTATCCAGAGCTGGGTAGTTTTGGTAGCATTGTTTCCGCAGTTTCCGCAGCCGCGTGGATAGTTCATCGGAATGGTCGTGCTGGTCCATTATGAACGTTGTTCTTTTTCATCCAACGGTACTTCCCCCGAAAGATTATGGCGGAGTAGAGCGTGTGGTTCTCTGGTTAGCAAAAGGTCTGATTGAGCTTGGGCATCGAGTTTCAGTCGCTGCTTATCCAGGAAGTATCTTACCTCCAGGAGTTCAGCTGATTCCGATCGACCCACAAGATCGATCGGCAACTGCTTTTGTAAAACGCATTCCAAAGGGAACTGAAATTGTTCATTTCATGGCCCCTCCAGAGGAAGAGTGCTGGCCGCTCATGCCATGTTCGGGTTTATTGACTGTTCATGGAAATGGAAAGCCCGATGAAAAGTTTCCAAAGAATACTGTGTTTCTGTCACAAGATCACGCTAGGAGACACGGTCGAAAAACTTATGTCCATAACGGTGTTGATCCATCGGAGTATGTTTTTGATCCTAAAGGCAAAGACCAGCGGTATCTTTTTTTATCTAAGACGAGTTGGAAAGTTAAGAATCTTGCGGGTGCAATGTCATTGGCGAGTCAAGCAGATGTTCAACTGAGGATCGCTGGTGGAAATAGACCTTATGGTTTGAGGTTACGAAGTTTATTTTCCTCAAAATTCGAATGGGTAGGTCCAGTTACTGGCAAAAAGAAGGCAGATATTCTGAGTCGAGCGCGCGCACTGATTTTTCCCGTTCGATGGCCTGAGCCTTTTGGTCTCGTAGTCGTAGAGGCTTTGATGTCTGGGACGCCTGTAATCGCCCCACCTATTGGAAGCCTTCCGGAATTGATACCTTCAGAAGTGGGAAAATTGATCGAACTCAGTGATGTTTCTACATGGATTTCGACACTGAGAGCTGGACTAGATCGAGATCCGGAAGCCTGCAGGTCATTTGCGCTCAGTAAATTTCATTATCACGTAATGACTCAAAATTACGTGTCTATTTATCAACGATGCATTCGTGGAGAAGAATTATGATCACAAGATATACTCGGCCTGAAATGGGGGAAATCTGGACTGAACGAAGAAAATATCAAGTTTGGCTTGAAGTGGAGTTGGCTGTCTGTCAAGAACTGGCGACTCGTGGTGATATTCCTCGAAAGGACTGGCGTCTTCTTTTAGGTTCGGTACAGAAACTCTTGAAAAAGGGAGGTGTGAAACCGGAAAGAGTAGACTTCTTTGAAGCTCAAACTCGTCATGACGTGATTGCATTTACGACTGCAGTTGCTGAAGAGATTGGGCCAATTTCACGCTACATTCACTTCGGACTGACATCATCCGATGTCGTCGATACAGCTCTGTCACTTCAACTCGTTCAAGCAAGTCAACTCATTCGTGCCGATCTTGAACGGATTCTTCAACTGCTAAAACGGAAAGCCATTGAGCATAAAAAAACAGCAACAATCGGCCGATCCCATGGCATCTACGCTGAGCCTACTTCGTTTGGTTTAAAGTTTTTAGGTTGGTACGTCGAGTGGAAACGCAATCTTAAGCGATGGGATCAAGCGGTAGAGGGAGTCCGTTTTGGAAAACTTTCGGGCGCCGTCGGAGTCAACGCGCACTGGGACACGATTTTTGAGGCCAAAGTACTCAAGCGTCTTGGATTACAGCGTGAACCGGTTAGCACACAGGTTATCCCTAGAGATCGGCATGCCGAGCTTATGAACGTTTTCGCACTTTGCGGAGCAACGCTTGAGAGAATGGCGATTGAGCTCAGGCATCTTCAGCGAACAGAAGTTGGAGAAGTTCTCGAGGGCTTTAGAAAAGGCCAAAAAGGCTCAAGCGCTATGCCCCACAAAAGAAATCCTATCTCATCAGAAAACATCACAGGTTGTGCTCGACTTTTGAGAAGCTACAGTCAAGCAGCGCTTGAAAATGTGGCTCTATGGCACGAGCGAGACATTAGTCATTCGGCGGTTGAGCGGGTGATTGTTCCCGATGCGTTTTGTCTACTCGACTATGCGATTAATCGTATGGCCAATGTTGTGGAAAATTTAGATGTCAGAAAAGATCGGATTCGTTCAAATCTTGAGAAAGCAGGAAGCACGGTTTTTTCGGGGCACTACTTGCTCGCCTTAGTCAAATCCGGCGTTACCCGTGAAGATGCTTATCAGTGGGTCCAAAAATGTGCACTTGAAAGCCTAGAATCTGGCCAAGACTTTGTTAAACTGATGAGTGAGCATGATCAAGTGAGTGAGCACCTCACTCAGGCACAGATCAAGAAATTGGGATCGATCGATTATCAACTTCGTCACGTCAATCAGATCTACACCGAAGCCTTTAAAAAAGGCTCTTAGGGGATTAGAGGTCATTTGAAGTATTTGAGCAGACTATCGAGCAATGAAGACGGGCAAGCCACCACCGAGTATATCCTTCTCATGGTGATGGTGGTCCTCACGATTATTGCCCTCTTAAAAATGCTCAAACCTCTTCTGGATCAATTAGCGAAGGTAATTGCGGAGAGAATCGATAATTCATTGTTCTCATCGGGCTCGATGCACAGGTTAAATTTGAGGCGTTAATGCTGGTAGTGAGTGATTCGTAGTAGTTGGTATCGGTAAGAGACAAGCGGATTGGCTAACAGGGGGGTTTGGGGGGTTGGGGGCTAATGTCGCTAACCAATCCGCTTGTGACTGACTATTAGAGCAAGTGACGTGCCGAATAAATTTTACGAAAACATGAATAGTTTCGACTTCTGCCCTGATTTGAGCTGTCTAAGTTTTGTACGCACGTTGTAGATTTTTCAGTCTTCTGGCCTACCTAGGACATTCGTGGTGTACATAATTTGTGTTTAAGAAATGGACGCACCTGGTAAATTTTACCCGGTTCAATTGCCTCAGATTCCTCTCATTCTTGAAAATAGTTAATTAAACCAGTCAGTTAAGTCGATGGAATGTATCTTTCATTGGATCATTCTTAGTTCTTTATAAGTCTTTGAAATAAAAGGAAATTGTAAGTTTAAGAGTTGGGCACAGAGATTGCTTAACGCGCCGTGTCTCATTGTGAAACTTGTGACTGAGAAAACTTGTGACTCATGAGTCTTAAACCTCTACTTAGGAGTATGGCTATGAAATTGAATTATAAAAAGAACTGGGCTGCCTTGTTGGGAGTAACTCTCCTGACTACTGCTGCAGCGGCTCAGCTCTCTCACGCAGAACTCGTTTATGATGACGAAGTTCCGACCAATGCAGCCGGAGCGAGACTTGCCCCAGCTCAAACCCCTCACGCAGCAGCTGCTGAAGAACGGGATAATTTGAGATCGGTGATCAGAACCTCACAAAAAGCTCAAGTGACTGCTCAATCAGCTCCGCAAGCTGTTGAGCCAAGCTATGAGTCTTCGGTGATCACTGTTCCATCGTCTCAAGTGATTGCTACACCTCCAGTGGTGGTGGAAGGCAATCAGCCTGAAGTACAAAATTTATCTAAATCAGAACTTTTACGACGTGAACGACTTCGCGAAGAAATGAAGAATGAAGACATTCTCCAAGAACGCTTAGAAGAACTTCGATTAAGAGCTGAACAAGGAAGAACTGAGCAGATCTTAGGAAGAGGCGAGGCAGCGCAAGCTCCTGCAGCTTCTCCTGCTTTAGTGCCTTCGGCTCCTATGCAAATGCAGAACGAAGTTGTAGTTGTTCCAGCTACCGAAAGACCAGGTCAACCTCAGATTCAAAATCAGATGGTAACAGACCAAATCGGCATGGGCCAAGCTTCTGTTTCACAAGCAGCTCTTTCAAGTGATGTTGCTGAAGAAGAGAAGACTAAGGTCATGATTGCTCCAAAGTTCGGTCTTTCGAGCATGAACGGAATCACCAATTACAATGTGAATTCTCGATTCTCCACGGGTATCGGCATCGGTATCGGCGTGACAGAGAACACAGTGTTTGAAGTGGGCTATAACTACAGTGAATACGGTGTAGCTCTCAATAACACCTATGCTCCTACTGTCGGATATGCATACATTCCAAATTATAACGCTGGAATGAACAACTTTGAGACGATTGTCATGAAACAAAATGTCTTTGATTTGGGCATGAAGTTTTATGTTCTCAACTCTGAGTCAAAGGTTCGTCCATTCGTTGGTGGTGGTGGAGCGTATAGCAAAGGCTTCATTAACTACGATCAGCAATTGGTGCAGTATTACGGAAATCAAGGAAGCCCAGATTATGAGCTTTCCCAATTCTTAGGATACTTGAGCACTGGCTTTGATGTACGAATCAGCAAAGCTGTAAGTATTGGTGCCGGATTTAAGTACTACACAGTGCTTTCTTCACGCCAAAATCAAAACCTGAACAACGCCGCTTTCCTGAATCCATACGGATATGGTGCAGCGTACAATCCAGCCATGATTTATAATCAAGGTCAGGATAAACAAGGTGTAGGTGGATCGCTTGCAAATTCGAGCTTCCACACGATCCAAGTTGGAGCAAGTTTCTCCTTCTAGTGATTAACGCGATACGCAATTAATCTTGCGTTAGCGGATCGGCCAGTGTCCTAAAACAGTCCTACTCAGTNNAAGAAAGTGGCGAGTTCTCAAGAGAACCTTGAGAACTCGCCCTTTTTCGTTTTATGATTCCCCCCATGCAAACCGAATCGAATCAACAGGGCCCTGGGAGAAATCAAATGAACTCAACTGATAGCCAATCCACCACTTCAGGTCAGCCTGCGTTTCAACTGAAGGATGAGAGCCCACGCTTCGGTATTAAAC
>DBAE01000012.1 GCA_002291495.1 Bacteriovoracaceae bacterium UBA1018 | reverse complement strand
CCCACACGAGCCAAATCACTGTGGCCATGAGAGGAAAGGCCATGAGTTGTTTAAAGCTTTCCATCCAGCGTCCAGGACGAGGCAAGAGACGGCCGAGAAAAGGACTCCATGAGATAGCTACATATGGAAGAGCTAAGCCAAGACCAAGCCCGGTAAAGATGAGCATGGAAACTAGGGGAGGCTGGGTAATCGCATACCCGAGCGCTGTGCCCATAAAAGGGGCAGTGCAAGGAGTCGCCACGACTGTGGCCAGTACGCCTGTAAAAAAAGCAGCTGAATGTGTTTCTCTTTGTGTCAGGTGATTTCCAATTCCGAGAAACGAAGTACCAATTTCGAAAATACCTAAAAGATTAAGTCCAAGCAAGAAAAGCAACGCAGCCAATGAAGAAACAAATGCTGGCGACTGCAGCTGAAAGCCCCATCCCAGTTTTTCTCCACCTGCTCTAAGAAAGATGAGGCCGCCCGCGAGAGCCCAAAAAGAGAAAAGCACTCCAGCTGTATAAAGGACTGAATGCATTCGCATCCGTGACTGATTTTTTTGCGATTGCTCGATGACCTGAACAACCTTAATGGACAACACTGGAAATACACACGGCATCAGGTTGAGAATTATTCCTCCTAAGAATGCGAGAATAAATGCTTCCCAGAAAAAGATATCGTCTGTTGCTGATGAAGCTGGGGTAGGGGCAGCCGCTATATAACTCAAGTTGGGAGTGGAGATCATGTAACCTTGAGAGCCATGAACTAAAAGGCCCTCAATTTTTTCTGGGCGGCTGAAGCCTTGTGCACTTAAAGCGACCACCAGAGAAAAACCCTGTGCAGTTTTGACGAACTTCTGAGGAGCTGCATGTTCGATGAGGGCGTTGTCTGATGGAAAAAAATAGGTCGAATTTTTGGCTTTAAGATTCACCNNCCCTAAGACTAGAAGGTTCGTCTTTTTGATTTTCGTCAGTAAGCTTCGCGCTTACGACGGTTCCTGCTGGAAGGGGAATAGGAAGTTGCTTTTGAGTCTTTTCAAAGAGTTTTGGATCTAAAGTTTTATTCAGACTGAGATCAGCCTTTCCGGGAACGCAGACCTCTTCACAGACTAGCCATCGTGCTTGTGCTTTAAGCTGACTTAAATCCTCGGCGCTCGCACCAGGAGGCGCTTGGAGCTCGGTCATCAGAAGAACCGTGTCCTCGTAACCGTAGTTCATGAGCGGCCCTACTTTTATTTTTTGAGGAATGGGCCACTGAATCTCTCCAGCTTTCCAGCCTGGAGGCAGTTGCCAGTCAATTCTAGGGGCTTGTCCTGAGTCGCCTGGATTTTGCCAGTAAACATGCCAGTTTTTTTCTAACTGAAACTTTAGACCGACGCTGACCTTCTGTTCGGGTCCGATGGTCTGAGANNTCCGCCTGAACGGCAGAAGAAAAAAATAGACATAAAAGAAACGACAGGGAAGTGATCGATCTCGTCATGTTTTGATAGTAACATATTGACAAAACTTTCCTACGTACTAAACCTATGAGTCCGCAATGGGATATGCAACTTTGTCTAACATCATAGGGCGGGCACTCTTAGAGGAGTGTCAGCAGCGCGGCATCGACGTATTGGGACTCTTAGCAGACCTCAAAATCGCACCACGATCTATTGACTTTTCTGACTCACGTCTGACTCTCGATGAGAGTTTTGCGATCTGGCAAGAAACTCACCGTCTCGTGCAAGATCCGGATTTTGCGATCAAAGCATCTGAGCGATTTCAATACTACCGCGATCCACTCGTGTTTCAGTTGTTGGCAACAAGTTCCACACTCGAGGATGCGCTTCAGAATTTTATTCGTTACTTTGACCTCATTGATCCTTATGTGGAAGTTACGATTTCTAAAGAAGGATCAAATCCCACACTCAATTTCAGGCCGCGTTCAAATCCCAAAAAGATTGGTTCTGATTACGTGGCACTCCTCATGGTTTACTTTCAACGAATGATATCGGTGATTCTCTCGAATGAGTGGAGCCCGATTCATATCCGTTTAGCTTTTGAAGTCCCCGAAAGTACACGAATGATCTATCAATCCCTTTTCAAATGTCCTGTAGGCATTCAGGCGCCTATTAATCAAATTGTGTTGGATCCAACGCAGTTGCTAAGAAAGATGCCGGAAGCCAATCCAGAAGTTCATACTTTGCTGATGCAGTTCGCTAACGAACGATTACATAAAGTGTCTCGCCCTTCCAAGCTTGTGGACGACGTCCGAGAGATCCTGACTAAGACACTCAATCAGGGAGATACGTCTTTAGAAAGCGTTGCTAAAGGGTTAGGGGTGAGCCCCCGAACGCTTCAGAGAAAGCTGAAAAACGAAGGTGTATCCTATCAAGATGTGTTGGATCAGCACCGTTGTGAGCTTGTCATTCGTCTTTTACGCGAAAAGAAGCTTCCTATGACCGACCTGGCCGCAAAGTTAGGTTTTTCAGAGCCAAGCTCATTTTATAAAGCATTTCGTCGGTGGACCGGCCGATCTCCTGAAGCATTCCGTAATTAATCGGTTACAATCTGATNNGGCTTAAGCTACCATTTGAAGGCGCTTCGACATTTTGACGCGAGTTGGAAGTCATTTCGAATCCAGATCGAAGATTGGCTGACTCCTTGGTTGATCTCTGTACGTAAGCACTCCGATACCCTGATTATCGTTGGTGCGAGCGGTGGATATAATCTGCCACTGAAGCAAGTTGGAAAATTTAAGCGGCTCATTGTCTTAGATCCAGATCCTTCGGCGGAGTGGATATTTCGTGGGCGACTGATCAGGCATGCGCCAAAGACAAAAATAACTTGGATCAGAAGAGATTATTTCCGAGATACCTCCGGTGCAGAATGGGTGGCGTTTCTGAATAAGCATCCTCAGACGCCGGTTTTATTTTCTAACTTTCTCGGGCAGCTATTTTTACTCCTGGCTAAATCATCCGACATAGAACAATGGAAAAGAAATTTCATACAAACGGTCGCGTCCCGAAGCTGGGCAAGCTTTCATGATCGCTTTTCTTGTTCGGTAGCCCCCTTGACTTCTGGTTTTGAGGAAAATGGATTTTCTGAGCGGTTATCTAACGCGGAGTTATTAGAGCGTTTCTATACAGGGCCAAAATTTCGAAAAGTAGAACTACAAGATCATGAGACCGAGACGTTTTTTCCAAAAGATCTCCAGGCCATGTATTTTCATTGGGCGATTACGTCGCAGACTCACCACTTAATCGAAGGCATGTTTCAGATCAGGGTGCCAAGAGATCGACTACATCTTGTCGAGTCAAAGTGAGTGCTTGAGTAGCTGTGCCTTCTAAGATGGATTTTGAGAGTTCTGTCTTTCGCTTTTGTAGCGCCAAGATACGATCCTCGATCGTATCCTTAGCTACGAGTCGTTGCACAAGCACGGGTTGAGTCTGGCCAATTCGGTGGGCGCGGTCAGCAGCTTGATCTTCGACAGCCGGATTCCACCAGGGATCCATCAAGTAGATATGATCTGCTGCGGTCAGAGTTAACCCTGTGCCTCCCGCCTTGAGTGACATGAGTAAGACGGAAGGGCCGTCTTGTTTTTGAAATCGACTCACGACAGATCCTCGGTCTTGAGTCGATCCATCCAGGCGATCAAACGTGATACCGTTTTTAATGAGATGAGGCTCAATCAGGTCTAGTAAACTGGTCCATTGTGAAAATACGAGCGCTCGATGACCGAGGCCGATGGATTCGGTGAGTGATTCCATGAGAAGCTCGGTCTTAGAAGATGTCGGAAAAGCTTGACCCGGGAGTAAAGCTCCATGGCAACAAGCTTGTCTGAGTCGGAGTAAAAGCTCGAGAGCCGCAAATACACTTTCACCCTGTTCGAGCTTTTCAAGAACCTCACTGCGACATGCTGCCATGAGCGATTGATAAATGTCCTTTTCTTGATCCGAAAGCTCACAGTGAAGAATAGTTTCCGTCTTTTGTGGAAGTTCAGGTGCAACCTCTCGCTTTAATCTTCGTAATATAAAAGGCCGAATGCGCTTTTGGATAATCACTGGCTTTGTTTCAGAAAATTGAGTGCGTGATCCGAGTAATCCTGGATTTATAAACTGAAATTGGCTCCAAAGGTCGTCCAGACGATTTTCGATAGGGGTTCCACTGAGAGCGATCCTAAATTCTGCCTGAATTAAATGAGCAGCTTGAGCCATTTGGCTTTCAGGATTTTTGATGGTTTGAGCTTCGTCAAGAATTACTAAATTCCATTTCAGAGAAGTTAAAAGGTCTCGGTCCAGTCTTAGAATCGCATAAGTGGTGAGAGTGACCGATGCCATCTCGTCGAGTTCTCGGCGCGCACCATGATAAACGTGAACTTTTAGGGATGGTCGAAATTGCTCGATTTGGTCTTGCCAAGACTGAAGAACGCTCGTTGGAGCGACAATGAGCGTTTTCTTTTCTTGTTCACCCGGAATAACGCAAATGGATTGAAGCGTCTTACCTAGACCCATGTCATCGGCAAGGAGCGCTCCAAGCCCCTGACTTTGAAGAAACCCAAGCCAGTTGACTCCCTGGCGCTGATAGCTTCGAAGTTCAGCACGGAGATCCTGAGGAAGCGGATAGGAAGGGATGCCTTCGTGTTTCTCCAGTGCGAGTCTGAGTTTGGCGAATGATGTGGGAAGAGCGAAATTTTCTTCGGGCGATGTTTGCTCAATGAGTTCCAATAACTCAAGTTTACGCACTACAGGCATTTTGCCTTGATTTTGCTCTTGAGCATGAATGAGCGAGATAATGTGTTTTCCGAAACGTGACAGCCAATCGAGGGGAAGTTGTGCAAAACCTCCTTCAAAAAGTGCAATTGTAGAATCACCATTCTGCCAAGCCTTAAGAACTTTTTGTGCCTCCGTATTGGTCTTTTTAAAGCTAAGTCCAGAAGAGTCCTGAGAGGGTATCTGAAACTCAAGCTCGAAATGATCGCCGTCAGCGCTCAATTTAAAACTGGGTATCAGCTGACCTTGGAGTGAAAAGCTTTGAATAGCAGTGCCGCTCAGATTGGACGCAAAAGTAGAACCACGAATTTGTGAGGTGAACTGCAGTGCTTCATGTCCACGCAGTCGAGTGACGTGACCTGGTTTGAGGTTGAGCTCGTTTTGTAGTTTTAAAACTTGTTGGCGTTCAGCTGCTTTATCTCTGAGTGGAACTTCTCTATCGCTCAAGTACTCAATTTTATCACCGTAAACA
>DBAE01000226.1 GCA_002291495.1 Bacteriovoracaceae bacterium UBA1018 | reverse complement strand
TTTTCAATCTGCTTTTTAGTGCTGTGTTGACCAAACTCTTCGAGGGGATGAATGAGATGAATCCGCTTCAGGGCTTCAGGATCGTTTTGATAAACTAGACGGGCCATGTCGTACGAATACTCCGTCTCAGGAGCAATGAAGTAGATCTCGCGATCGGGATTAAACTCAACAAGCGTGCTGGCAAGAGAAGCAGAAAATTTGAGATAAGATATCCAGTGTTTCCCCAAGGGCATATCGATCTTACCGTCTGAAGGAAAGGCGTCTGGATTTTTAGCGACTTCCAAAATATCTGGGCGCCCCGTCACGGGCTCGTGGTTGGCGTTCTTTTTCTTTTGGCCTTCATTGGCAAACGCAGTTGAAAGGATTGAATATCCGATCACGCCTACTCNNCCACTATTCTCAAAGGATCCTCACAAACTCGTTTTAAATTTTTCCTGCAGATACGACACGAGGATGAACAACGCGAGTTGCATCGGACTCAGCGGCATGCCCTGAGCGCATTACTTTTAAACCGTCTTCAGCCACTCGGCGGTCAGCAACTATTTCGTTCCGTAATTTTTCATAAAGAGGATGTGCACCCGCACCAAACATGACCACAGCTTTTCCGACAGTTTCCGGATGCGCGCTCATCTCAGCACAGGCTTTCTTTTCATCCATCTCTAAGAGCAAGAGTGGATTAACGGCTGCATCCATAAAGACTGGCTGCGGGTTTCCAGAAGAAAGCAATTCATACAAAAGCATTCCATCTACAAATGCTGCAAGAGTTCCGACCGCTCCAAATACGAGACGCTCCGCAATCAGCCCTCGTTCAATCAAATGAAGTCTCACGCCGATAGTGCTCTTGGCAACCTGGGCGGCTGATCTTACTATTTCAAGTTCGGCCTGAGTGACTTTGCCAATCGTTTTGAGATCGAAATATATTTTTCCTTCTCTAAATGCATCTTCAAGAGCGACTTCTTCAAACAAAGTTAATTTCGCTGCTGCTTTGCCACCCTTTGAAGCATCTTTTGCCTTGGCTATTACTTCATCAATATTTTCGAGGGCAATTTTGTACTCCTTATCTCTTAAAGCTGGAATTCTACGAGTTCGATTATCCACCTCAACTTGGCGAAACAGTTCCGCCATACCTGTGAAAAGGACAGCGACTAGGCCTTTTTGAAGCAGATCAAGTTCATTGTACTTGTTGACCATTTGTTTCAGCTGACTCTTGCAGGTCTTGAAATCCATTGCATGCGCGGAGGGTGATCCTGCGAACGAAGTTACTACAATGCGGTAAGTAAAAATTGAACCAAACGGACTCTCATAACAATTCCTCTTTTTCAAACTCTCTAAAGATATTTAAAGCAAGGACGATACCAGCAGTCTGAGGGACAGTTGAAAATACTCCGCAATGAAATCGCTGAGTTAAATGAGTAAATAATCACTAAATCGCATACAGATGCATAGGAGAGAATCTGACTGTCTAAAACTTGGTCAGTTTGAAATTTCACGAAGGTTCTCCAGAGAACCTGTCTCATCTTCCAACTAAGATCAGCCACCGCGCAACAGTCACCGCCACCGGTGGCAGTAGCTCTCCAAGCCTCACTCTTATGCCCTACTCCGCCGGCGGAGTAGGGNNTACTTGCTAACATGCTTACAAAAGCAAAAAGCCCCCCGGAAACTCCGAGAGGGCTTTTCAATCTTAAACTCGGCCCAATGGGCCTCGTTCTATTTAGCTTCTTTAGCTTTCTGATCTTGGAACTTCTTGATCATTTCCTCTTGAACGTTACGAGGAACAGCAGAGTACTTGTTGAACTCCATGGAGAACTCGCCCTTACCTTGGGTAGCGGAGCGAAGATCTGTGGAGTATCCGAACATCTCGGTCAAAGGTACTTCAGCTTCGATAACTGCGTAACCTTCGTTAGTACCGCTGTTGATGATCATTCCGCGGCGTTGGTTGATTTGGCCCATAACGCCACCTTGGAACTCTTCTGGAGCAGAAGTTTCGAGCTTCATGATCGGCTCAAGAACTGTTGGTCCAGCTTTTTCGTAAGCTTCACGGAAAGCCATCAGAGCTGCGGTTTTGAACGCTTGCTCAGAGGAGTCAACATCATGGTACGCGCCATCGTTGATGACGACACGAACACCAACAATTGGGAATCCAATCAAACGACCTTCTTTAATCGCTTCTTGGAATCCCTTATCGCAGGCAGGGATGTATTCACGAGGAATCGATCCGCCAGTGATATCGTCAACAAACTCGTAAGTAGATGCAGAGTCTGCTGGTAGTGGCTCAATATAGCCAACCACTTTACCGAACTGACCGCTACCACCGGTTTGCTTCTTATGGGTGTAGTTGAAGTCACCACGTTTAGTGATGGTTTCACGGAACGCCACCTGAGGTTTACCAACTACCACTTCACAGTTGTACTCACGCTTAATACGTTCACAGTAGATCTCAAGGTGCAACTCACCCATCCCACTGATGATGGTTTGAGCAGACTCTTCGTCGCGGTGAACGCGGAAGGTCGGATCTTCTTTAGTGAACTTATTGAGCGCTTTCGAAAAGTTGGTTTGGCTCGCCTTATCTTTAGGCGCAATTGCCAAAGAGATAACAGCGTTTGGAACGAACATCGAAGTCATCGTGTACTTAACAGTACCGTCGGTGAAAGTATCACCGGATGCGCAATCTACACCGAAGAACGCGACAATATCACCAGCACGAGCTTGTTCAATATCATTCATTTCATCGGCATGCATTTGCACCAAACGAGGAACCTTGATCTTCTTATCGTTGGTCGCATTGAAGATGGTGTCACCCTTCTTCACAGTTCCAGAATAAATACGCATGTAAGTCAACTGACCGTAACGACCTTCATCGAGTTTGAATGCAAGCGCGACGAGTGGTCCATTTGGATCAGACTTAAGAATAACCTTTTCTTCGTTGTTGTTCTGGTCGAGAGCAATGTTCTCAGATTCCATTGGATTTGGAAGATAGTAAGTCACTGCATCCAAAAGCAATTGAACGCCTTTGTTCTTGTAAGCAGATCCCATCATCACTGGTGTGAACTGAAGGGACATAGTTGCTTTACGAATAGCAGCGCGAAGTTCGTCGACTGAAACGTCTTGGCCTTCCAAGTATTTCAATCCAACGTTCTCATCGAACTCACCTACGGCGGCGATAAGGTTTTCGCGATACTTCTTACACTCGTCAAGAATGTCTGCTGGAATTTCTTCTTCACGGATCTTCTCGCCGTTATCGCCATCAAAGTAGAACGCTCTCATTTGAACGAGGTCGACAATACCTTTGAACTGGTCCTCAGCTCCGATCGGGTAAGTGATCATGTGAGCATTATGAGACAACTTGTCACGAAGCATTTGAACGCCACGGAATGGGTTAGCTCCAGCACGGTCCATCTTATTGATGAAACAAATGCGAGGTACTTTGTAGCGCTTCATTTGGCGGTCAACAGTAATAGACTGAGACTGAACACCGGCAACTGAGCAAAGCACGAGAACAGCACCATCCAAGACTCGCAAGGAACGTTCAACTTCGATCGTGAAGNNCGGAGTATCAATTAGATTGATATTGTAGTCTTTCCACATGCAATAGGTCGCAGCAGACTGAATAGTGATCCCTTTTTCACGCTCGAGATCCATATAGTCCATGGTAGCGCCAACGCCTGATTTTCCTTTAACTTCCTCGATCTTATGGATCTTAGCAGTGTAGAAAAGAATGCGCTCAGAAAGAGTCGTTTTTCCAGAGTCGATGTGGGCTGAAATGCCAATATTGCGGACTTTTTCCAATGAAACCGGGGAAGCCATGAATATCTCCTAAAATTTAAACTGTGCCCAGTACTTATCCAGAACAGGCGAGAAGAATCAAGCGTAATTGTCAGGAATAAGTATACGATGCAACCAATTAACAGAAGCTGAGCCTTCGCCCTACCTATACCTCAGAGCAGGAGAAAATACTCTTCCCTTCTCACCTTTTTCACCTGACCCGGGATACCTACAAAATCGTCTAACTGACGCGCCGCATGCCCCACTCCTGACTTTATCAGGGAGCATCTTCTGGGTTAGTCTCTCAACTATGAAAAACTTCTTTTGGGTTGACCTCGAAATGACCGGGCTTGATGAAAATGTAGATCAAATCCTGGAAGTCGCGGTCGTCGTCACTGATTCTGAACTTAAGCCGCTGGAACAGTACCACCGCATCGTTTTTCAGCCGCCAGAAGTACTCGAATCGATGAACGACTGGTGCAAAAAGACTCATGGAGAAAGCGGGTTAACTAAAGCTGTTGCGACTGGGACACCTTTAGCGACCGTCGAAAAAGACCTCCTCGATCTCACCGAACGGCATTTCGGTGGAGGTCGGAAAGAGCGCATTGTACTTTGCGGCAATTCAGTCGGAAACGATCGCCGCTTTATAGATAAATACATGCCTGAACTTGCAAAACGACTTCATTATCGCCTGATTGACGTGAGCTCATTTAAAGAGATTTACCGGGAACGCTACGGACTATCTTTTCAAAAACAGAACTCTCATCGTGCGGTCGATGATATCCTCGAGTCCATTAAGGAACTCGAGTTTTATCTCTCATTTGTTAAAATTCCGGAGAAGAAATAACTCATGGAAAGGACTCGACCCAGCTTCGAAGCCATTTATCTCGACCTAGCAAAGACACTTGCTGCTCGTTCAACGTGCAAGCGCCTACAAGTGGGCACAGTCATCACGAGTACCGATTTTAGGAAAGTCCTCGCCGTTGGATATAATGGGAATGCGTCAGGTCTTCATAATGGATGCGATCGAGAAGAACCCGGCAACTGCGGCTGCCTGCACTCCGAAGAAAACGCTGTCATCAATTGCGATGCGCCACGATTTATTGAAAAGATTGTTTTTGTCACTCACCTCCCTTGTGTTCAGTGCGCCAAACGTTTGATCAACTTGGGAAATGTAAAAAAGATTTATTATGGGCAAGATTACCGCATTCGTGACTCGGTAGAACTCTTGAACTCTGTAGGAATTACAGTTGATAAGCTAAGTAGTACTGAAAACTAAATAGGCAGTAATAAACAGCCATCTAAGGAAACCTATGCGTTTATCTCCACGTTGTGTTGGTATTTTAGGCCTTATCTCAGCATTAACCACCGGATATCTGTCCGGCTGCTCTTCTTCCCCCTCTGTCAAACCGATCGAAGACGTAGTGAATGCTCCTTCGAAATCTAAATCGAGTGTTCTTACCGCTGAGCAAGCCGCTATCCGTGCAAAACAGATCCATCGAGTTGCTTACAATCTCTGGTTTGATGTCGATGCAACTCACCCGGACTTTCAAGGTCGCACAGTAATCAATTTTGATTTTCGCGACAAAGCGCGAAGTGTTTCTTCAGAGCTCCTCCTGGATTTTTCGGGCGCGCAGATTAGAAGCCTCAGTATCAATGGACAGCTTCTGAACGCCGACCAGATCAAATCTCGTTATGATGGTGAGCGCATCACCTTTAAAGTGAGTGAACTCCTCAGTGGAGCCAATCGAATTGAGATCGCTTATGCCCATCCATTCAGCACAGATGGAAGAGGGCTCTATCGCTTTAAAGATCCGGTGGATGGAGCAGTTTATCTCTATTCAGACCTCGAACCTTACGATGCGCACACCATCTTTCCATGTTTTGACCAGCCCGATCTGAAAGCGTCCTATGAAGTGACTGTTGAAGCTCCAAACGACTGGATGGTCATTTCTAATATGCTCGAGCGAGATATCACAACAGTGGATGGTCACAAAAGTTGGCAATTTCCACCCTCTCCCGTGTTTAGCACCTACGTCTTTGCTCTCCATGCAGGTCCCTACAAATCTTGGAAAGGCAATGCCAATGGCATTCCTTTGAGGCTCATGGCACGTAAGTCTCTTGCCCAGTACGTTGAGGCAGCTGAGTGGTTAGACATTACTAAACGTGGACTCGAATTTTTCAACACGCAGTTTGGACTGCCATACCCCTACTCCAAGTACGATCAGATCATCGTTCCAGACTTTAATGCGGGAGCGATGGAAAACGTAGGCGCAGTGACCTTTAGTGAACGATTTATTCATCGATCCAAAGTCACTGTCGATAAAAAGCGCGATCGCGCCGATGTCATTCTCCATGAAATGGCGCACATGTGGTTTGGCAATTTAGTCACTATGAAATGGTGGAACGGGCTCTGGCTCAATGAAAGTTTTGCCACCTTTATGGCGGCGCTTGCAGTGGATCGGTCCACGCAATTTAAAAACACTTGGCAATCCTTTTATAAAGGCATGAAACAGTGGGCCTATCATGAAGACCAACTGGTCACCACACATCCAATCGAAGTGCCTGTAACTGATACTGATCAGGCTTTCGCCAACTTTGATGGCATCACTTATGGAAAGGGTGCTTCGGCACTCAAACAACTGAGCTACTACATTGGCGAAGATGACTTTCGAGAAGGATTACAGCGATACTTCCAAAAATTTGCCAATCGCAATACGACTATCGGAGATTTCATGAAAATGCTCAGCGAAGCATCTGGGCAAAATCTCACCGAATGGCAAAAGGCTTGGCTACAAACTCCGGGTGTCAATAGTGTCGAAGCCCAGTGGCAATGTAACGACGGAAAGATTTCTAGCTTCGTCTTGAAGCAAGGCCCGTCCGAATTTAACAAAGTCCTGCGACCGCACAAAACTCTGGTCGGGTTATTTTATCGACAAGGTGAATTGAAAGCTGGCGAAACTATTGAAGTGGAATATTCCAAAGCTGAAACTCCAGTGGCAAAGGCTATCGGAATGAAGTGTCCTGCGCTGGTCTTTCCGAATTACCAGGACTACGACTTCGTCAAAGTTAATCTCGATCCGATCAGTCTCAATACCGTGCGCACCAATCTGGCTAAGATCAGTGATTCACTAACTCGACATATGATGTGGCAGACCCTCGGCCAGATGGTGGTTGATGGAAAACTCATTGCCCAGGATTATGCTCAGATTGTTTTTGATCAACTCTCTGGAGAAAAAGACATCCAAATCGTTACGGACGTCGTGAAATCCATGGCTCAGGCATCGGCAAACGGCATCTATATCGAAAAGATCCTAACGGGACATGAACGCGAAGAGTTTTCAAAGAAGTATCAAGCGTTCGCAAACAAACAACTCGTCGCCGCAGCTCCTGCGAGTGACTTGCAATTGGTGTGGTACCAGGCACTGATAGCCTCGACACGTGATGAAAAGTCGACGCAGTTTCTGGCCGATCTCTTGGCTGGTAAGAAGTCTGTGTCTGGCCTAAAGATCGAGCAGGAACGTCGCTGGGAACTTTTACGAGCATTAGCCCGCAATAATTATTCAGGCACTCTTGAGCTCATTCAAAAAGAGCTTAAGCAAGATGCAACCGACACAGGTCAAAAAGAAGCAATCTCGGCCGAAGCACAAATCCCTACCGAAGAAAACAAAAACAAATGGTTCAAGCAGATCATTGAAAGAAAGGAAAAGCTCGGAAACATCAAGCCTGCGATGAAGAGCTTTTTTACCTTTGGACACGAAAAGCTTCTGTCTGAATACGTGGATCGATACTTCGAACAATTAGAAAAACTCGCCAAAGTCGCCAATGAGGAATACCTCAAGGACTACAGCCACCGGATGTTCCCAGCCCTTTGCAGCGAAGAAGTGATCTCTAAAACCTCAAAAGCAATTGACTCAAATCTCCCGGTCGGAGTCCTAAAAGGATTGAAGATGGCTCGACAAGAAGAAGAACGTTGCTTAAGGGCTAGAAAATTATCAGGGCAAAAGTAGTTTCCTACTTTTGCCCTGAATTAAGACAAATACTTGAGTACCGGCTAACTGATTAGATTACGCCAGCCGCGGACTTGCCAGCTGGTTTTGAATCTAAGCCTTTGACATCGTCAACAAAGAGTTGTTTCGATTTGCCGCCAAAAACTGACTGGTGCTCAGAAGCATCAGTCGAGTTAGCACCTAACAACTCGTCGAAAGCAGCTTCTTCATCACGAAGTTCTTTCTTTGATTTTTTGTTAGCAGGAATTTGCTTTGAGGCAGCTGCCGCAGCGCTATTAATGGTCTGTAACGCCAATTCTTTAATCTCAGACGGCGGAATGAGTACCTTGCGGCAACGAATTCCGTCATTGAACTTTCGGTTGATATTATCTCGAGTGGTCGAGGAACTCGCTTCTGAAGAAAGACGATCAACCATATCACCTAGTAATTCGTCTTGTTCTGGAAGGTCAGTGTCGACATTAAACTTAACCGCTAGGTCTCTATGAACCGTAACGGTTTGGTTATGATAGCCTTCGGTTTTGAGTTTCAGATCAAACTCAAAGCTAAGCTCCGCTTTGGAACCGCTTAGCTTCTTAAATTTCTTCTGCGCATTTTTAATGGCTTTCAAAACATCTTTATCTGCTTCGATTGCTTTAACACCTCGATATAAAGAGATATAAATCTCTTTACTGCAATCTTTTGACGACTTCAGATGTTCCTTGATAAATAATTTATCGCCTTTTCTTGTGCTGACGTAAGTTTCCTCTTCGTGCACTTCAGGCGAATTCGGGTTTTTTAGTGTCAGTTTTTTTCGGGTTTCAAAAGGCGGTGGCACATCATCCGTCGCCAATGCGGCGCCTGGATATGCGAGAACNNATAGAAGCCAATGTCATCCAATAAATAGATTTGTGTTTTTTCATAAACTCTTCTCTCTCTCAACCTTGAGATAGAGCAAGTTAGATGCCGCTCAATAAATAAGATAAGTATAAGAAATAATAGGCCCTTTCTGATTGGTGACCGAACCAAGTCTGTCTAAATATTTGACACTTGATCACCTGCTAACTGGCTCTAAAAGAATTTCTAGTCAGTCATTCATCGTTCATCTAAACTATTGCAGGGGAGCTCACTTCAATGACAAAAAGATATCTTAGCTTAGGTCTACTTGCATTTAGCCTTATTTCCGCTCAAGCCCACGCGCGAGCCAAACCAGGCGAAAAGTCGAGTTCTGCAGTCAACGTAAAACTCAGCTTCAAGTATACCAATCGCGAGTCGACTGAGGGCGCACAAACAAAAGATTGTAGCCGCCAGATCAAGCAGGCCGTTGAAGGTTACCGAGCAGCTCT
Source organism: Bacteriovoracaceae bacterium UBA1018 (assembly GCA_002291495.1). Taxonomy (GTDB): domain Bacteria; phylum Bdellovibrionota; class UBA1018; order UBA1018; family UBA1018; genus UBA1018. The sequence goes on along the minus strand of DBAE01000226.1, from coordinate 936 downwards.
CTCTCAAGACAAAGATGTAGTCAACGAGCTCAATGACTACTCAATTATCTACGACACCTATCGAAGCAAGATGACTAATGCTCCAATTACTCCAGACGCCGAGAAGCCAGGGCTTCAGATCGATCTTTCAGTGCGTAGTACTCGCGCAGCCGACGATCTCAAAAAAGGCGCCGCCCCTCAGAATCAGACCTATGTAGCTCGCAATTTATCTATCGCTGCCCATTCAGGCGCAAAATCACCGATCGATGGACTGAAAGCTCAAAGCAATATTGTGGACTATTTGGTCGATCAATCAGTCCCAGCTGAAAAAAGATGTGTCGGCTTGGTACCAACCTATGACGAGCTAAAAAAGCTCGCAATCGAAGGCATTCACAAATCTACAAAGTACTATGCCGGCCAGATCCCCGCATCTGATGCAAAAGATCCGAAGATTTCTCAACAAGATTCGCTCAAGACCGTCCCTATCGGTGAGCAACCCGTTATTTCTGGCCCAGATGGCGAATCAGCATCGTCAAAGGGTGGAACAATTTCCGAATAATTTAGAATAATTATTATTGGAGTCGTAATGAGATTTTTGGCTTTAACTGCATTTTTAGCTGCACTGACCACTTCTGCCTGGATGTTTTGTGAACAATCCNNCAATCCACCTGTGCACGTGAAAATCTAAAAAACCTCCCGTCTACAGACTTGGGTAAACGCAAACCTGCGAGTATTTTGAAATCCAAAAGTATTGAAATTCCGGTTGTGGTCATCGAGGAACAGATCAATCCCCTCGCTCCAACCGCAGGTCTAGGCGAAGAAAAGTCCTACCCCATCGAAACCTCCGGTCGCGCTCAGAACTAACCTGTGCTAGGCATCTTATCAGAATCCCACACGTTTTAAGTAGTTGACTAAATTAGTACATTAATGATAAACCTATGACCGGTTATTAGGAGT
>DBAE01000234.1 GCA_002291495.1 Bacteriovoracaceae bacterium UBA1018 | reverse complement strand
TAAAGGCCTCAGCCACTCGCAATCCAGTGGGATCTTGACCAGAAATTTGTACGAATCGCGGATTGACGAATGTATACTTATGCTCGGGCCCCCCCAAGATAGCTAAGCCCACTGGTGCCTGCATGAAAAAATCATGTAACTCTTGCTGACTATTTCTCAACTCTTCAACGCTGGCTTCGAGTAGTTTGCGTGAGGACTTGAGTTCTTCGAGTAAACTTTCTCGCTCTTCTCGAAACTTCTGTTCTGATTCTGAACGAACGTGCAAAAACCCATTAGCGGAACTTGCGATTCCGCGATGAATTGCATCATGAATGATATCTTCATGCTGAACATCAAGAGATCGATCCTGTCGCAGTTTATCAAATATCAGACGGCTCAAAATGCGGTATTCAATAAGCAGGTCTCGTAGGCTAAAGTCCGGGATCAATCCTCTTACCTTACCGTGCTCGGCACCGATATCGGTACTGTCATTGACGTTAGTTCGATTTTCTCCAACTGCTAAAGTGTCTATGAGTATATCGATGAAACGAGGCATTGAATCGATCAGCTCATTTTCGCCCAGCATGGCTATTGACGGAATAGCAGCCCGTACAGAATAAGAAAATTCATCCAGCACTTTAGCTTTGTTCCTAGCCAGCAGCTCAGAAATTGAAAATTCAGGCATTACTTCGTGCCCCATAATTCAGCCCAAAAGTGCATATGAGGTACCATTTTAGTTCAGTTCGTCGATTAGTCACATCCTCCAGGCGCACCTCATGCATTTGACCCGTGTGCACGGAGTTCAAAATGATCGTCTCGATTACTCGGCTGCGGCTCAATCACTTGAAAAATCTCCGGCCTTTTTTCAAACTGGCGTATGCTGCAATCGCACAAGCTAAGGAAGATGCGGAATGTCTGGCCGTAGGCACCTATATCGGGCCGGGCCTGACCTTCTGGACCGCTACGGCATGGACGAATGAACCTTCTATGAAAAAGTATGTCCGAAGCGGCTCGCATCAACAAACGCTACCCCAGATGGCCCCCATGTGCACCGAGGCAGCCACCTATCATATAGAGGTACCTCATATGTCCGATCGTCTCTTGCCCATGAAGTCTGAAATTGCGCAGAAAATGAAGGATGGGGCAAAATTCTATCGGGTGGCCGCTCCTACTTCAGCTCACGAGGCAAAGATAATTCCAAATAGGAAACCTTGGTACTTCAGAAGATTTAAGTAAACCCCTCAGAAACCAACACTGATTCCAAGAGAAGTTGATTGAGTATGATACGGCTCCTCTAATAAGTAGATACGAAGATCAGCGATATCCAGCGACAAGGAAACTGGATGAGATGAATTGGTATTCCAAGCATAGGAAACTCCACCAGCTATTTCTCGATTTGAAAAACTGAGTAAACTATAGCCGGATGTAATGGATGAGAACTTAAAATATCCAGCAATCAGTTGATTCTGACCAATATTCTTTTTAATCACTGGGAATAGCTGAGGTCCATTCAGATCTTTATATCCAAAGAAGTTTTCGGTGACTAACATTGTCGTATAGTAGACTCCTGCATAGAGACCTATATCCCAAGACTTTGGCGTATTGCTGAGGTGATACCCTAGGCGCAAATTAGCTCCCAAATACCTCGCTGTAATGTTTTCACTTTTTGAAAGCGGCAGCGCTGTGAAAAAAGCATTTGCTCCTAGCTCCCAACGCGAATCTTTAAAGGGTCGCAATGCTGATAATTTCACCGTCATTGCAGTTTGAGAATAGGCTTCGATTGCAGGGTCAGAATGAGATATCGAAGAGTATCCTACACCGACTTGATATTTTACTGCCTTCCAGAAGCCGTTTTCTAGTTCAGCCCTATCACGTTCAGTCAGTGGTGTGTACTGAGGTACTTTAAGAATAAATTCTTGCTTTTGTATTTCACCATACGCATTGACAGCGATGAGCTCAAAATCCGTTTCTTCCGAATCGATAGGAACCTTGAGCGTAAAATCACCGTTTCCAGAGAGAACGACAGCAGTACTCTTTTCAAATATTAAAGACACATCTCCTTTGTGTGGCAGCCTACCTTTCAGGAGAACTTTATAATCAAAGAGACCATCCTTCTTTCGCTTACTTTTCAAGAGTTGGGGTTTATCTTTCCAGGTTAAATTTTGAATTTTAATTTCAGTGACCGGGCTAATGGTAGGTGCATTATTTTTTTCTGCAGCAAACGCAGCTAATGGAAACACGAGTGCCTGTAGACTCACCAATCCACCGAGTAATACACACACAGCTACAGCAACCTTGGCCAAGGCTTGCGACGCTGATAGTTTGTCTGGCGACTTTCGGCGCCCAGAGCTCCAAATAAAGCTCGATATCATTCAGTTATGAATCGGTTTTTTGACTCTAGAGCCGTAGAATTTTTTCACATTTTCGGAAGTTGGGTCGATAAGGACACAAGGGGCCAAATAATTACACACTAACACTATAATTGACTACTTAAGTATGACATTGACGAGATATAACATTTCTTTTATTATTTTAAATATATCTTAACAAACTATCATGACGAAATGCGGGACGTTTTCGGAAATTCTAAAGATATCAGCCAGTTTTGGCACTCTTCGAGGTAAAAGCCTTGTCGCTGTTCTATTATTTTCGCTATTCGTTTCAGCTTGTGGACTCAAACCTACTCCCATCTCGAAGTCTCGACGAATACGTGCGGTAGCAGAAGCCTCACCTGCAGCATCACCTATGCCAGGTCCTACGCTTGTATTCACTTCGGCTGCAGCTGCGACGACCAATGCATCACCGATCTCAGTCACTGCAACTTTCAGTGGTTCTGTGACGGGTTTTGATGCAACAGACCTGGTACTCGTTAATGCAAACGTCTCTAACTTTGCGGGTGCCGGAACGACTTATACTTTTGATCTCACCCCTCTTGCGCACGGAACTTATAGCGTTACGGCCGCCGCATCAGCTGCAATAGACGCCTTCAACCAAGCAACAAATGCAGGAAATGTTTTATCTCGATTTGCTGATCTACAGGGCCCTACTCTCACGATCAACAACACAACGGGTCAAACGACTCCGACAAATGCATTACNNATCGATCCAACGTCTTTCACAACAGCGGATATTACCCAAAACGGGACTGCCACGGGAATTACTTGGAATCTAGTCACATCAGACAACATTACCTATACACTGACCGCTACTGCTATTACAGGATCTGGAACAGTTATTCCAAGCTTAGCTCTAGGCGTGGTGACCGATACGGTAGGAAATAGTAACGCAGCATCCACGACTACGAACTCGACTGNNCGACTGTCACTTACGACGGTACAGCGCCTACGGTCTCTGGAAGTATTACTTTACCTTCAAACGCCACTTATTATCCCGGCCAGGTACTCGAGTTCACGGTTAACTTTAGCGAAGCTGTCAGCGCCACGGGGACTCGACTTGCTCTGACTATTGGTTCAAGTACTCAGTATGCGGCCTTAGATGCGACTTCGAATAATTCAACTGCTATTAAATATCAATACACGGTTCAAGCGGGCGATCTGGACACGAATGGCATTGCGGTCTCTACGACTATCAATCAACCTACCCCAGCATCACATAAAATTGTGGACGCTGTAGGCAATGAGATCGCTAGCTATGCAATCACAGTAGGAACCACCACGGGCATATTAGTCGATGGTGTACCTCCTACTGTTTCAAGTGTCACATTACCAGCGGCAACCACCTACACACTTGGGCAGCCGATGGATCTGACAGTTGTCTTTGATGAAGCTGTCAACGTTTCTCAACGTACGAGACTGACACTCACCGTGGGTACCACCACGCAGTATGCCTACTATTATTCAGGTACTGGAACAGCTTCAATTGTCTATCGCTACATCGTCGATGGATCTAATCTCGGTGCCTCTGCTCCTACGCTTGCTAGCGCAATAGATTTTAACGGTGGCACCATCGCAGATCTCGTGGGCAATGCTGCCACCACGCTCAGCGTGGGAACCATCGATATGAGCGCTCGTCTCATCGATGCGTCTACTCCAGGTGGAATCACTCCGAGAGAAACTACTGCAAATAGCTTACGATTTACTTGGGTCGACAATACTTACAATGAAACCGGTTATGAGATTGAGACTTGTACAGGCACTGGTTGCACTACTTGGAGTGCACTCACTACGAAAGGCGCTAACGTTACTGAACACACTGAGACAGGCCTCACTGCTGGAGTCATCTACCGCTACCGAGTTCGCGCGGTGAATACGGGCTTAGGAACCTCGACCGCATGGGTGACCAGCCCAGACATAAAGCCTGGCGTTGACGTTCAGACTTGGACTACAGATACGGGCAACTTTGCGATGGTCAAAGCCGGACACAAGCTCTACATGGGTGGTGGATTTAATTATGTTGGCCCAATTACGGGTTCACTTGCTGTGATCGATCCTGCTACGGGCACGACACCAGTTGGATTTACAACGCCTGTAATTGAAGGTGGCGGAGTTACCGTCATAGTTGCAGACCCTGAACCCACTCGAGCTGGGGCCTTCTATATTGGTGGTGGCTTTACTCTGGTTAATGGAGTGGCACGTCGAGGCATCGCACGANNGTTTTCGCCAATGGAAATGTCACTGGAATTGTTGCTGAAGCAAGTGTTGTTTATGTCTCGGGAACCTTTAACTCAGTCAACTCATCTGGACGCCAAGGTTTAGTGGCTCTGAACGCTACTACGGGAGCCAATACTGCCTGGAATCCAAATGCAAACGGCACCTATTTTACTTCGATGGCCGACAATGGCACGACCGTTTTAGTGACTGGTAACTTTTGGTCGACTATCGGTGGCCAAACCAGAAGTTACATAGCTGAAATTGAAAAAGCGACCGGTAACGCTACAGCATGGAATGCAGCAGCTAATGCCGAGGTATCTAACGTCTATGTCAGTGGCACAAATATTTTTGTCCGAGGCGGGTTTACAAATATTGGCGGTGCGGCACGCGCTGGGTTCGCAGTACTGAATTCAACCACGGGCCTAGCCGAGGCGTTCAATCCGACATTTGCAGGTGGTGGAGTGATTGGCTTTGCAGTCTCTGGTACCACTCTCTATCTTACCGGAGAGTTTACATCTATAGATGGGACCACACGAAATCGCGCGGCTGCTTTTGATATCTCGGGTGGTACGTGGACGATGACAGCTTGGAATCCAAACCTCGATGCTTATGCATTCGACTCAATATTAGAAGGCTCAGACGTCTATATCGGTGGAGGATTTGTTCGTACCGGAGGTGGCACATACAATAAACTCCGCTTAGTTAAAGTGGATAATACTAATGGCACTACCGATAACACCTTCTCCTTTTACTTGGCTGGAGAAGCTCGGCGAGTCAGTAAGGTTGGATCGTATATCGCTATCGGTGGAAACTTTGTATCTTCAGGAGGCTTCCGTCGAAAAGGATTCGCGGTGATCGATACGACGACCGGAGAGCCTACGTCACTGACCCTCAACGTTGGGACCGGGCAACAAATTAACTCAATGGCTGCAGAAGGCGGAAAGTTGATTGTCACGGGCACCTTACTCGGTCTGGGTGCCGCAGCGAGAACTCGCCAAGCTGTGATCGACCTCCAAACAGAAACGGTCGACTCATGGAGTGTCGCTGCCAACGCAAACCAAGTTGAGCAAGTCATTCCTGATCGCAACACGGTGTACTTTGCAGGAGATTTTACCACCAATGGCGGTATCTCTAGACGAAAATTTGCCGCAGCATCGCTGATCACAGGCGCAATCCTACCATGGAACCCAAATGCTACCGGATCAGGAGCTGTAGGTAATGCTATAGCTATCGATAAGACTAGAGACGTCATTTACGTCGGTGGAAATTTCACAGCTATCGGCGGTACTGCACGTGCTGGTATCGCAGCAGTGGATCGATATAGCGGCGCGCTCATTACTTCCTGGGATCCAGGCTCAAACGGACGAGTCCTTAAGATGAACATCAAAGATGACGTACTTTATGCCTCAGGAGATTTCACAACTATCGCTTCCGTGTCTCGCTCCTATCTCGCTTCATTTGATATCACGACTGGCGCCATTACTTCTTGGGCGCCGACGGTTGGATCATTTATCTGGCAACAGGTGATCGCAGGAAATTACATGCTCATATCAGGTCCATGGTCGAGTGGAAGTGCTGGTAAAGTAAGGCTCGCGGTGATCGATCTCACGACCGGAAACTATACATCCATGCAAAAGGACTTTTATAGTAACTATAACGGCATCGCAGTCAACGGAACAAACGTGTATCTCGGTGGTGGAAATTACCTCAGCACCGACCTCAGACATACCTTTGTGATCGATATCAATACAGGAAACCTCATCCCTTAAATAGATCTTGAAATCATGTAATATTAGGTATTTTTTCGCAATGCATGTGTCGATCATGCCACATTAACCCACTACAATTATTATAGTAGACTAAAAGATAGACGAACTAACGGGGATTTCTGTCTTATTAAGTCGGGGGACTTAGTTCATGCTCCATCAATCAAAGAACATCGCGTTGCTCTGCGCGTTTAAATACCTTCTTATCTCTGCGACATCTCATTTATTTCTTTCTGCATTTTCTATCCCTGACGCCCATTCTCAGACTGCGCTTTCTCCGGTCGCTGTATTCGAGCGCTGCTACGCCCATCTGACTCGTCAAAAAGTCGCACGAAATGATGCCCGCCGAATGAGAGTCGTAAACGGTCAGATCTCTGCGTCAGCAGCATGCATGGAAGTTTTTAATAGTGCTTCACTCAATCCATCTACAGGCCTTATTGATCTTTCAAAGCCCGAATCAACAGCCGTGCTTCAAACTTTTAATGACTTTCATCGATCTTGGTTTCCAAGTGATAATATGGAGACTGCGCTTACTCNNGCCCCTAGGGCAAGGCTGTGGCGTCAATCAAGAAAAAGTCCAAGATGTGGGCGAACCAGCATTACATTTCACGCGAGCACTACTCGCATCAGGCATTCCATTTACCGAGGTACTTACAGGTACCTCGACACTCGAAGCAGTTCGTTCCAACGGAGCTGCGGCAGGCGGATCTGAATTTGTTCAGTTTGGCGGCAAAGACGCGAATGGAAATCCGATTTACACACCGATTTCACCTATACTGATTCAAACTGGAAGACTGCAAGGCATTCGACCAATTTCATCTCAAGAAGTAAGTAAGACCATAAACGTCGATAAAACTGGAATGAATTATTCCGGGTCAGTCGCATACAAAGCCTCTTTCGGAGGTGGATTTCTCGGAACACAACCGTTCCTAGCGCTCAATTTTGGACCAAAGGAGCGAAGCGAAAGAATGAACGGTGGAGCAAAAGTGCCACGACGATGGGCCAAAGTTGCGATGGAAACCTTGACTTGCCGAAGCTTCCCTCTTCTCAGAAAAACTGATGCACAAAATTGGACAAAATCTACTTCAGATCTTCCATTTAGAAGAACCAGTGCCTGTATGTCATGTCATGCAACGATGGACTCAATGGCTGGCGTGGTAAGAAATCTGGCATTTCGATCCGCTGGAGCCAATGAGTGCAAATCAATTACACCCCTAGGGCCACTGCATACGGCAGCGTTTCTTCCAGCGGAAAATTATTTAGACTCCGGCAATCCACCCCCTGACAATGATCCCGATTACTATAAGCGTCCACCTAATGGACGGATCTTTTATCGGGGTTATAATGGGGTACTTCATGACACTAAAGTCGACAACCTTTCGGATTTGGCGAGTGAGCTCATCAAACAAGATGATATCTATGTTTGCGCTGCAAAACGCTATTTCGAGTACTTCACTGGTATCAGTGTCGATCTCCGAGACCTAGGCGATCCGGACTCTGCAAACATGTCTCAGGCGGATCTTCATTATCGCAATAAAGTAATTCAACTCGGCCAACAGCTTCGCAGCACTAATAGTCTTCGGTCTCTGATTCAATCCATTATTTCAATGCCACTCTACTCTCGACCATCATTGCGAGAGCCTCTGGGAGCAAAGTAATATGAGCCCAAAACATCTCAATCGAAGAAAATTTCTCCAGTCTTTGGGTCATGTAGGCGCAAGTGCGCTTGCGATTGATCCATTTACTCGAGCTCTGAACGCCATGCTAGAAGGTATGATTTCTAAAGCATACGCTGCAGAGACAGGCATTCAGCCTAGAAACTTTGTTCACCTCTATCTCAATGGTGGACCCGCTCGTTGGGCCTTTGATCTACCACTTGATCCTCGAAACGCCGGTAATATCTATCCAGAAAAAGCCTATACCACCACCAATGCCAGTGGAAATCCAATCTACCAAACTGCCATGGTAACTGCTGGTGGCAAGACCTATCAGATGCCCCAAATGTGGAGTAAACAAGTACCACGTCCAAACGGTAGCTGGGCAAACATGTCGGATCTACTGAGCAATATGTTGATCGTTCGAGGCATCAACATGGGCGGGGGCGAGCACTCCATCTCACACCGTCTTTTAAGAACGGTTACAGACGTGCCAAGTCTCGATGGCGTAGTAGCCGATTACTCAAATGCTGTGATGCCTGCCTATATGTTGGGCGATGCTCCAGGAACTTATAAATCAGTTAGTGGTAAAGCGCTTCTGAGACCTTCTGGTAGTGGTAATCGTCTTCAACAAGTCATGAGTCCGTACATTAATTCAAACGATGGAATTGCTGGAGCATTTAATCAGCGAATCCTATCATTAGATTCAGATGTTCAAGCGACTCTTGCTTCCTTGAGAAACTATGCATCGAGCTCACGGCCAGGCGCTGAAGCTCTCTACAGCGATCGCAAAAATGCTGAAGATCTGATTCGAGCAGGTGTAGGCGACTTAGTGAGTACATGGAACACCTTGTTCGGAAAATACAATGCGCTGCTCACTCAAGCTGTGGCTAATATCTCGAAGGTGCTCCCTAATCCGGTCAATAACGATGGCTTGGGACGCTTCGGAAAATTTTTACCCCACGCAAACGACTTAAGAAATACGCTCGCGCCTGTTGCGATCTTTGAACTTGCCGAACACCTTGCAATCACCGAGTTTCTGCTAACTCGCGGTCTCACCTCAACGATCAAGATTAAGATCAACACCACTAAGCTTGACCTTCAGGGATATACCGAGTACTCGGGAGAAGACTTAGGAACATCTAATCCTAAGAATGTTACCACGACTAAACGATTTGAATATCCAGGCGACGATCATTATGGACGTCCAAATATTGCGCTCGTCGCGACATCTGCGATGTATTACCAGATCGCTACAGGTCTCTATGAACTTGCTCAATCATTAAAAGCAGCCAATATCTACCAGAACACTGTCATCCAGATTGCATCCGAGTTTTCCCGTCAACCCAGAAGAGATGATATGGGTTCAGATCATGCCTCTGATGCCGGTCAGCTTACACTTATTTCAGGAGCAATTAAGCAGCCTCTTATCCTTGGAAATATAAAACGCGGAAAACTTATGAAGGACGACTTTTACGGAGGCACTTTAGGAAAAGCCGCGACTGTCGAACATGAAGGTTCTTCCAAGACTGTCCTAAAGTGGGAACATGCGCTCTCGACAACTGCGGAACTATTACGAGTCCCCTCACCTGTTTCAAATTTTCACCCAGTCGCCAAAGAGCAGAACGGAAACATCGTCGCATTGATCTCTGAGCCGGAGAATAAAAACGAATGATGAATCTAACTTTTCTTTCTCAGTTTCTTATTCTGCTTCTCGTGAGTTCATCTTTGACCGGATGCATGGAGTCCACTTCTACGACTACACGATCGAAAAGCAAAAGCTCGAGCATTTCGGAAAATCAGAATACTTCTGGCAATCCAGAACCGAGTCCAGCGACAAATAATCCAAACTCGCCAGCAATTCTTCGCTTCAATGCAGCTAAAGCAGTCATCGAGAGCAAATGTTTATCCTGTCATTCGGTCTTCGATAAATCGAGTGAAGCTGCCTGGACTACGTCTGGCCTCGTTGTTGCTGGAAATCTGCAAGAATCTCTTCTGTATCGACGATTGATAGGAAACGAATATTCAGGTTCGGCCTCAGCTGTTAATGGCCAAATTCCACTGGCAAATATGCCGACAGCTCCATTTACACTCACCTCTGATGAACGGATGGCGTTAAGAAACTGGATCCAACTCATGGGCAACGAGCCCACTCCCGCCCCGACCGCTACACCAACTCCGATGCCTTCGATTGCACCGGGTACCGAAATTACCACTTCCGATTCGAAAATTCGTCTTGGAGACCGTAAGTACATTGCTTCAACTTTGACCTCAGTTTTTGGCACAAGCAATGAAGTACAAACTGTCATCAATAATTTGATTCTCAAACAAGCTGGAACTTTCGGTGGTCCAAGAGATCTTTACGATACAAATGATATTGGAAATTTTGAATCCGATTCTCAAGCAGCGGTTTTGCCCGTATCCACCACGACTCGCGAGGCATTTCGTATCCGAACTTGTGCATCACTTTCAAGTAAAGACACGGCAGTGAAAAACGCAATCGCCCAAGTCAAAGGCATTGCTTCTGGCGCGGCGGTAAATACTTCAGCGCTGCAGCTGCCTACCACGTCGGATGCAGCGATCGCCTACTCTATGTTCTACTCGGCGAGACCAAGCTTGCCTGACAATGTCAGTTCATCGATCAAAAGCTTAACTGATAAGGCCGGATCAACAGACAAATTGGAAGGCTGGAGATTTCTCTTTTATGTCCTTTGTATCGCTCCCGACTGGCAGATACCTTAGATAAAGAACCAATTGCCTTACCTGCCAGATAGAAGTATCTGTACAGCATGTACTACGAACTCACCCAAGGAATCGAAGTTACCGTTGTGCCAGAGTACCTGGCAGACCAGTCCTCTCCTGAAGACTCGGAGTATGTCTTCAGTTATCAAATCACAATCGCCAATAAGGGTGATACAGAGGTTCAGCTTCTATCTCGCCACTGGATCATTACCGATGGCAATGGTGCCATCCATGAAGTCAAAGGATCTGGCGTAATTGGGCAACAGCCAAAACTCAAGCCCGGTGAGACCCATCAGTATTCTAGCTATTGTCCGTTGCCAACTCCCACCGGCAATATGCGAGGCACCTATCAAATGGTCAATCATCTGGGAGCTACATTTGATGTAAAGATCCCACTCTTTTTTCTGCGCGATTTAAGCCTGATGCATTAGTCCGGACCTATTAGTCCGATTCTTAACGACTAACTTTGTGACTCAGGCACTTGAAGTGAACTATAGTTCGGCTCTGATTTACGAAAAGGCCTGTAGTAATCGTTCATAAACTTAAGTTTGTAGTCTTTTACTGAGTTCGCCAATCCGAGTTTCTCTAATGAGCGAATCAGTAACCAAGGTAAATCGAGCTGATACCAAAGGAAACCTGATCGTGCGCCATTTGGAAATAGATGGTGGTTATTATGCCATTCACCCGCTACGTAACCTGGCCAGATCTGATTGACTGACAAATCACTTTTATTGAAGTCGCTGCCTTCTTTATGGCGAAGCTTGCCTCTGCCATGACCATCATAATTATAAGTCCGCACACCTATTCCCCACACTCCGGCAAAACCGAACAACGCAGTGGCTAGAGCATGTCCGCCGAGGAGATAAAATGCACCATACCAAAAGCTCCAGTTTAAAGCATAATGAGCAATCGCTGTCCAAGGCTTACAGGCAGATCCCCATTTTTTATATTGCTCGTAAGTCGTCAGATGGACACCCGTATGTTCCATAAGCTTGCAGACCTGCTGATGATCCTTTTCACTGAGCTCAGTATTCAGAGTTTGGTGATTCACGTCTGCTAAAAAACAGTAGAGCCATCCCCCATGAACGTTGTAAGGGTCTCCTGGTTTTTCAGGAAACCGATGATGCACATGGTGGGAAATTACGTAGATCTCTTCTGGAATGATCCGGATGACAAGATTGCGGCAAAGCATCCTAACAAAGCCATTTCTGAATTTGAACGCTCGGTGAGTCGAATATCGATGAAGCCAGAATGTACCATGACTACCCAAGAGCACCATACTGTAAACAAAGCCCGCAAAAAAGAGTGGCCAAGAGAAGAAATAAATAAAGAAGATTGCAAGCGGGATTGCAAAACTTAAAGTTGCTGTCCAACCAAACAAAGCAAGCCAGTTCCGTCTGTCTCGAAAAACGTTAAGGCGATGGAAAAACTCGCTCCAAATTTCACGATGCGTCGGGACATAGAGTTGGCCATCTCGAACAAAACCATATCTAGGGATTTTTAATACACGATCAAGAAAACATTTCTCACTTGGTATCGATGTTGCTGATGTATTTGTATCTTGAGTTGGGGTGGTCATCTAATTCCTCCGGATAAAGCCAGTGAGCGACTCAAGAGGAACAAGGGCCCGATTACCCAGAGACTCGTAAGCAGCGAGAGATCCGATACTCTCGTCCTTAATGGTATCGGATCTTCAAATTAATTGATACGCCTATTCATTTTTTGTTTTGAGCTGCTTGATTTCAGCAGCCATTTTTTCTGAATCTCGAACTGGATCTACGTCTTTATCAATTGCGCGGATAATCAAATCTGGGCCAATGACAAAAGTATGTCGCTTCGAAAAATTAAGAAGTGGCATCTTAGTGCCATACTGTGCGAGCACCTTTCCATCGGTATCTGAGAGCAATACAAAATTTAATCTATGGTTTTTGTGAAACTTCTTCAGTGCGTCAACTGTATCTGAACTGATTCCAAATACGTCTGCTCCTTCATCACGGATCAATTTAATTTGATCACGAAATGTACACGCTTGCTTGGTACAGCCTGGAGTTTCTGCTTTTGGATAAAAATAGAGAACNNGCCCTCATGAGTCTTCACCTTAAACTCAGGCGCCTTATCCCCTACACTCAGCTCAGCGGAAACAGCCTTAGCGCTATTCATCGAAGTCAGTCCTAATAACATCATACCAAGTGCCTTAAATTTCATAAACTGATCATACGCTCGCTTACATAAGTTTTACATCCTAATACTCATCTGCTCTCGACACTTTATTTCATCTCTCCTCGTAACACTCAGCATGAAGAACATGAAAATGATGGTATGTGGCACATTACTGAGCCTTGCCTCTCTCACAGGATGCAACGGGACGAGTGAGATTCAATCTCCTTTGACACAAAATGATCCCAACATTCTACCCGATACAACTTCGAAAGATCCTCAAAATCCTCCCCCCCAAAAACGAGCCTACAAACTTGATGTGCTCCTATTTAATGGTGCTGGCGTATCCACCTCTGACTGGCAGACCACCGAGCAGATCATAAAGGCTGAGGGCTTCACTTACCAATTAGCGAACTCGGCTCAACTCAATGCGATGACCCTCGACGAACTTTCGCAGTTTGGCGCTATTGTCGTCCCTGGCGGAAGCGGCGGCACGATCACCAGCAATCTCACGACTGCGACCCGCCTCAAAGTACGCCAAGCAGTTCGTGATCGAGGAATCGG
>DBAE01000236.1 GCA_002291495.1 Bacteriovoracaceae bacterium UBA1018 | reverse complement strand
GGCTGGCCTAAGATACCAAGCCACGGACGTGGGACCCTACCATAGCGTTTGAGATCCCCGAGAAGTGCTTTAGCTTCATTTACCGGAATCGCAAAGCCTACACCCCCGCTTTGGCCGACCTTTGAAAAAATCACAGTATTAATCCCAATCACTTCACCTTTGAAGTTGAAGAGCGGTCCGCCTGAATTTCCCGGATTGATCGAAGCATCAGTCTGGAGGAAATTATCAAATGGGCCAATACCGATTGTCCGGTTTTTAGCGCTGATGATTCCGCTTGAGACGCTGTGTTGAAGTCCGAAAGGATTGCCCACTGCAAATACAGATTCACCCGCACGCAGCGTGTCTGAATTTCCAAGTGCTACGGGCTGAAGATTTTGCGGGACCTTTAAATCTTTGTCTCGGATCTGGAGGAGAGCAAGGTCTGTTTTTTGATCTTTACCGATGATCTTAGCTTTATATTGTTTCCGATTGTGCATCGTTACAATCACTTCTGTCGCTTGATCCACTACGTGATTGTTCGTGATGATAAAGCCGTCTTTGTCGATGAGAAAACCCGAACCGAGGGACGTTTGCTTATGCTCCTGCGGGATGCCCCAAAGTCGTAAAAATTCATCCATCCCATACACCTGATAATTGGTGACGGTTGTAGAGCTGATATTGACGACACCGGTCTGAGTTTTTTCCACTAAGTCCGGGAGGTTGGCCGGAGCAATACCGCTGCCTTGAGCGGGCTGTATGAGCAAAATCAAACCCATCGCTAAGCTGTTTAAAAGAGCAAAACGAGCAGAAATTTTCATAATACTTTTCTTAATCGCATAAGTGGACCGAGGCTGTCCAGTAAATCAAATTTCGCTGGAATCACTTGGCGTTCAGGNNGGTATGAATAGAGGACTTAGGGCTAATTTAATCAGGAGGTTTCCATGCGTGAAGTTGTTATAGCAGCCGTTGCTCGTACCCCAATTGGTTCATTTCAAGGTGCTTTATCGAGTATTCCAGCCCCTCGTTTAGGAGCTATAGCGATTGAAGCTGCCTTAAAGCGTGCAGGAATCGAAGGCAGTCAGGTTTCTGAAGTCATCATGGGAAATGTTTTAACAGCTGGAATCGGACAGGCCCCCGCACGCCAAGCTGCGATCTATGCAGGTATTCCAAACTCTGTGCCTGCACTGACGATCAATAAAGTCTGCGGAAGCGGAATGAAAGCTGTGATGCTCGGAGCTCAATCGATCATGGTGGGCGAGAGCGAAGTTGTGGTGGCAGGCGGTATGGAAAACATGAGCCTAGCTCCTTATCTCCTACCTAACGCTCGCACTGGACTCCGAATGGGAAATCAGCCTTTCATCGACTCCATGGTGCATGACGGTCTTTGGGATCCATACAATAACCAGCATATGGGCAATTGCGCGGAGCTTTGCGCACGCGAAAAGACTTTTACTCGTAAAGAGCAAGATGACTACGCGATCGAGAGCTTTAAGCGCGCACAAGAGGCGACTAAGCAAGGTTACTTTAAGGACGAGATCGCACCTGTAACGATCCCGGGTAAAAAAGGTGAGAGCACTTTGTTTGATACCGATGAAGGCCCAGCAAAGGCGCAGTTTGATAAGATTCCTGGTCTGAAACCTGTTTTTGATAAAGCAGGCTCAGTCACAGCAGCCAATGCTTCGACGATCAATGATGGAGCTGCGGCTCTAGTGTTGATGTCGGCAGAAAAAGCAAAAGAGCTCGGTATAAAACCACTGGCTCGCATCGTCTCTACTGCTAAGTTCGCTCAATCTCCAGAGTGGTTTACGACCGCACCCGCCGAAGGCATGCGAAAGGCACTTAAGAAAGCAAATTGGAATGTCAAAGACGTAGACCTCTTTGAAGTTAATGAAGCTTTCGCGCTTGTGGCTCTCGCAGCAGCACGTGATCTTGAAATCCCACTCAATAAACTCAATGTTTGGGGGGGAGCAGTTTTGTTGGGTCACCCCATCGGTTCGAGTGGAGCAAGAATCTTAGTGACCTTGGTCTCGGCGTTGAAAAAGAATAATCTGAAAAAAGGAATTGCGGGGATATGCATTGGGGGTGGGGAAGCCACCGCCGTCTGCGTTGAAGTCTTGTAGTAATATTAGGAACGGGCGCTTTTGACTTTATACTTCGTCATTTTTTCCGCGAAACGTCCTCATTTACCGATAAGTAAACTCCGGCGTTTCGCGGAAAAACTTCCTCGTCTAAATTCAAAATCACCTCGTTCACGTGACTCGGCTGTTGAAAAGTCGTAGAAGACAAACTGAAATAGAACCAGAGAACTCACTATGAATAAGATTGTTAGTGGTCCTAAAGAAGCAGTTCGAGATATCCCCGACGGTGCTGTGCTTGCGATCGGTGGGTTCGGGCTTTGTGGTATTCCAGAAAATTGCATCGCTGCATTGGTTGAGAAAGGTGTGAAAAATCTTACCTGTATCTCGAATAATGCGGGTGTAGATGATTTTGGAATCGGGCTGATGTTGCAAAAACGACAGGTCAAAAAGATGATCTCAAGTTACGTCGGCGAGAATAAGCTTTTTGAAACCCTGGTCCTTTCAGGCGAACTCCAAATTGAAATGACTCCACAAGGCACGTTGGCCGAGAAGCTTCGTGCTGGTGGAGCTGGCATTCCAGCTTTTTATACTGCAACAGGATATGGAACGATCGTCGCTGAAGGGAAAGAGATCAAAGAATTTGATGGTCGTCCTTACGTACTCGAGAGATCTCTCAGAGCTGATTTTGCATTGGTCAAAGCCTGGAAAGGAGACTCGCTCGGCAACTTGATTTTCCGAAAAACTGCGCGGAACTTTAATCCACTTTGTGCAACCGCCGGTAAGATCACGATAGCTGAAGTTGAAGAACTCGTTCCAGTAGGTTCGATGGAACCCGATCAAATCCATTTGCCTGGAATCTACGTCAAGCGGATCTTCCAAGGTCAAAATTACCAAAAGCGCATAGAGCGACGTACGGTCTCAAAATAAGCTCAGAATAGTTCGAAATTAGGAGATACTTGAAATGTCCGGCACTCCACTTACTCGTGAACAAATTGCTCAACGAATCGCCCTCGAACTCAAAGACGGCTATTACGTCAATCTTGGAATTGGGATTCCGACCCTCGTTGCTAACTACATTCCAAAAGGGATTTCAGTCATTCTCCAAAGCGAGAATGGAATCTTGGGTCTAGGTCCTTATCCGAAAGACAGCGAAGTCGATGCAGATTTGATTAATGCGGGTAAGGAAACAGTGACTGTTATTCCGGGGTCATCATTTTTTTCAAGCGCTGACTCATTTGCCATGATTCGAGGTGGGCATGTCGATCTCACTGTGCTCGGCGCTATGGAAGTGGATGAAAGTGGAAGTATCGCCAACTGGATGATTCCAGGAAAAATGGTCAAAGGTATGGGCGGCGCGATGGATCTGGTCGCCGGCGTNNGCATGTAGCAAAAGATGGATCGAGCAAAATTTTGCCGAAATGCACTTTACCGCTAACGGGGGTGGGAGTGGTCAAAAAGATCGTGACTGAGCTTGCTGTGATCGAAGTCACTTCGCAGGGTCTAGTACTGCGTGAGCGCGCGCCTGGAATTACGGTGGATGAGATCAAAAAAGCGACTGCTGCAAAGATGACTGTTCCTGGCGATGTGCCTGAAATGCGGTTTACTGTTTAATTATTTGCCTCTGGCAAATGTATTCTTAACCCATTTGCCTCTGGCAAACGCTCTGTTCATTTGTTTGCCCTTGGCAAACGCTCAGACTAGTTTGCCTCTGGCAAACGACTAACCGGTCGTTAATGCGTCGCAAGCTTCGCGGTCGTCTTCAGGTACGAGGTCACAATTTTTCTCAGTAATACCTTTGCAACGAAGGTTCGCATCACCTTGAACTAAGTCACATGGAGCTTCTTCAGTGATGATTTTGCAAAGTTTTGCATCATCTCGAGTTTGTGCTAGTCCACAGCGTTCTTCTTTAACGCTTCGACAAAACCAGTATCCTTCCCCACCGACAATAGCGCATTTGTCTTGAGGCGCTTTTGCAAAAGCAGCTGGAGCAACTAAGCCTGCAATGAGGGCGATCAAAAAGTTTTTAATAAAAGTTCTCATATCGTTTTCCTTACCTTCAGTTTTATTAGAACGATGGGTTAACGCCCGCTACGTCGTAATCAACGTCTGCGTAATCGTTACCAATCAATTTTGCTGAACCATTGAGCTTAATCGCATATCCCGAAGTCACCCAGTTCATTGGGACAGGGGAGTCGATTGCATAGACACCACTGTGTANNGTGTTGTCCGATGTACTGCCATCCATTGGATGCGCTACGGGTCGGAGTTTCAATGGTTCCATTAGCTCGGTAGATCGTCACCTGAACTGAGTTTGGATCTGCATCTTGTGGGATGAAGATGTACTGAGTTCTGAAAGAGAGACGTTGCGACTGCAACTCGCTCTTAAGTGAAGTCACTACGCTTGAGATCGGTTGGGTACAGATGTCGTAATCTCTACCGCCGAGCTCGTTAGCCATACGGATGTATCGTTCACCTGCTAAGGCATAATCGCTTTGACTTAAGCAAGTCTTACGATCGTAAGGAGATACGACCGAATAAAATTTAAGCTGCGCTGATTGGTTCTTTAAACCAAGAAACGCGGATTTGTATTGTTGGAAGCTCGACTCAAGAGTCCCCGACTGACCTTGGTATTCGCAAGGTTCGGAGTAGTTANNTATCTGCGCGTCGGCACATTTTAACTCCAGAGGTGTCTTCACCGTTTCCAGCTACAAGGATCACGAGCATCGCATCGTCCCGAAGAAAACTTGGGCGAATAGATCCATAAAGAGTGTTCTTAATGTTCTCAAATCCTGGCTCCAATGATCCGCCGCTAGCTACGCTTGTAATAAAACCACCGTAGTTAGCTGGTTTGCTGAACAAATAGTCCGGGAGACTCGAAGTTCTCGGTGCACCTGGATAAGGCTGTTTCCAGAGACTGCCCCAGTTGCTGTCAAACTTGGATGCGACGATCTGAGTGATCGTGCGCTGATTAAAAAGAGGGATGGTTGCAAATCGGTAATCCCAACCTGAACTTTCAAGTGAATTAAGAAGCTTTGGAAACTCGGCTTTGATCTTAGGCAATACGTTTGCCATCGAACCGGTGTTGTCTTCAGCAAGAAGGATATCAACCTTAGCTGGGATCTCGTAGGTTCCCGGAGCTTCTGAGGCCGATTGTTGTCGGCTCACGTTAAATTCTTGTTTTCCGCAACCTATAAGCCCAAGTCCTAGGGTGGCGCTCATGCTGAGCGGAAGGGCAGTGCGATAGATCGCGTTCTTAATATTGATGAGCGTCTTAGCGCTGTAAATCTTTTTCATAACTCCTCCAAAGTCTCTTAGTGATCATCTACGCCTTAAGCGATCCTGCTTAAGGAGATAGGTCTAAGAA
>DBAE01000131.1 GCA_002291495.1 Bacteriovoracaceae bacterium UBA1018 | reverse complement strand
TGGGCGCAAACTCTGTCGCCAGTTCCTTCAGACGTGGCTCATGACTAACTGAGCAAGGACAGACCGAAGAAAGGAAAACAATAACGGTCCCTTTTTGAAGTGGGTTTGATGCAGAGTTTGATGCGGACTTTAGCGGGATAGAAAGCTCTTTGCCTGAGACGAGCTCCTGCCCGGCCACCTTGTCTGCCGGTAATGAAANNAAGTACTCGAACTGAGCACAAAAAGTAGAAAAGCTAGCCGCCTCATAAGAAGGCAATCGATAACATGCCCGACTGAGTCGTTCAACCAAGTAAATATGACTAGGCGGCGTCTTCGCCTACGCAGTACTGCTTTACCGTGTTCAAGAAGCCTTCGAGGTCCACGGGCTTTTTAAGGTACGCGCTGACTAGAGGTTTTGCCGCAGCAATAGCCGAACTATTAGGCATTGCTGCAGAAAGCAGTGCGATTGGAATGCTAAATACTTTATTTTGTTGAAACTGGGGTCGTGACTGAAGCTCTTGAAGAAACTCTGATCCATCCATCACCGGCATAAAAAAATCCAATATGATTAGACAAGGAGACTGAATCTCTGAGAGTAGTTCAATTCCTTCTTTTCCATTGCACGCTACAACAACTCGAAATCCTTCCATCTCGAGAAATTCGCGTATCGCTTCACGGATACCGTAATCATCTTCAATCACTAAGACGACGCCTTTGCGCTGCTCCATAAGAGAAGGGCTCGTTACACGAAATGTGCCGACTCCAAAATCGGTCAGCTTAATCATTCAACGGACGTCTCAAATTCAATAGCGTCGCTGGAGCCTTCACTAGTGCGCCAGTCGCATTATCTGATTATTTTAATCTGCAATAACTGGTGATCTTCGGCCACTTATGTTAAAAACGCTGCCGAACGAGGGGAAATAGAGGTATGGGAATGTTTGATCTTGATCTGAGAAGCCAGAAGTACACGCGATTAAGCCCCGTCACTCTTCCTTCCCAAAAAAATGAGCATTTTGTTCAGTTTTTTGAAAGTGATTCCTTCCTCGCAGAAGCGGTTGCCCAATATATTGCAGCTGGATTGAAAGAAGGACATGGCGCCATCGTTATAGCGACGCGACCTCATCTTGACGCGATCGTCTCGAATCTTGAGCAACTTTACAAAATCGATATTGAGATGGTTCGCTCCCGTTCTCAACTTAAGCTCCTGGATGCAGCAGAAACGCTAGCTACTTTTATGAGCGATGGGCAGCCCGACGCCGAAAAATTCGAGAATTCTCTCGGCCAATTAGTGGGAGAACTATCAGCAAAATTTTCGCGTGTCTGTGCATTTGGCGAAATGGTAGGCCTGCTGTGGGACGAAGGTAATGTCACTGCAACTATTCGTCTCGAGAATCTTTGGAACGATTTGGCAAAACATCACTCATTTGGGCTATTTTGTGGTTACTCTTTGAAGTCTTTTTCTGAGCATTCGCATGGGGTTGCATTTCAAGACATCTGCCACACGCATACAAAAGTCCTTCCATCTGAAGATTTTCTAAAGCTTGAATCCGTAGATGATCAGTTGCGAGCAGTGGCTTATCTACAGCAGCAAGCCAGTACCCTGAGACTTGAAATGAAACGAGCTCAAGATGCTGAAATTAAGTTGAAAGAAAGCCAATTGAACTTAAATGACTTCTTCGATAATGCCGCGCTCGGACTTCACTGGGTAGCAGCTGACGGAACCATACTCCGGGTAAATCGCGCCGAACTTGATCTATTAGGCTATTCGGAAGACGAGTACATTGGTCGCCATATATCGGAGTTCCATGCGGACGAAGACGTAATTAATGACATCTTAACTAGGCTTTGCGACAAACAAACACTAAAGAGCTATCCGGCGCGCCTAAAATGCAAAAATGGCGATGTAAAGCATGTTCTCATCGACTCCAATGTGCTGTGGCGTGATGGAAAATTTATTCATACTCGCTGCTTTACTCGCGACGTGACCGAGCAACATCTGGCTAATCAGTCACTCAATCTGGCTCATGAGCAGCTCCGTGAGAGCGAGGCATTTAAAAACGCCATATTGGATAACAGTCGAGACTGTATCAAGGTTCTCGATCTCGAAACTCGCCTGCTATTCATCAATCAAGGTGGAGCCAATGAGCTAGAACTATGCGATATAAATCAAATACTCGGTACTCACTGGTTAGATTTTTGGAACGAAGAAGATCGCAAGCTTGCCAATCGTGCGTTTGAGTTAGCAAAAACTGGACAGGTGGGAAATTTTACTGGTTACTTTCCTACTCTTAAAACGAAAACACCCAAATGGTGGAACGTTGTCGTAAGCCCGATTATGGAAGGAAGCCAGACTACAAAAATTCTTGCGGTTTCTCGCGACGTTACAGAAAGCAGACTTGCTGAGCGCGAAATAGAAGAAAGAGAAGCGCAATTCCGAACCCTCGCTAACTCGATTCCAAATCTGGCTTGGATGGCTGCCGCAAATGGTTCTATTACTTGGTATAACGATCGTTGGTATTCTTACACCGGCACGACTCCAGAAGAAATGGAAGGTTGGGGATGGCAAAACGTCCATGATCCGTTAGTACTTCCTAGTGTCTGCGAGCAAGGGAATCATTCCATCGCTACAGGCGATCCTTTTGAAATGGAGTTTCCGCTTCGTTCCAAGACCGGAGACTTCCGAGTTTTCCTCACACGAGTCAATCCTATTCGAAATTCGAACGGTAAAATTGTGCGTTGGTTCGGCACAAATACGGATATAGAAGAGGTCCGAAAGACCCGTGAAGCACTTAAGGAGTCTGTACATACACTCGAAACTCTCAACAGCTTAGGTCAGACAATCTCTGCCGAGCTCGATCTTGAAAAGTTAGTTCAGAAGATCACAGACGCAGCCACCCAGCTCTCGCGCGCAAAATTCGGTGCCCTCTTCTACAACGTTACCAACGATAAAGGAGAAGCCTACACACTTTACTCATTATCAGGCGCACCGCGCGAAGCCTTTTCCAGATTTGGCATGCCAAGAAATACCCCGGTTTTTGCGCCTACATTCTCTGGAGAAAGTGTCGTCCGCAGTGATGACATCACCCAGGATCCTAGATACGGAAAGAATTCGCCGAACGCAGGTATGCCTCAGGGACACTTACCTGTAAAAAGCTACTTAGCGGTCCCTGTCATTTCACGTTCTAAAGAAGTAATTGGCGGGCTCTTCTTCGGACATCCAGAACCCGGAATCTTTACCGATAAGGAAGAAAATATCGTGCGAGGCCTTGCGGCCCAAGCGGCTACAGCAATTGACAATGCGAGACTTTTTCAGAAGTCTCTTGAGGCGATCCAATCTCGAGATACTTTCTTATCAATTGCTTCCCATGAGCTCAAAACTCCACTGACTTCTCTTAAGCTTCAAACTCAGATGAGAAAGCGAGCAGTAGAACGTGGTGACTTTAGACGCTTTGACCCTGAAAAATTGCCAAATCTTCTTGCGGATGATGAAAAGCAGATTAATCGGCTCACTCGGCTCGTAGATGACATGCTGGATATTGCTCGAATTCAGACAGGCAAATTATCCTTAGAATTTGAAAAATTTGATCTTCGCAGCTTGGTTCAGGAATCGATTGAAAGATTCTCGGCTTTACTTCAATCTTCTGGAAGCACCGTTGAGCTTGAAGGATCCCCAGCCTATGGCTACTGGGACCGTTATCGGATTGAGCAAATCGTCACAAACCTATTAACAAATGCCATAAAGTATGGAGCCGGAAGCAAAATTGAAATTCAGATCAGGGTAAAGGAAAATTTTGCTCTGCTTTCAGTCCGCGACTACGGGATTGGGATCGCCAAGGAAGACCATGGCCGAATTTTCGGGCAGTTTGAAAGAGCCGTATCTCACAGTGGGATTTCGGGATTTGGTCTAGGTTTATATATTGTGAAGCAACTGGCAGAAGCTCATCAAGGTGAAATTTCGTTGGAAAGCGAACTTGGTCAAGGGTCGACATTTACGCTTAAGCTTCCTTGTGAAGCCCCGGTATGAGCGGGTGAATTTCGCGATTCACAAGAAAATCAGTTTTTTGATCGACGTCTATCTTGCTCTCTCTGTATAGTTTAAGTAACTCTATATAAAACAAGCACCCCTAAGGAGAGAGCATGAAAAACACACATCTGCCAAAGATCTTGGCATTAACACTATCTATCGGAGTCACATTGGTCAGCGCATCTGCTGTCGCCTCAAACTCTGTCTCCAAAAATACCTGTACCTTCTCAGCCCATAACAGCGGAAATGATTTGGAAAACGCATTCAGATCTTTTGTTGATCAAATTGCCGAATCCTCAGCTCCATGTAAAAGCGTCACCATCGAGGGCTCTTTTGACGGACAGAGTGTCTACGGCCAAAACACTAAAGGTTCACTGAATCTCGCTGAAGCCAATGCTCTTTTAAAAGATGCTCATGTTTCCGAAACTCGTCTCAACTTATCATTCCGAGATGCCAACGAGATGACCGCATTTACAGCGGATCATCTTCCTCGTAAGCGACTGCCTCCTAATAAACGCTAACGCAGATTTAGATGCCGTGTACCCACTCCAAAATGAGGTACACGGTGTCATCCCTCCTCAGAGAGCCGCCGCACCTTTCTAAGTTTCTAGCTTTGTTATAAACTGAGTTTGTGAAACTCAACCAACTGCTCAATCACGAAGAAATCCAAGACTTGATTAAGACGTCAGATCTACGTGGTTTTCAGGCAGTTTTAACTACCTGGTTCATTATACTCTTTTCTTTTTTTATTGTTGCCTGGCAGCCGTCTGTTTTGACAATCGTCATAGCGCTGATCCTCATCGGCGGACGCCACCTTGCCTTGGCGATACTGATGCACGAAGCAGCTCATTATTCTTTATTTAAGACCAGACGACTCAATGACATCGTAGGCAATTGGCTATGTGCTTATCCCTCTTATCAAGACCTATCCCGTTACAGAAAACACCATTTGAAACACCATCGTTACGCGGGTAGCGAACAGGATCCAGACATTGATCTCGTTGCTGCCTATCCGACATCGAAAGCGTCTTTATTCAGAAAATTTCTGAGAGATCTCACCGGAGTCACGGGTTTGAAACGGATCGTAGGACTGGTTCTGATCGCGTTTGATCAGATCGAATACACTGTGTCTGGAAAATTAGTTCCAATTCAGCAAAACGGAAAAAGCCGTAAGGAGATCTTCAAGATTGGAGTCTCACGAACACTTCCCTTCATACTCACTCAGTCTGTACTCGTTGCCGGACTTTGGGCTCTCGGTCACCCCGAACTCTATTTACTGTGGGTCGCTTCTTACATGACCACCTTCAGTTTATTTCTTAGAATTCGCTCCATCGCCGAACATGCGTGTACTCAGATGGACCTCGATCCTTTTAAGAATACGAGGAGCATGAGCGCAAACTGGATCGAACGTCTCACCGTGGCTCCTCACCGAGTCAACTATCATCTCGAGCATCATCTCTTGATGACCGCTCCTTATTTCAAACTGCCCGAACTCCATCGACGTCTGCGAGAACGTGGTGCTTTAGAAGATGCGTATCACGTGAAAAATTATAGCGCGATGCTTCGGCTGGCTGTACGAGGCGAACAAATGTCAGGTTAAGATCTGACCACCAGTCTAACCATCTAATATCATAACGGAATTTTAGAGGCCGTCCAAATGGTTGATCTATTTACATTCGAAGCCAAGAGCTTTCGTCTTCCTTTTTTATACCAACGAGATATAGCAGAGATTAAACTACCAAAAAACTTTCGCCTTCCTTACCCATCCTCTGCAGTTCATTACCCAAAATCAATTCGACAAATACTTGAACTCATCGCAGATCCAGAAGCCAATCAGTGCTTTGTCGCTGGATACGGACTGAGCTATGCGCCAAGAATTTTGAACAAATCAGGAAAAAAATCCAGCGACGTAGTGATGATTGGCGAACTACGCTCTTCTAGACTTTATAATAAGACAGAATCCCTAAAAATCCTTTCAGAAGACTTGGAATTTGAGCTGACCTCGAGCCGTTATAATCTCATGTCCGGCGATTCCGGCGGACCTCTGATTTGTCGCAATCCGAAAGATCAAATGATGTACTGGGTTGCCATCCATCATAAGGGCGATACCTTTAAGAATATAATTCGAGGACTAACAGAATCTCAGAGTGAAGAAAAAACAGTGACTCAAGATGCTTTAGTGAGAGCTGACAACTATAAATTAGCAAACAGCTTTTTCCAAATGCCTTTCTTAAAAAGCTCCATCACATCTGAAAACTGGATTAGTTTAGATCAGGCCGACCCAGTCGAAATAAAAGAATACCGAGAAAATGGTGCGCTTAAATCTCAGGTTTTTACCCAAATCCGAAGGCTCTTAGACTGGAAAAATGAGCTGCCAGACCTACGAGGCATCTGGAAACCGGCACAGATGGACTGCCTAGACTGTTGGATGAGATTTGATGAAGACACGATTAGCGTGAAATCTTGGCCACGGTGGACGCATCAAAAACCAGGTAAATTTCAGTATTATTTAAAGTACGTTGAAAGAGATAATGAGTTCAACNNGATAGAAAAAGAGTTTCAGTGCCTTTATAAAATGGATCCGGGTAGTCCAGATGTAATGTCTCTCACTACCAACAGTGAAATGACTCTCAATTCAATTTGTCCTTCACAACTTTTTCGCAAGTAGCTCAGCTACACGAGACGCTGCCATTTTTAGCTTCTTACCCTCGCTGGCCGGCCAATGGCAAAGCGATTGTTTCAGGACTCAAACCCCTAGTATTATTACTGAAACTATTCTTTGTAGTTTTACCAAAAAATACATAATTTGCACATTTATTACCAAAAATCCCTTGATATACATTATTATTTACCATAAAATACCTTTATGGGCTCAACTTTTACTAAAAGTACCCTCCCTTTGCCGCCCTTACTTTACCCATCACGCGAAAAAAAAACGCAGACTTGGATGTCAGGCTTATTGAAAGAAAACAAAATTCGCTCGATCGGGCCTCGTCTTTACACTTCTGTTCCTTCGCAAGACGTAGAAATTACCGTACGACAAAACTGGGCAGAGATTATTGCGCACTTATTTCCAGAAGCCTTACTTGGATATCGAAGTGCCCTTGAGTTTCGACCAACAAAGCAAGGTGAAGTCTTTCTGATAGGAAGCACCAACCGAACAATAAGTTATCCCGGTCTTAAGTTGAGCTTTGTTCGTGGCCCCGGGGTCCTTGAAACAGACCCACTCATCCTGGGGATACGCTCGTCCTCAATGGCAAGAGCAATTTTGGACAATCTCTCATCAACTAAAAGGACACTCCATCGATCTCTGACTGTCGAGGAGATTGAAGGGCGACTAGAAACCTTACTAGAGGCCAGGGGTGAATCAGATTTGAACAAGCTGAGAGATCAAGCACGAAACATTTCAAAAAAAATTGACAGAGAAAAAGAGTTTCGAAAATTGGACTCGATTATTGGAGGCCTTTTGGGAACACGCTCAGGCGCTGATCTTCGGAGTAAATCTGCGATTGCTCGTTCACAAAACAAGCCCTACGATCGGATTGCACTAGAAAAACTTGATATACTCTTTAGTCACTTGATGACGGCACCTTCTCCTATCCTTAAAGAAAGCATTCAGGGAAATGATCACTTTCGTCATAAGGCCTTTTTTGAATCCTATTTTTCAAACTATATAGAAGGAACTACCTTTGAAATTGAAGAAGCTGAAGAAATCGTATTTCAAAATCGAATTCCCGAACAACGGCCGAAAGACGGCCACGACGTTCTCAGTTACTTCAAAACTGTCTCCAATCCCAATGAACTCAAAATCACTCCAAATACACCAGAAGATCTCGAAGCATTACTGAAACGAAGACATAAGATATTGATGAATGCACGACCGGAAAATGCTCCGGGTATTTTTAAGACCAGACCCAATCGCGCTGGAGACACCCACTTTACTGATCCTGAACTCGTACCTGGAACACTCGAAAAGGGCTTTGAAAGATATCTTAGCCTTGAAAAAGGCCTATCAAGAGCCATCTTCATGATGTTTTTGATAGCAGAAGTCCATCCCTTTCTAGACGGTAATGGACGAGTTGCCCGCATCATGATGAATGCTGAGTTATTTTCAGAAAAACTCTCAACGATCATCATCCCGACGGTCTATCGTGAAGACTATCTACTCAGCCTGCGGTCGCTCAGTCGCAGAAATCGCCCGGACCAACTTGTAAAAATGCTGACTCGTGCACAGAGATTCTCAACCCTTGATTTTTCAAAATATGCTTCAGTCCTTAAAAGCTTAGAGATTAAGAATTGGTTTAAGGAACCGTCAGAGGCGATGTTGATAGAATAATTGATTCTCCATTTAAGCCGTATCATATATTGTCATTCGAGACCGACTGATGAAAATCTATAAAGTATCAAGGACATTTATCTCCTGGGCAGCGTGTCTTTTATTTCTTTTCGCATATGCTTACTTTATCGAGCCCAGTTGGATCGAGGTCACTCGTTACTCAGTCAAGTTAGAAGTACCTAAGCCGATTAAAATTGCACATCTTTCTGATTTGCACATTGATTCGATTGGCTTACGCGAACGTAAAATTCTCAGCATTCTTGCACAAGAAAAACCGGACACTATATTGATCAGCGGCGACTCCATTGGCGAAGATGGAAATTATCAAGCAGTGGGCGAGTTTTTAGAAAAACTAAGTGCCCCGCTTGGAGTTTGGTCTGTCAATGGAAACTGGGAACATTGGCGTCCCGCTGAAAAAGAACAAGAGGTCTATCGGTTAGCCGGAATTAAGTTCTTAAATAACACCACAGAAAAACTAATCGACGGGATTTGGATTGTTGGCATCGATGACGCTCTAGCGGGTAATCCGGATATTGAAAAAGCAGTCCGCGCTATTCCTAAGGGCACTAGAACATTAGGACTGTTTCATTCACCGAGTTTCTTCGATCAAACCGACTTCAAATTCGACCTAGTTTTTTCGGGGCATACTCATGGTGGGCAAGTTCGCCTACCCTTTATTGCTCCTCTCTGGCTTCCTGAAGGTTCGGGTCGCTTCGTATCCGGCTGGTATGACAAAGGCCGTTCAAAGATGTACGTCAGTCGAGGCTTGGGCAATTCTATTTTAGATATCCGTTTTTTGTGTAGACCTGAGATTTCCATTGTGGAGATTGGACAATGAAATTACCGAAGACCATAAAAGATGAAGCGG
>DBAE01000062.1 GCA_002291495.1 Bacteriovoracaceae bacterium UBA1018 | reverse complement strand
AGCGCCGGTGTAGATGTTGCGCGAGAATTTGTGATCGTCTTTGATTTTGACGGAACGCTGGTGGAATTGGCGCCTCATCCGGATCAAGTGGTTTTTCATCCCGCTGTACAAAAGGATCTTAAAGACTTATCTCAGAAACTTCGAGTAGCGATCTGTTCAGGACGAGGTATCCCAGATCTACAAAGAATATTTAAAAATATTCCTGAACTTGATCTGATCGGAAGTCATGGCGCCGAATGGGTTGTTCATCCAGGACGAGATCCGGCAACAGTTCAAAGTCGAAACTTTAGCACTGCGGAGTGGAAAGAATGGCGAAAAACTCGACTCCCAGAGCTGATACAAAAAGTGAAAGAGGTCGGTGGAGAGATTGAGGACAAAGAGACCTCATTGACCGTGCATTACCGACATTCAGGCCAGGTTTTTTGGACCGAACAGGTCCAGTGGCTTCGAGATCTTTGCGGGGGAAACATCGATCTTGTGTCGGGTCTCGCTGCATGGAATCTTGTCATGAAAGGCGTATCTAAGGGGGCCGCTCTTTCTCAATACGTCAAAGATTTTTCGTATCGGAAATTAGTCTATTTTGGTGACGAGCCAACGGATGAGACTGTTTTTGTTCGGGAGGACATACCCCTCATAGGCGTGCATGTAGGTTTACGAAAAACAGCTGCTCAATTTCAGCTCGATTCAGTAGCTGAGCTCCATCGATGGTTGAGTGAGACGGCCGAGTATTGCAGAACTGATTGTTATTTCTGAGTTCTGCTTTAAAATATAATGAGTGCTGAAATCTCATCTAAGACTCAACTCTCTAGCGTCGCTTTCTCTCATCATTGGCATTTCGTTGGGTCTAAGTTCGTGTGCGCTCTTGTCCAAGGGAACTCGAGCTCCAGACGGACCACTCATGATTGTGGACGCTCAGCCTGGACATAAAAATCCTCCGGCGTTGCGAAGCACGGATGATCAATTTAAGCATCACCTGGATCAACGTNNTTTTCTGCCTTAGGTTTGAAAAAGATTGCGGCGCTTGCACAGGGTCCTCTTACGATTGTCGATCTAAGACAAGAATCGCATGGCTATATTAACGGTAAGGCAATTACCTGGTACGTGGATCGTAACTGGGGCAATTATGGTTTATCGTACGATGAGATGATGTCAGCAGAACTGAGCTCATTGAGTGTGACAACTACTGCGCAGAAACTCGATTTGATTCGTGCAGCCGATTTTAGAAAATATCTCCAATCGTCGAATCCTGATTTTGGTGAGGTACCGATTCAGTCCATCAAGCCAAGGAAAGTGAAAACTGAAAAGCAGATCGTCGAGTACGAAGGCCATAAGTACCAAAGGCTTCCAGCTTCTGAACATGTGCGTCCGAGCGACGCTCAAGTTGATCATTTTTTGAATGTGGTGAAGCAAATTCCGAGCAGCGATTGGATCCATTTTCATTGTCGTGAAGGAGTGGGACGAACAACACTCTACATGGCGATGTATGACATCTTAAAAAATGCAAAAACGGTTGCGTTGGATGACATCCTGACGAGGCAAGTAGAGCTCGCTCGTGATTTTGAAGTTTTTTCTGAAGGAAATCCTGATCACTGGAAGTTTTCATTTCAGCAGGAGCAGTCTGAGTTTATCCGAAACTTTTATGAGTATGCCCGATCGCGCGGGTATAAGCAGGGAATGGTTTGGTCGGAGTGGATCAAGCGACTCAAACGCGCGCGTGGGTGAGTAAGGTTTGCGCGTGACGATAGCGAGTTCGTACGGATTTCGGACTCAGTCTTAAATTCGGACCTCGCGTTTTGTACTGCGATTTGTTCGCTGCGAACCGAAGCGAATTATTTTTGTTCGGTAATTTATTTTATAAAAAACGCTTATTTTTAAGGACTAATTCAGTCATTCCTGTTATCTAATCGTTGATGAAAATGAGTCATCTCACCAACGAAAATCTTTTAGCCAAGACTAAATTTCTCGTTCAAGAAGAGCGACGCATTACGCTTGAGTTGATTGAGCATCTGAAAGAGATCGATGCACGAATGCTTTATGCTGAGATGGCGTACGAAAGTTTGTTTGAGTTCTGCGTGAGGCACTTGGGTTTAAGTCGAGGAGCTACTTATCGAAGACTTGCGGCTCTCCGACTCATTCAAGATGTGCCCGAGGTCAGGGAGCAAATCCAGGACGGAGGTCTTTCTCTTTCTAGTGCGGCACGAGTTTATTCAGTTTTTCAGACTGAAAGAAAGCTGGGCAAAAAGAGAAGTCCCGAGGAAAAGAAGCACGTTTTAGATCAGATTCAGGGACTTTCTCAACGAGAGTGCGAGTTAACCCTTCTTGAAATCGCTCCTGAAGCGGCAGAGACACCTGCTGAAAAGATGCGGTACATTAATTCCACAAAAGCGGAAATTAAGATGATCGTGAGCCAAGAGACAGTCGCGAAAGCCGATCGGCTTAAAGACTTTTTCGCCCATGCGATGCCGTACGGAAATTATGGGGACTTGTTTGAGCGATTAATAAATAAAGAACTCAATGCCATCGAAAAGAAAATTGGAATTAAGTTGGTAGGAGCAGTCGATGAGAGGGCAGCGCCGGCAGCGCATTAATGCGGCCTGTTTTGCTATCCTTAAATAAATAACGCGTTTGCAAAATACCTGAATAAAAAATGCCCCGTATCAGGCTTTGTGCGGATGCGCGCCTGAACGGGGCGTAATCTGTCTTAGTTGTCGATATTGGGCTGTCTTAGTTGTCCATATTGGACAATGGATTAATATACAGTCTGAAAGTCTTATCACGGTGGCGTCGGATCGCGAAAACGCCGTTTTCTTTTTCCGTCGCTAATTTCCCGTAGAAAGTAGGATCAAGNNCTTCATACTTGCCGAAATCGATGATCACTAAATTCTCGTCGATAATTCCAGTGACTGGACTATTTGTAGATGTACTCATTCGAACACTTCTCCCTCATCATGAGTGTAATCGGTGCAAAACTCAGTTTCAACTGAGTGTCAAAATTCTACTTATGAGTGAATGAACAGTGTCAAAAAACCAACTCTAAAATCAAGCACGGTCTGTCAGCTGCTCGTAAAATCATTGCCGCATGTCGCCATCTCAAAGAAATTCGAGTTAATTTCCGAGGCTGGTCATTTTTTGTCCAGAGGTTGTGATATATCCCTTGTCCATGTGCGGAGTCGTAGGTTTGATTGGGACGTCGGATGCGGCGCGTGAGGCCTTTTTAGGTCTTACGACCTTGCAGCATCGAGGGCAGGATGCAGCTGGAATACTCTCTTATGATTCGGACGGCTTTCATCGAGTGAAAAACTTGGGGTTAGTTGAGTCCGTATTTACGAGAGAAAATATCGCCACGCTTACCGGGAATTTGGCCGTCGGCCATGCCCGCTATAGCACTATTGGCCGAGGTGATCTGGTTGATGTGCAACCCTTCTTGATCAATTATCCGTTTGGGATCGGTATGGTTCACAACGGAAATATTGTGAACTGCGCAGAGCTAGCGAGCGATCTGAAAACGCGTGCCCGGCGCCATCTACTGACTCAATCCGATACCGAAGTCATTATGAATATGTTTGCAGAAGGGCTGTCTAAGTCGTCTGCAATTTCGCACGATCCACTAGGGCCCACCGAACATCCTAGCTCCGAACAGATGTTCGAAGCCGTCTGCCACTCGGTCTCAGATATTTTCAAAAGGGTAAACGGAAGCTACAGCATCGTCACCATGGTCGCTGACTATGGACTTGTGGCGTTTAGAGATCCGTTTGGAATTAGACCGCTCGTCTGGGGTAAGAGAAAAACTAGGCGAGAGGGAGATCACGAAGGCGCGCTTCCATCAGGAGAGGCTCATATGATCTCCTCTNNTCCTCAGAAGCTGTTGCGCTATCGTTCATGGGATATGAGCTCGAACGAGATGTCGCTCCAGGAGAAGTTGTTTTCATCGATTTAAAGGGAAATATTTTTTCGCGCGTTCTCGAAAAAAGACAGCATCGTCCGTGTATGTTTGAGTGGGTCTACTTTGCGTCGCCTGAATCCGTGATCGATCAAGTGCCTGTATATGGAGCTCGTATTGGTCTCGGAAAACAACTCGCTAAGATCATCAAAAAACAGCTCAAAGAAAAAAACATCGAAGCTGATCTGGTTGTTCCAGTTCCTGAGACATCGCGAATTGCTGCAATCGCATTGGCCGAAGAGTTAGGGATCCCGTACCGGGAAGTGCTCATTAAAAATCGCTATATCAAGCGAACTTTCATTTTAGATTCTCAAGAGAAGCGACAAAAAGCAGTAAACTTGAAACTTTCTCCTGTGCGATCAGAGATTGAAGGTAAAAGACTCATCCTTGTGGATGATTCGATCGTGCGTGGGACGACGTCGAAGAAGATTATCGATCTCGTCAGACAAGCAGGCGCATCGAAAGTTTATTTTGTCTCCACTTGCCCACCGATTAAGCATCCCTGCTACTACGGTATTGATTTTCCGAATAACCGAGAGCTGATCGCAAATGGACGAGATATTACAGAGATCGAAAAAGAGCTGGGTGCAGATGCTGTGATTTATCAGGATCTTGAAGGACTCAAGTCAGCGATTATGGAGTCGGCTCTCAAGCAGGGTACAAATATGCGACCCTGTATGGCTTGTTTAGATGGTGAGTACCCGAGCGACATCTCAGCCGGAGCTCGCTTTGCAAACACCAGACAAGCAGACCGAGTCAAAACGCAAAACAAATAGATAGCTAAAAGGAGACGTGCTTAGTGTTTTCAAAAATCTATCGTGGTTCAGTAAAGGATGTTTTAGGGCCAGTTCAGGCAAGTGCAAACACAGGCGGCAATCCCAGCAGCAATCCCGGATCAGCAGTGATCTTTGATTACTCGGACGCTTACTCCGTTTTTGATTGGGGTCGCATGCCGGATCTCTTACCAAAAAAAGGAGAGGCTCTTGCGATCTTGGCAGCGCATTGGTTTGAGAAGATGGAACGATCCGAAACTTGGAAAGAGTTTTCAAAATCTTCAGAAGCCTTAGAGCTTAGAAAATCGAATCGATTCGGGGCCGCATTTAACGAAGTAGGCGAGAAGCTTCAATCCGAGGGTCTACGTACTCACTACCTGGGTGTCTTACAAAGTATTCAGGGTGCGGATCAGCCGGGAGCCAATGTTTCAGCGGTTCCTCTGTCTGATTTATCGAACTCTGTTCGATACCTTGTAGCAAAACAAGTTTCTGTCGTTAAGCCGACTTTCGGTTCAGTTTTGGGTCGAATGGTCCCAGACTATCAACAAATGCGAGAAACTCCGCTTCCTCGACTCATTCCACTCGAAGTGGTTTTTCGATTTGCTTGCCCTCCAGGAAGTAGCCTCATCGACCGCGTTCAGCACGATCCTGATTATCTACCTAGCCGTGGGTTTGGCGGAGTGAAAGTCGAGCCGGGTGAAAAGTGGGGATTTCCTATACTCGAAATGTTTACAAAATTAGAGACTTCCGATCGCCCAGTCTCATTGGGTGAGTTATTGGCGATTTCAAGTCTTTCAGCATCTCAGCTTCAAGAAGTCTTTTTTAAGACCGCTTGGGTGGGGGGGCTTCTCAAATACTTTTGCGCAAAAAATGGCCTCACTCTTGCCGACGGCAAACTGGAATGGGCGCTCGGACCTCAAGGTGAAACATATCTCGTGGACGCAGTAGGTCCAGACGAACTTCGGATTTTAAAAGACGGAGTTCAGTTGTCAAAAGAGTTTCTGCGCACCTTTTATCGAACAACGCCTTGGTATGAGTTGATGAATCAAGCTAAGAAAACGGCAGCTCATCAAGGATCTGCCGAATGGAAAAAGTTAGTGACGATGCCACCACCAGCATTGCCTACTCAGTTTAAGGAGGCCGCGACTCATCTCTATGCCGCCTTGACCAATCGATTGACAGGTAGGACTTGGTTTTCTCAAGCCTGGGATCTTGAAAAAGTAATTAGCACTTTGAAGGAGCTAAGCAGGTGAGTTGCGTACTCGTAATTGGTTCTGGTGGTAGAGAACATGCTTTAGCCTGGAAGCTATCGCAGTCTCCCCAAGTCACCCAGGTCTTTGTTGCTCCTGGAAATGACGGTATGCCAGAGTCATGGAAGAGGATTACCTACTCAAGTCATAATGAACTGATTCAGAAAACGCTGGCTGCACGAATTAGTCTTGTCGTTGTAGGTCCTGACAATGCATTGGCCGAAGGCATCGTCGACGCTTTTCAAAAAGAAGGCGTTCGAGTCTTTGGACCAACTCAAAGAGCAGCACAAATTGAAGCCAGTAAAGCATTTGCAAAAGATGTCATGCGTGCTGCGGGTGTACCCACGGCTCGCTATGAGATCGTCAAATCTACTGCGGAGGCGCGAGCTTTTTTTGATCGCACACCCTGGGGAAATGGGTGGGTCGTTAAGGCCGATGGCCTCGCACTTGGAAAAGGTGTGCAGGTTTGTTCTGCGTTATCTGAAGCACTCGAAGCAGTCGAAAGGCTCATCAGTGTGTCAGGTAGCTTAGTCATCGAAGAACGCCTCAGTGGGGAAGAGATTTCTTGGATGGCATTTTGTGATGGTGAAAATTGCGCACTCTTAGAGCCG
>DBAE01000227.1:7627-7854 GCA_002291495.1 Bacteriovoracaceae bacterium UBA1018 | reverse complement strand
CGTGCAGCCCTCGAATGTGAAGAAGATAGATCTTAAGGCCAAATCGCTTCATAAAGTAACGAGCAACCGAGACATCTTGTTCTGGCAGTAAATCAAAAGCATGGGCCGTCTCGAATAGGCCAGGTATCATCAGCATTGCACCCCGAATTTGAAGAGGGCTCTGATAAGGAATTTCTATGATCGCAACTTTTGAATTTTTACTTACTCCTTTAGGTAAGCGCGGACGA
>DBAE01000227.1:0-7618 GCA_002291495.1 Bacteriovoracaceae bacterium UBA1018 | reverse complement strand
AACCCAGTAGCGCCAGCGAGACTGATGCAAGGAAAGTGATAGGGAGTTTTATTTTCACCATAAATTATCCATGCCGTGTTTAAGGTGATGGATTATTTATAATATAAAACTTATTTAGTCAACTATATTTAAATGCTCAATAATATTGATATAAGTACTCCCAATCAACCAGAAGCTTACTCTTTGGCCTTCGCTTCTTCATAAGAGATGAAGCCCGCATCGGCTTTAATTTTAATCGCTTCACGGGCAGCGCCCGTTCCAAAGTCAATGAACGGTCGAATGGTTGAGTCTGTAACGGCGACACTTGATTGCTCAAAAGCCCGCTTGGTACATTCTCTGCGGTGTTGACCGATATCAGCCAAAAGCTTCGTCAACTTTTTCTGGTCGGCGTCTTTCAATTTGGCAGAATGAGATTTGTAATAATGAAATCTCTTCACAGCTCTTGAATGGAGCTTTTTTGCAAATTCGAGCTCTTCTTTGGATGGTTTTGCTTCGGCAAAGTAAGAGTTTAAGAAATCGACTTCTGATCTAAATTTTTTGACATAGTCTTGGTTAGAACCGGCGATGGTTGCTTCACAAACTTCGCTCACGCCATCTAAATAATCGACGACGAAAGTTAGGATTGCATTGTGGGCTACCGCGATGAGTTTATCGCAGAGGCCCTGCCTTTTGACCAAGTTTTCTCTCGTGTATTGGCTAATTGCTTCATCAATAGCGGAGCCAAGAAATACGTGATCGCCCCCGAATTTGGATATCACCTCTTCAGAAAGCTCAATCTGAACACCGCTATACATCCCCGTTGGATCTGATCCAATGTTTGCTGGTACATGGAGTTTAACGAGAGGGTCTTTACTGCTTTCGCAAACCAGGGGGTCAGCTGCAGTAGGGCTCTTTGCGTGAGCAGTACTTAATCCAGAAGTAAGTGCTGAAGCTGCAAAAATTGATGTCAGGGTGATAGTGCGTAAAATCTTGGTGGTTTTCATATGTTCCTCTCTCTTCAATCTCTCTATGGGATTAAGAGATTGCAACGGGCGGACCAGGCTGATCGAGGATAAGTCGATGAAAGGATAGGGGTATTTATTAAATTATTACAGTGTATGTGTACACTATTTAGACAGATGCTTTTTTCTTAGGGTCCAGACCTTAACAGCGGTCTGTACTCTTTCAGTGATTTTTTGAAGCCTTTGAGTTTCTCTTCCCAAGGATTTGACCACTTTATATTTGGTTTCATTAGAGCCCTGCAAAGTTTTAGGAGACCATCAACATCTTGTAGGTGTACAAACTCAGGTGCTGGGCCGAGTGGACCTCTTGAGTCTGGACCGCCTTCGAAACACTGGTTGTGGTAATTTCCAAGCGGGACTGAAATTGCGATCGTCGTCAGCCCGTAAGCGGTTGCGGCAGTTCCTTCACAGCTTCCACCATCCATGATTCGTCTCTGAAATTTTCCAGGAAGTACTTTTTGCGCGATTTGAGTAAAGACTTGAGTAGCCCCTGAATCAAATACGGTAGCCCGATCACCTAGGCGGACGATTGGGCCCTTTCCAATCTCAGCTCCAGGAAGTGCTCGAGACGTTTCTAGGCTGACAGCCAGGAGAGGACGTTTTGCTTGTTTAAACCATCCCAGTTCAAAGTGTCCGATGGCGCCGATAAAGCCAACTTCTTCGGCGCGGGTGATGAGGCCAATAAAAGGGTGTCCCTTGGATGCTTTCTTTTTGTAGAGTTCCATGGCGAGAGTGATGATCGAATAGACGCCGACCAAATCATCCGCAGCTTTTGTATAGATGCAGTCATTTTCAATCCAAGATGTTGCACGAAATCCGAAACCACCAAAAATCTCCACGGCATCAGGGAGATTGTTACTGAGATCGGTGGCGTGAGCATCTGATGAGAGAGTGACCGCACCGTGTGAAATGAGCCGACCTGAAGGATGCATCATGGCTTCCGTCATTTTGGCTTTACCATTC
The DNA here is from genome assembly GCA_002291495.1 of Bacteriovoracaceae bacterium UBA1018. Taxonomy (GTDB): domain Bacteria; phylum Bdellovibrionota; class UBA1018; order UBA1018; family UBA1018; genus UBA1018. Next base: position 5,654 of record DBAE01000227.1, on the reverse strand, counting down.
CAGCCGCTGCGAGTGGAGAGCCAGACTTCGGCACCCTCAAGGTGAGCAGTAGGTGAGCCTCCATGCCATTTAAACTCGAGTACCCCCGGAGTTCGCCATTTCACTCCGTGAAACCCCGGATGATCCATGTGTGCGATGAAAAGGCGTACTGGTTCAGTGCTCTTAGTGCTGAGAAGCTTTCGATAAGCTTTCTCTGAACTGACTCCGACTACCACGTTTCCTATCGGATCTAGAAAGAATGGAACTTTGGCTTTGGTCAATGTGTGAGTGAGTAACGAGATCACAGCTCCTTCTCGAAATGGAGCCGTAGGTTGAGCGAGGATCGTCTCAAGAAGAGTGTTCATAGGGAGACTATAAGGGTGGTCTCGACTTTTTGGTAGCGTATATGCGTCACATTACCGGTAGTGATACCAGCCGTAGTCATACGTCATAAACTCTTTAGCGAGCTCGATGGCCATCGCTTCTGTACGATAGCTATAGTTCACAAATGCGGATGTGTTTCGATTGTAAATTCTTGGAAAGCTGTAGGGGCCTTGGTAAGAACCTAAGTTAGCTGCTTCTTTTGCCGGGTCAAAGAGTCCTGTCGCCTGAGGACCGAGAATAATAATTGTGGCTATCGGAGCATATTCTTCGCCAAAAGTAATTTGTCTGGCTAACTGGGTTTTTACGTACTCAGACGACGACGCATGATTAAGTAAGTTTTTGTCCACAATCTTTTCACTAAATTTAATTTTTAGTTCTTTAGCGGATGCAAGTAACTGATCAACCTGAGGTGTGAGGTCGTCTACGGTCCCGACACTAGAAAAAACTCCGTCATAGACCTGGTAGGTTCCATCTGAAAATCCAACCACCGATCGTCCGTCGTCGGTCAGCCTTAAGCTTTCACTTGTGTGAGGAAATGGTCGGAATCGATCACTTTCGAAAAGCTTAGAAATTTTTTCATAACGGACATCTCGAAATAAACCACTCGATGCAGCGGAACGATCGAAGTTTTGAAGTTTAATAAATTCATCAGCGGTCTTAGCTTTTTGACCGGACCAATCAATATACAGTGATTTTGCGATATATTTCGGAAGTTGTGATCCCACTCTACCGTCTCGTGGGTCAAGATGAGCAAGAGCTTCGGCACCGATGTTACCGTTATCGCCTGCACCAATGATCAAAAAGTGTTTGCCCTTGATTTCTTCAAAGGCATGCGGATTGGCACGATTGGAGTAAATGTACCTACGTAAGCTATTTACCGATCCGGCCTTCGGAAAGCCGGAACCAGGATTATTGGTGAGCTGTTCGAATAGGGCATTACTCTTCTGATCCTTGAAAGGGTTTTTGGGTTTACCAATACCGCCGGCTAAAACTAAGAATTTCGGATTAAACTGAATGCCGTCTTTCGTTGACACAATAAGAGATCTATCGACAAAACCTAATTCTGTAATAGGTGTGTTTTTCAGCACAGGTGTTTGGCTTGTCCAAAGCGCTATTAAGTTAGCCTGATACACCTGTTGTGAAGTCGGAAAAAATAGGGCGTTACCTTTAGGAATCAGAGGTGAATTTTCGACAAAGAAATAGTTCTTGGAGGGAGAGGCCAAGCTTTGGACTTCCACGTTTGATGACCAACCCAAATGGGTGGCGAGCTGGAAGAGATCGAGAGGAGATCCTGGGAACGGATTTGGGTCTATGAGGCCCGCTGGAGAGAGAACTTTCTTTTTTGTAAAGTGATGAATGTGCTTATTATACAGAATGGGGCTGTTCAGCACGAAGTCGTCATTTTTGAAAGTAGGGCTGATATCTTGATCAGTAACTGTGAGGATTTCTGGATACTTTCTTAAACCGTCTTTTTCGTGTGCCCGTCTGATGGCTTGTGAAAATAGAGCGGTAAAGTTGGCGCCTTGAGCTCCCGCTCCTACGATCAAAACGTCTTTTGATACGGGGGTCCCAACAGTTTTCGTGAGCTCCGCTTTCATCCGAACAGATCTTTCCTCAAACGCCGCTTCTGCAGCTTGAATAACTGCCTGAACTCGACCTCTCAATGCTTCGGGGTCGTCAGTTAAAAGGTACTTTTTCCATTCTTGGAGGGTAATGGTTGGATTACTCAGAAGGCGCGCGCAGACTTTCGGATCAGATTGATATCGGTAAAGGTCGTAGTAACTTTGGGAAAGCGCGAAGGAAGAAAATACAAAAGAGAGCACTCCAAACCAGGCTGAAGCCTTGCACATACGGGNNAGTCATGACTGCGCCTCTTTCTTTGAATAGATCTCTCTGAATAGATCTGTTACCGCACGGCGTATTAGCGTAGCTTTGAGATGTTCGCTATCTTTTTATGGCTACTGAAAGAGATTTTACTGGTGAGAAGTATATTAACCGTGTTTAGAGATAAAATTATGAAGAAACTGGCTTTTATCCTGATTCTGACCTTATCGGCGCTCTTCGGTTTTTCAGTCCATGCCGCAAGCTTAGAGGAAATCAAAAAGAAGGGTGAGATTCAGTTCGCGATCGACGGATCTTCTCCTCCATTTAACTATTATAAAGGGAAAGAGCCTGCTGGATTTGAAGTCGACTTTGCCAGGGCTGTGGCTCAGGAGCTAGGTGTTAAACCGATATTTGTAAGCAAATCTTTTAGTACTTTGCTGATAGGAATTCAGAATAGCAACTTTGATGTCATCTCGAGTTCTCATGCAATTACAGATGCACGTAAGAAGGTGGCACATTTTCTAGATCCTCTGTACTGCACGAACGCGGTGGCACTTGTTAAAAAAGGCGGACCAAAGTCTAAATCAGAATGGTCTGGTAAAATGGCGGGCAGTCCAACTGGTACCGTGTATTTCGATGCTGCACAAAAAATTACTGGAATTAGAGATGTAAAAAGCTATCCAGGCGAAACGGATGGGATACAGGCTCTGCTCATGGGTAAGATCGATATGTTTTTCACAGATCAGTTTATTGCATTGGCAGCATCAAAATCCCATGCAGGAAAATTAGAAACTGGGGATACTCTCCTTAAGCAAGTGAATGCTTGGGTAGTTTCGAAGAATAATGAATCTTTAGCCAAGGAACTGAATCGGCTCAGTGAAAAGCTTATGAAAAATGGTACTTACTCTAAGTTGCTCAAACAGCACGTAGATGCGGATATCCGGTGCAAGTAGCTCATAATAGCCAAAATTCGAAGCAAGCAAAGTCAGCTCTGCCCTTAGTATTAACTGCGAGTTTGATTGGAATCGCTGCGTTTTATGCTCTTTCTTTTGCCCCTGAGCCGATCAAATCTCATCGAGAGCTCTTTCGTGAGGGCGCAATAACCACTCTTTATTTGACGTTTTTATCGAGTTTTTTTGGACTCGCAATTGGGATGCTCACAGGATGGGTAAGGTTCTTTGACACTCCAGTTTTGAAATGGATCGCAAAGGTTTATCTCGAGGTCATTCGAGGTACACCTTTGTTGGTGCAAATACTTTTTGTCTATTATGCGGTTCCAAGTCTATTTCCGAAACTTCCTCTCAACGAGTTTTGGGCTGCTACTATCGCACTATCGCTCAATGTGGGCGCGTACCATGCGGAAGTGATCCGCGCTGGAATGACCGCGATTCCCCATGGACAATGGGAATGTTCTCGGACGCTGGGTCTTGGGCAATGGCAAACTTTTCAATGGGTGATTTGGCCACAAGCCTTGCGAGTGATGTTACCAGGGTNNATTGAAAGATAGCGCACTAGCTTCCACAATAGGACTTTTAGAACTCAGCCTAGCCGGCAGCCGAGTGACGAGTGAAACATTTCAGCCTACAATAGTTCTCGTCACAGTAGCATTGGTATATTTTGCGTTTTCACTCATTGTCATTTGTTTAAGTGAGCTCTTAGATCGAGGTTATCGATGGACACGTTGAAAGATTATCTGACAATTGAAGGACTTCGAGTACGCCTAGGTGGGCAAACCATTTTAGATGGAGTTGACTTAAAACTTGCGCAAGGAGAAACACTCGTCCTTTTGGGGCGATCGGGTTGCGGTAAGTCCACATTGCTGCGGGTTTTAGCTGGTCTCATTCAACATGAGGCAGGATCTATTCAGTGGAATAACTCCTCTGAAGCTCATCGAGTTGCTATGGTCTTTCAAGATTTTCAGCTCTTTCCTCATTTGAGTCTGATCGATAATGTGATGCTTGCTCCCCTAAGAGCACTCAAACGGCCTTACGAAGAGGTAAGATTACAAGCCACCGAATTGCTGAAAAGAGTGGGGCTTGCTGATCGAATCAATCACTTTCCCTCAGAAGTTTCGGGTGGCCAAAAGCAAAGAGCGGCAATCGCTCGAGCGCTTGCTATCGAACCGAGTCTTTTACTTTTAGATGAGCCAACAAGCGCCCTAGACCCCGAGCTTAAGCTTGAGGTTTTACAAGTGTTAGAGGATCTCTCTAAAAATGGGATGCCGATGATCTTGGTGACCCATGAAATCGGGTTTGCCCGACGTATAGCCCATCGAGTTGCTTTTATGGATGAGGGTAGGGTAGCTGCCATTTCAGACCCTGAAAATTTCTTTAAGTCTCCGGCTTCGGAAAAGATCCGAAGCTTCCTCGACTGCCTAGATCATTATCGATCGTGACGCGACTGCCCTACCAAATAGCCGGGACGACGTTTTAGTCGCGAGGGTAGCAATTGTGGCTATCCGAGCATTGGATGCAAATCCAGCGCTTACAGGTCGAACATTGGCTCTCGGAAGGCTCACGTTTACAAAAGAAACACATGTTATTCATATGACTTAGACCATAACTCAAATAGGGGTACTTTCAACCTCGATCTCAATGAACTGATCTTCCATATACGGCGCGCAACAACTGTGATACGACCCAGGCTCCTCTATAAGGTTATTAAATATGAGTAGTTTATTGCATCGGTCCCCATCAGTCGGCAGCTTAGTGAACAAGATTATGGAAATTAATCCAAATCTCACGGTCCAGGAAATCATCCAGATCGTACGTCGTTCAACTAGCGCTCGTGGTTCGGGTTCAGGAGATGAGTATTCTTCACTCGAGGTTGTAAACGAGGACATGGCAATCTCAATCGCTCAAGCTACGGTTAGAAACCGCTCAAACTCAACGAACTAAAGGCATCCCATGATCAGCACTTCAAGCGTCAGTCTCAATTACGGCAGTCATAAACTTTTCACAGACGTAAATATCAAATTTGTTCCTGGAAATTGCTACGGTTTGATTGGTGCTAATGGGGCCGGGAAGTCTACATTTCTAAAAATTCTGTCGGGTGAGAACACCTCATACACCGGCACGGTGACGGTCACTCCGGGGGAGCGGATCTCTTTTTTACGCCAAGACCATTTTACCTTTGATGACTCAGAAGTGCTTCAAACTGTTATCCTGGGTCAACCTAGATTGAACGAAGTCATTCGCGAGAAGGACGAGCTCTACGCAAAAGCTGATTTTTCGGAGGCCGATGGAGTTCGAGCAGGAGAGCTCGAAGCGCTCTTTGCTGAAATGGGTGGCTGGGAAGCAGAAAGCGATGCGGCATCGTTGCTCGCGGGACTCGGAATTCAAACCGAGCTCCATGGCAAAAAGATGCGGGAACTCCGAGACAACGAGAAAGTCAAAGTTCTTTTGGCTCAGGCACTTTTCGGCAATCCAGATATCTTACTTCTGGATGAACCTACCAACCATCTCGAC
>DBAE01000136.1 GCA_002291495.1 Bacteriovoracaceae bacterium UBA1018 | reverse complement strand
CTTACTGACAGGCAAGACGATCGATCCTACTCTACAAAATCAGCAAAAAGAGCTCAAAGAACAAATTAGAAAAAGAGAACTGACAGACGTTGGATTGAGAAAAGAGATATCGGAGCTTCAGGCCGAAAATCAAACTTTGAAAGCTCAGCTCTTACAAATGATTATCGAAAGACGAAACCCTCCAGATCTAGACTCTAGTCTCGAGAGAATCAAAGTATTAGAACTCCAGTTGGATGATTTACAAAAAGCAGCCGCAGCTCCAGCGCCGAAAAAGCCTAATTAGGCTGCTTTCCGCTTACCTAGGAGCTTAACTACTTCCTGAGGAATGACTGAAAGATCATGAACGCTTTGCGCAGCGCCAAGACGGATCGCTTCGCGCGGCATTCCAAAAACCACACACGATGCTTCTGACTGGGCAATAGTACGAGCTCCAGCCTGCTTCATTTTAAGAAGTCCTTTGGCCCCATCGGCTCCCATACCTGTTAAGATAACGCCGATCGCTCGATCTTTGACCAGTTCAGCAACCGAGTTGAAANNGACATCGACAGACGGCTTGTGTCTATTGACTGGAGCCGCATCCTCGACTTTGACAACAAAACCTGAAGCAGATTTTTTCAGCGACATCTGAAATCCACCCGGTGCAATCAAAACTTGACCTGCAACTACTGCGTCTCCGTCCACTGCCTCTTTGACATGAAATGGACAAAGATCATTCATCCTGTTTGCAAATGCCAAAGAAAATACAGCTGGGATATGTTGGACAATTAGAATTGGAGGTATGTTTTCAGGTAGCGCAGTAAGGACTTGTCTTAGAGCTTCAGTTCCACCCGTCGAAGATCCAATTGCGACGATTTGTGATTGATCAATTAAGCTACCAAACTCGTGACTGACTGATCTTGCGCTGGCTACTGTTCTTGCCGAAACATTTGCTCGGACTGCGTTTTTTACTTTTTCAATGATCTCTGCTCCGACGCTAGCAACGTCCTTCATGCTAGGTTTCTGAATATAATCCACCGCACCACTCTCTAGGGCTTCGAGAACGAGTGGACTCTCCTCCATACTGACAGAACTTACCATGACAGCAGGGATTCGAAAGCGAGGCATCAGTCTCTTAATCAATTCAACGCCTGTCATCTCAGGCATGTGAATATCTAAGGTCAATACATCAGGCTTATACTTGACGATAAGATCTTCAACTAATGATGGACGTTCAGCAGTTGCTACGACTTCAATGGCAGGATCTGTCGCAAAAATTTTGCACAGAAGCTGAATGATTGTTTTTGAATCATCTACGACAAGAACCTTAATCTTCTCTTCTTTGGACACACGTACTCGTCCTGAAGACGGATAGAACAAAACTTCGACTTTTCCATCACGAGCTACAGAGGATGTAACTTTTTTTCCAAGGATTCTTACAGCACTTTCAGCCACGCTCAGTTGTGATTTAGATCCAATTACCTTGAGTTCGTAACGGTCATTGGGTGAAAGTTTTGCCGCGTCTAGGAGCATTTTCACATACCGCTGGAGGTCCTTAGAGTCTTGAACAGAACTATCTAAATAAATTGCAGCACCTTCAGCTGTACCCGAGTTAAAAACAGTAACCAAGATACCTGACGAAAAATTAAGATGTAGACAGGCCTCTTCATTCCCGACGTAAATTTCTCCTGAGCCGAGTCGGTTTTGGATGAGGCCTATGCTCATTTTGCTTCTCCAAGGTACCTACATGATAGATAGGAAAAGCTAGTGATCGGCATAATCTCAACCTGCGGGGATATAGTCCAATCTCTCATACATTTTTCATTAAGAATGATTTGGGCATTTGACCAAGTTTCAATTTCTTTTGCCATCTTCGCACTCACTTGATCAAGAATCAGGATTGAAGTAGTCCGAGACGTAAATTTAGTTTTTGATTTAGAAAAGTGAGCTTTGAAGTCACCTAAGTAAAGAGTCCCTTTTTCCAACTGATCTGAATTATCTGGGATCAATTTCCAACCATCTTTTGCCAATCCAGGTAATACCCCTGAGGAGCCCTCGATAAAGAGCAAAGTGGGAGGTTGAGACCCGGTCATTTCTTTCATGAGCGAACGAGCTAGCTCCAGAGAGGACAGTGAACAAATCATGACTCTCAATTTTTGATCTAGATTAGAAATCGTTTGCGGCTTCATCTGAATTACGCTGTTCGAAGTAGCACCAAGTGTCTTAGAGTTTTTGGCTTCAATTGCGCATTTCAGTTTGATTCTAATTTCGTCACTGCGTTCGCTTAACTGAGCAAGAACAGGCTTCTCAACGTAATCGGTCGCACCTAGCTTGAGCGCTTCAGCAGCAAGGGCAGCATCTTCACGAGCAACCGAGCTAATCATGACGACAGGTGGATGATTAGGTTTTCTTGCATTGGAACGTAAGTACTCAATCCCGTTTTTCTCCGGCATATGGATATCTAATGTCATGATATCGGCTTGGTTAGATTTGTACCATGCTTCTGCTTCGAGTCCGTTTTTAGCAGTTCCAACAATTTCAAAACCAAACTCGGGTTTTAAGATCTGCTTAAGTAAGGTCAGTACCGTTGGCGAATCATCAACACAGAGAACACGAATCAACTTAGGAGCACTTGACTCAGCGCGAGTTTGTGTTGCTGCAGGAATAGGCTGCGTGGCAGCCGGCGCTTTGGTAGAACCTGTAGGCAGCGAAACTAAGTTTCTGGCTACATTTGCCTTTTGTACAGCTGCTGATGCACTATGTGAATATATTGAAGGTCCAATATTTCCCACCGGCAACCCTAAGCCATGAAGACTTTCTGAAATCCCAATGAAAAGAAATCCTTGTGGCTGTAAAAAGGAAAGCAAACTTTGAGTGATACTTTTAATTTGCTCTGGATAAAAGTAGATGAAGACGTTTCTACAGAAGATAATGTCTGCGTTTGAGTAACGTGGATTTTTTTTATCTAAATTGAGCAAATTGGCCACTTCAAAATGGCACTTCTCTTTGAGGGTTTTTTTAATTTTGACGAAGTCAGCAATCTCACCGGTGCCGCGAGCGAGATGTGTACCAAGATAGTTCAGTGGAATTTCCTTTACTTCAGCCTGAGTGTAAACCCCGTTACGAGCGATCTCAATCGATTCTGAGTCTACATCAGTTCCTAATATCTCAAAAGTAACGTCTGGAGCCATGGCCGACAGATGATAATGAAGAAACATGGCAAGCGAGTAAGCTTCTTGACCACGACTAGCGGCCGCGGACCAGACTTTTATCTTTTTATCTCCCCGTTTACGCGCACTCTCAATTAATGCTGGAAGAGCCGATTTAGAAATATACTCAAAATGAGCAAACTCTCTAAAAAAATACGTGTGATGTGTGGTTAAGAGAGAAATGAGCGCTTGAGTCTCAGTCACTAGATTTGCTCTCAGATAATCGAGGTATTCAAAATCGGTTTGATGGCCGAGCTTTGCCATACGTTTCTTAAGACGTGCCTCGACCATAAATCGCTGTTTTTCGCCCAACTGTATTCCAGCTTGAGCTGTTACGATCTGTGCTACTTCATTTATGACGTCAAGTTTTTTTGCAGTGCTCATATCTCGATGCCAGTCCTTGTTATGCCTTTATATTTGCTCACGTAGCACTACGTCCCAAGACGCTCTAGGCTGCTTTTTTTGATTGAGAACCAGCAGCTTGAGAACTAGCAGCTTTATTGAGCGCCATATGATCTTCAAGGCTAAGGGTCTTAGCGATATCAAGAAGAAGTACTAGTCGTTTGTCCTTGCGATATACTGATGTAATGTAATCAGTACTCTTCGAACTTTGAATCGCTGGCTTTTCAGAAAGATTCTCTGCTTCTGGAGTGAGCACGGAATTTACAGAATCAACAATGATCCCCAAGCAAAGAGGTGCCATTTCACAGATTACAACCGCTGTATCGGCGGTTGTGTTGGCTTTGATATTAAATTTCTGTCTCAGATCAATGATCGAGATCACTTGACCACGAAGATTCATAATCCCAACAAAGTAAGCTGGGGTGAAAGGAACCGGTGTAATCTCTGGGATAGCAATTACTTCTTTTACGCAAAGGAGCGGAATCGCAAATTCTTCTTGCCCTAGAGAGAAACTAAGATGTCTGTTGAGTTCGTCGGTTTTCATGCGCTTGCTCTCCTATTTTTGAATCGATTAATCAGTTCCGAAAGCTCTAAAATGAGTGCGGGTCTACCGTCACCCAATACGGAACTTCCACTAAATCCTTTTAGGCTTTGTACTTCCGCACCAAGAGATTTGATGACGACTTGGCTTTGTCCGATGATATCATCTACAAACACCGCGAATGGCTGATCTTGAGAACGAATCACAATTGCAATTCCTTCCGTGATCGAATTTGACTTCGCCTTCTTGCCGAGAAGATCACACAATCTATAAAGAGGAATATTTTCTCCTCTCAGCATCAAAATCTCTCCTAAACCCGTTGTAAATTTAACGTCTTTTTCCTGTAATCGAGTGGACTCATGCACATGCGCGAGCGGGATAACATATCGCTCTTCAGCAGACTGAATTACCATTCCATCGATAATAGCTAACGTTAAGGGCAATCGGACTTGGAATAAGCTGCCGAAGCCCAAGTTAGTTTCGATCTGGATATCTCCCTGCAGCTGTTCAATATTGGTTTTGACAACATCCATTCCCACTCCACGACCCGAAACATCTGTCACCTGCGCTTTGGTCGAAAATCCCGGAGCAAAAATGAGTTGGTAGCATTCTTTCTCGGTCAATTGAGCCTTAGGCGAAATGACACCTTTCTCGATGGCCTTTTGCTTCAACTTTTCGGCGGACATTCCTCCACCATCGTCTTTGACCTCGATGATGAGATTTCCGCTGCGATGATAGGCTTTTAGCCAAATGGTGCCTGTGTCTGATTTTCCTGCGCTCAGTCGCGCTTCTGGTGATTCAATACCGTGATCCACCGCATTTCTGATCATGTGTACGAGCGGGTCACCTAAACGCTCAAGAACAGTTTTGTCGACTTCTGTGTCTTCGCCTTGCAACACTAGGTTGACTTTACGTCCTGTAGCTTGCGCAGTATCACGAACAATACGTTGCATCTTCTGGAAAGTTTGCTTAAGCGGAACCATCCGAAGACTCATGGAAATATCCTGAACTTCTTTTGTAACTTTTCCAAGCTGATCAACAGTTCTTCTCATCAGCATAGAAGTAGAATGCTGTGCTTGTTGTCTCATCACACTTTGAAGAATGACCATCTCACCCACAAAGTTCAGCAATTTTTCGAGTCGAGATAGACTGACACGAATACTCTCTTCACTGGTCGAAGCATTTACTGCTGCCTTCTCAGTTGATTTTTCAGTGGATTTATCAGAAATTTTATTATTTACCGGCAGTTGATGTACTTGAGCCACTTGCAGCTGCTCTTGAGTTTCTGCTGCTAACATGGTGGCTATTTCATCTACAGTGGGTGTCTCTTCTTGGAATGTTAAATCTGATGTCGGGTCTACTTCAGGCTCAGATTCTTGAACAGCAGTTTCTTGGACCGGCGTCTCTTCTACTGGAGCTGCGCTCGCCGACTCAGCTTCCCCACTTGTAGGGTTTTGCTGAATCTTTGCAATTTTATCCAAAAGTTCAGTGCTGTCGAGACTTGCGTTTAGATCAGCCTTCAGGCTATCGATCGCGTGTCTTAAATGATCATTACAACTGAGTAAGAGACTGACAATCGCAGTATTAATCTTAAGGTCGCCATTTTTAAGCTTGAGCAAAAATGACTCTAGCTCATGGGTAAAGTTTCCTAGGGCGTCAAAACCTACGGCCTTCGCTGAGCCCTTTAGGTTATGGGCAAGTCGGAAGATCTTTTCTAAAATAGATGCGTTATTTGGATCCTGGTCAAGAGATAGGAAGCACTGTTCAGTGTCGGCAAGTAGCTGTGCTGCTTCATCCAGAAAGCCTTGTTTCAGTTCCTTTTCAAAATCATCCATAGTTTCGCTCAGTCCAATGGGTTGCAGGAGATCCTATTACCTTTCGGAAACATGGCCGTAGACCTTTAGTCAGTTTACTAATTGAAACTGAAAACAATGAGGAGGAAATCTACAAGATTAATATAAAGATAATCAGGACTTAAGACGATAGACCTACTATGCGCCTCTCAATTAAGACGTTTTGCGTAATCGCATTCGTGATGGTTATGGGGGTTGGAATGTCTTTTTCCGGCCCAGAGTTAGCTCATCCTCAACGATTAGGAGCCCCGATAGGAAATGATCAAAGCCATCTGCGGACTGGTCGAGCTATCGCCTCTTCTGAAGTTTTCCCTGGAGTGTTTTTAGAAGAGAGCAGCGCCATTACAAGACCTAAGATTAGGCGCCTCATAGACTCCCAACACCAAATTGTTTGTTATGCCTCGGGTGTAGCTAATCCTGCTTGGAGTTGCACTCGCTTCAGTTCGGGTGAACAAAAAAAGCCAAACTAAATTCGGCCGAAATACCTGCTCGATTCTTCGAATAAGTAATCAGCAATAAAAGCCTGGTCTTCTTTAGAGAGCTCACTATACCGCAATCCATACTTAAATCGTTGATTGGCTGAAGTCGTCCCGATCGTTCTTCGATGTCGTACCTCTACCGAGCACTCAATTAACCTTCCAGAGATCTCAAATCGTACACCGTTAACCAACTCGCCGACTTGAAGATCTTTCAAAGGGTCCTCCCCTTGAAAGACCCAACTCATGCCACCTTCGCTAATATCAACAATGGCTGCCTTGATGTCTTCGCCTGAGTCGGGAGAAACAAACAAAGCAAGCTGTTCTCCCGAAATAGGAAGTCTCAAACTTGCTCTACGCTGCGCTTTATAGACACTGCCAAGAAGCTTAAAGTGAAGTCCTCGTTCATCTGACCTTCTCAACTCGACTCTCATAAAAATGAGATCGGTGGGCAGTCGGGCACTAAAGAAGCACTCCTGACTTGGCATTCTTTTTAGTTCAGACTCAAATTTTTTTACTTCGGGGTCGGAAGCTAAACAGACGTACAGAGATCCGGCCGATTCTAAGATGGCCGACACTTTTCCATGAACTGAAACTTTCTGCTGTTCGGTCCATGCAAAGACCTGGGTTTTGGTTTGAACGAGGCTTTGGAGAATTGGCCCACGCTCCTCCACTTTGGCCTCTACAAAGTTATTAGTTTTAGGTGTGGCGTCTTGACCCATGAATTTAGAGTAACATAGGTTTCAGCCGCTGCAATTGAGCTTACTACTATTTGTAGTGCCCTCCCCAATACTGGCTACTAGAGCGGCTTAACAAACTTTTTCACTACCGATAAAACGGCCCATAACTTGAAATAAAGCCTGTGTATGGCAAAACGACATCTGACTCGCTTAAGAAGTGTACCCTCCTCTCACCCCCCCTCACCGGTCGAAGAACTGTTCAGCGGAAAGGTCACCAGACGAGCACCCAAAGCAAAAAAACAGACTCGGAAGCGAAAGCCAGTCGACGCTCTACCGGACGAATTGAAGCCCCTCGGTGACGTCTTTGCAGCCGGTAAGAAGATTTTTAAAGAGCTTAGCTTTAAAGTTGGCTACGCCGAACACCAAGTAAAAGAATACTGTATCAAGCGATTTTGTGAAAACTTTGCAGCAATGGGAAACCGCCCACCTTCGATTGAATATACGGGCGACGAGTCCCATTTTACTTATATTCAGACCAGTCGGATCAATCTTACACACGACAAGGTCGAAGCGCTCAGAATGTTAGACATTCCAATTGACCGTCAGACCGAACTCAAAGGAATTGACATTAACTATCAAGCTATTCGAGAACACGGCCTGGAAAAGAAGCTGCGAACCGCCCTCGAAGATCTGGGTGTTCCAGAACAAGTCCTAGAAGAATGTTTTGTCCCTCGAGTTCAGCTGAAAGAGACGTTCTTTGACAATCTGGATGATTTGGTACGAGCTTCGCTCGATAAGAATGAAGACCTTGCAGAAAAACTCTACCAAGTGATTAAGATCCTTGAACCGGCTAATCAGATCAAAAATCCAGACTGCCCTGATTTAACGGCCGAAGAATGCTTTAGACTCGTGGCTAACTCTGAGATTTCAGCGGATGACTTTGAGGATCTTCTCGAGGATGAGCATGTTTCACATCGCCACCACAAAAGGAAAGCTGCATAATCCTAGCTTTTCGGTTAAGTTCGTTGAGTGATTTTAATCAATGCTCATGGTATTTCTAAAAGTTTTGGTGTTCGTCCTTTATTCGAAGGTTTGACTTTCGGCATCGAAGAAGGAGAACACATCGGTCTAATCGGGCCAAATGGTGCGGGTAAATCTACCCTTCTTAAGATTTTGGCAGGCCAGGCCTCCGTAGACGGAGGAACCCTCTCATTTCAACGGGGTTTACGGGTAGGATACTTAGAGCAGGTTCCTCACTTTAACCCTTCACACACAATTCGGTCAGCGGTATTTGAAGGGCTAGCAAAGCCCGACGATTGGCAAGAGCAGAACNNGGATCAATGGGGTGCTGATACCGAAATCGAGCAACTTTCGGGAGGGTGGAAAAAGCGTGTAGCACTCGCTCGAGAACTCGTTAAACTCCCAGATCTATTACTACTGGATGAGCCGACCAATCATTTAGATGTCGAAAGCATTCGCTGGCTTGAAAAGTTTTTGAATCAAGCCAACTTTGCTACTCTCACCGTTACCCATGATCGCTTGTTTCTCCAAAGAGTCTCTAAGCGCATCTGGGAACTAGACAAAAGAAACGCAGGCGGCCTACTCAGCATTAAAGGCGATTACGCCCAATATCTTGAGACTAAAGAACAGGTTATGGCTGCCCAAGAACGTCGAGAGGTGATTCTTAAAAACACTCTTCGTCGGGAGACTGAGTGGTTAAGACAAGGAGCCAAAGCAAGAACCACCAAGCAACAAGCTCGTATTCATCGTGCCGGCGATCTCAAAAATGAGGTCGATGAGCTTAAGATTAGGAATCAAAGCAGGACCGCAAGCATCGATTTCCAATCTACCGAAAAGAATCCGAAACGCCTTATTCAAGCACGCGGACTTTCAAAAAGCTTCGGTGAGCGCAAAATCTTTAAAGATGTCGATTTATTTCTTGGTCCAGGCACCCGAGTTGGTCTTCTCGGTCCAAACGGTTGTGGTAAGTCCACCTTGATTAAAACACTCCTGGGATTTGAGAATCCGGATCAAGGCGAAATCGTTCGTGCCGATAATCTTAGCGTGGCTTATTTTGAACAAAACCGCGAAACATTGGATCCGACCCTCAGCTTAATCAAAACTTTTTGCCCTACGGGTGATCATGTCGATTTTCAGGGTACCCGCGTTCACATTCGAAGCTATTTGGATCGTTTTCTTTTCACCAAAGAGCAAGCGGAGATGGCAGTAGGAAAATTATCTGGAGGAGAGCAAAGCCGGATCTTGATTGCCAAGCTCATGCTCGAAAAATCGAACCTCCTTGTTCTCGATGAACCGACCAATGACCTGGATATCGCGACACTCAATATTCTCGAAGAATGTTTAAAGGATTTTGGAGGAGCGGTCTTGCTTGTTACCCATGATCGTTACTTCTTAGATCAAGTAGCGACTCAGATTCTTGCGTTTAACCCATCTCCTGATAGCGATGGCCGTCTCATTCCATTTGCCGATTTGAATCAGTATGAAAGCTGGCTGATCGAAGAAGAAGCCAAAACGAAGAAAGCAACTAAATCGGCATCAAGCTCTCCATCGACAAGCTCCGGCACTTCTGATCGTAAACGTAAACTCAGTTATAAAGAACAGCGCGAACTCGATGGGATGGAAGAGTCAATTCAGAAAGTCGAACAGGAGCTTGCCTTGTGGACGGAGCAAAGTACTCTTCCAGAAAATCTCTCCAATGCAGTTAAGCTCACCGAGGTCACAAACAACATGAGCCGATTACAGGAAGAGCTGGAAAGGCTCTATATGCGATGGTCTGAACTCAGCTGACGATTAAGCGCTTCGACGTGCGATTTTCGGAGCAGAAGGCTGAGTTTTTTCTCCCTTGTTCTTACCTTCCGGTCGATAGTGCTCAACTAAGGCGTTAATTTCTGAGCCGAGCAATATGACCAATCCAGTAATATAGAGCCACAGCATCAACGTGATCACTGCACCTAAGCTTCCATAGGTTGCGCTATACTCGGCAAAGTTAGTCACGTAAATTCGAAATCCAATAGACGCCGCTGCTAAGATCACGACTCCGAGTATGGCTCCGGGTNNGAATAATAGGTCGTCGCAAAGGCCAGAAGTAAAGCGCCAGCAATGATAGCCCAGCGAAGCACAGCAAAAGCGCCAAGAACTACAGGGCCTGCGCCGAGAGCTCCTTCCAGCAGGCCTTGAAGCTGTCCTCCGAAAATAATGAGAGCAAAGGCCCCAATAACCAACGCTCCGAAAATAAAGGTCAATAAGAGCGCCGTGCCGCGGACTTTCCAAAACGGACGCGCTTCTTTCACATCATAAGTAATATTGAGTTGCTGCATGATCGCATATAGGCCATTGGATGCAGCCCAAAGTGTCAATAAAAGACCGATTGAGAGTAATCCACCTTTTTTCTGCGACGTGACTTCTTCTATCGTACCGCGAAATAGATTTGCTGCTTCAGCCGGCATCGCCTGATTCAGAAAATCCATGAGAGCTTGCTGCAAATCGGCGATCGGCAAATAAGGTAGTAATGAAAGTAGAAAAATTGCCCCGGGAAAGATGGCGAGCATGAGGTAATAGGCAAGTGCCGCAGCCCCATTAAAGACATTGTCATCTTCGACTTCATTTTTGAGGTCTTTACCAAACTGCTTCCAGCTCACACCATGGATTACCCGATTTAGCATAAAAACCGGGATTGCAGGCTCCGTGCCGTGCGCCAGAAACGATTTAAGTTTAGGACTGGTAACGTTCGTCCATGAGCTGAAGCAAAAACTCGCTCACTTTGGAGCGATCAGGAATTTTTGCCATCATTCCATAGAGTGCCGCCATACCTTCTCCAGATAGAGATGGATTAGCTTTTACGTAAGCTACTGACTCACGTAGGTCATTAATGAAAGCATCAACGATTGGCGCATGAGCAGGTGTGACCATCAGGTGAAGAGACGTAGGATTTTGCTGCCGATCCAAATACCAGCCTTTGGACTGCATGACGTCTGCAACAGCAAATAGATCGAGCGAAGAATCGCTGAGAGCTTCTACCGCAAAAACTGACATGACGGGTTGGCCAGAGATCTTGAGACCATCAATACTCTTTACTCCCTCTTGCAAAGCTCGAGTTGTCTTCATGATTTCTGCCGCGTTTTTGAGATAGCCTTCTTCACCTACTGCCTGCAGCGTCGCCCACGCTGCTGCGATAGCGCCTCCTGGTCGAGTTCCAGTCATACTGGGTGAAACCATGACTCCACCCGTCCAATCCGTGTAAACAAAAAATTGGTGCCGTCTTAACTCCGCATCTCGGTACAAAACAACAGATGCACCTTTCGCTGCGAAACCGTATTTATGAAGGTCCGCACTGATCGAAGTCACTCCAGGTACCCTGAAATCAAACGCCGGAATTTCGTAACCTAGCTTTTCAAGAAACGGCAGTAAAAATCCACCCAAGCAAGCATCGCTATGAAATCCAATGCCACGCTCTTGAGCAANNGATCTACAACGCCTTGTGGAAACGAAGGAGCCGAGCCAACAATTAGGATCGTGTTGGGGGTAATCGCTTTTTTTACAGCTTCAACATTGGCCTTATAATCGGAAGTCACAGGTACTACGACAGCTTTGACTGAAAGATAATCCGCTGCTTTGTTAAATGCCGGATGAACTGAAACAGGCACGATCATCTCAGGTTCTTTGATCTGAGGCTGAAGAGCACGCGCACGATCTCGATAAGTTTTGACTGCCATCACAATACTCTCAGAACCCCCTGAAGTCATTGTGCCCGCCGCGGTCTCAGCGCCATGAAAAAGGTTTGCAGCCATTGACACTACTTCAGCTTCAAACTTTGTAAGACTAGGAAATAAGTGAGGATTTAGGCCATTTTCATGAATAAACATGGAATAGGCTTTACGGATAAAATCGGTGTGCTCGTCATCAGCGTGATAGACATAACCCCATGTCCTACCCTTTTGCCAATTCCCATCTTGACTCCGAAGAGATTGAAGAGAGTTCAAAACTTCTGTTCTGTCCTGACTTTTCTTAGGCAATGAAACACGATTTTTTGACATGGCGTCCCCTTTTCTTGGAAGCTTAGCCGATGGCGATCCATGCAGCAAGGGGCCTATGAATCAACAAACTGTCTGTAAAATCGATAGAGGGTAAAAAAACAGATCGAGTTGATGACGTGCCACACTGCGTGACCCTGAAAGAAATGATTGTTTGGGTCGCATACGATCCCATGAAAATCCAATAACCAGAAGACATAAGATAAGGCAAATACCGCGAGTGTCCAAAAGTACATTCGATAGTTGGTCTTCTCATTTCGAAGTAAAAACTCGAAATAGAGAGCCGCACAGATCTGAAGAGCAAAGAGATAAATTCCAATATTTCCTTTAAAAATAATCTGCATCGCTACGCCGATCAAATTAATAGCGAGATAGAAAGGGACAACTTTATTTTGTGACAGCTTTCCCGCGCGCTTCAAATTGAGAACGAGAAGCAAGGAAGAAAGTAAGCCCATGGACGAAAGATCAAGAACCTGCATGACGAAGGTGAAAGATGCGTGAAATAAAAAAGAGGTAACTCCGATCAAGATAGCGATCGGTCCGATCAAACCGAGGGATCTCGTATTTTGGCTGATCGAGACGTCTTTACGAACCTCGCGCCAGACGTATAGGCCGACCAGGATATACGCCAAATTGGACCAGGTATTGGCTGGAGCCGAAATCCAGCTACAGAGGTTAGCTTCGCAAAACCGAATAGTCCCAGGCTCAAAATTACTCCAAGGACATTGAGATTGATCTAACATCTTCTCGACAGTCATGAGGTCTCATACTAACACTACTTTATGCTCTATCTCATGATAATTGTCTTCATCTCCAACATGACAGAAGCCATCGCCGGATTTGGAGCAACTATTATAGCTGTCATCTTGGGTGCTCAATTTTATCAAATGGAAGACCTCATACCGACTTTAGTTC
>DBAE01000135.1:4693-11743 GCA_002291495.1 Bacteriovoracaceae bacterium UBA1018 | reverse complement strand
GACCATGAAAGTGCCGTTCTATTTCGGTGGTACTAGCGTATTGATTCTCGTCGGTGTTGCGCTCGATACAGTCGCTCAAATTGAGACCTTCTTGCTTTCTAGAAACTACGAAGGTTTCATGAAGCACACAAAACTCAAAGGGCGTACGGCTTACACATGATACTTGTTTTACTTGGACCTCCAGGGTCCGGAAAAGGCACTCAAGCCAAGCGTCTATCTGCTCTAAGGGGTTGGCCTCAGTTATCCACAGGAGACATGCTTAGGACCGCGATTGCCGCGGGTAGTAAGCTAGGCTTGGAAGCCAAGTCTTTTATGGATCAAGGTAATCTGGTGCCTGACTCCGTCGTCGTAGGCTTGATTGCTGAGCGTTCCTCCCAAGCGGACTGCAAGAACGGATTTATTTTAGATGGATTTCCTCGCACCATTCCTCAGGCTCAGTCCCTTGACCAAATGCTGACTGCTCAGAGCCGAAGAGTCGATAAGGTACTTCTATTTCAAATTGAGAATGAGGAGCTTGTAAAAAGGCTTTCTGGTCGAAGAGTCTGCAGTAACTGCGGATCCATGTATCATGTAGAGTTTTCGCCTCCTAAGGCCAGCGGTGTTTGCGATAAATGCGGTTCTAAAGCACTCATTCAACGCGATGACGATCAGGCTGCTGTGATCGAAAAGCGCCTGAAGGTCTATCAAGAACAGACCGAGCCGTTAGTAAAATATTACACAGACGCTAAAAAATTAAAGACGCTTGATGCAACACTTCAGCCTGAGCAGGTTGAGGAGAATTTGCTCAAGATGTTGAGTTAGTAGTTTTATGGTTACTTTGAAGTCGGAACGGGAACTGGGATTAATGAGAGTGGCCGGAAAGGCTGTCGCCCAAATTCTCGATGAAATGATTCGAATGGTTGAGCCCGGCATTACGACTGGTGAGCTCGATCAATATGCAGAATCTCGATGCAAAGAGCTAAAGGTAATTCCTGCATTTAAGGGTTATCACGGCTTTCCAGCTTGTGTGTGTATCTCCGTGAATGAAGAAGTTGTTCATGGAATTCCTTCAAAAAAGAAGACTCTCAAAGCTGGGGATATTGTCGGTTTAGATTTTGGCGTTCACTACGAGGGTTGGTATGGAGACTCCGCTCGGACGGTTCCAGTTGGAAAAGTCAGCGCAGAAGCTACTCAATTGCTGAAGGTGACCCAAGAAAGTCTTATGCGTGGGATTGCCGCCTGCAAAGAGGGCAATAGAGTTTTCGATATTGGTCATGCCGTCCAAAATTATGTTGAACCGTTTGGATACGGCGTGGTACGGGAATTCGTCGGACACGGTATAGGACGTGCGCTTCATGAAGATCCTCAGGTGCCCAATTATGGCCCCAAAGGGAAGGGACTTCAGCTCAAAGTAGGAATGGTTTTGGCCATCGAACCTATGATTAATGCTGGTTCACATGAGGTTAAAGTTTTGAATGATGGATGGACGGCTGTAACTGTAGATAAAGCCTTATCAGCTCATTTTGAGCATACAGTTGCAATTACGCCGAACGGCCCTGAAATTCTGACAAGGCTTGAATAGGTTCTGTGTAGTGGCGGATGGAGACGTCATTAGCGATCTTTTTTTCGCTTATGCGTTTGCATTTTCTCGCGAGATTGTCTATTACTCGTGGGATTTCGTCATTACTTAGTATGCTTGACTTCTCGTTCATACGTGAGTGAGTAGCTAAGTTTTGTGAAAAAAAGATAATAATTACGCTTATTTAGACAGTAGGCGATTTAAAGTGGAGTGGCGGAGAGTTTTCTATGAAAGTTCGCGCATCGGTAAAAAAGATTTGTGACAAGTGTAAAGTAATCCGCCGCGCAGGCGTAGTTCGAGTGATTTGTGAAAATCCTCGCCACAAACAGCGCCAGGGTTAATACAGTTTTAGTAGTAGATTTGATTTGAAAGGAAGGTAGCAAGTGGCCCGTATCGCTGGAATAGATCTCCCGCGCAACAAGCGTATGGAAGTGGCGTTGACCTACATTTATGGAATTGGTCGTCCCGCAGCTAGAAAAATTTTGGAAGAAGCAAACGTAGACTTGGCTAAAAAGTCTGACGGTTTGACTGAAGCTGAACTTCAAAAGATTCGTGAAATTCTCGATCGCAATCATCGTGTCGAGGGAGATCTTCGGCGTGAAGTGAGCATGAACATTAAACGTCTCGTTGATTTGGGATGTTACCGCGGAGTCAGACATCGTAAAGGACTCCCAGTTCATGGTCAAAGAACGCACTCCAATGCTCGTACTCGTAAGGGTCCAGCAGTGGCTATTGCAGGTAAGAAGTCCGTTAAGGCGATGAAGTAATCGCTGAACAGACAAGATAAGACAATAAGGATTAATATGTCAGATCAAAAACAAGAAGGCGCCAAAACAGAGCCAAAAAAAGACGCTCCTGCAGTTGCTGCTCCGGCCAGCATTGATGGGATCGTAAAGAAAGTTAAAAAAGGAAAGAAAAGCGTTTCATCTGGAAACGTTTATGTTCTTTCTTCATTCAACAACACTGTCGTTACAGTGACTGATACTATGGGCAACGCAATCTGCTGGGCAAGTGCTGGCGGAAAGGGTTTCCGTGGATCACGTAAGAACACACCATTTGCCGCTCAGGTTGCAGCTGAAGATGCTGGCCGAAAAGCAGTAGAGAATGGCATGCGTTCAGTACAAGTTTTCGTAAGCGGTCCAGGTGCTGGACGTGAATCAGCTCTTCGTGCTCTTTCCTCTGTAGGTCTCAGAGTGACATTCATCGAAGATGTAACTCCAATTCCACACAATGGATGCCGCCCACCAAAGAGGAGAAGGGTCTAAGTTATGGCTCGTTATAATGGATCAGTTTGTCGCCTTTGCCGCAGAGAAAATCAAAAGCTCTTCTTGAAGGGTGATCGTTGTTACACTGAAAAGTGTTCGTTCGAAAGACGTGGATATCCGCCAGGACAACACGGTCAAGGACGTATCAAGTTTTCTGAATACGGACTTCAGCTTCGTGAGAAGCAAAAGATCAAAAGAATTTACGGATTGTTGGAAAAACAATTCCGCCAGCTTTTCGAAAAAGCGGATCGCACTAAAGGAATCACAGGTTCTAACCTTCTTTCCATGTTAGAGCGCCGTTTGGATAACGTTGCTTACCGTTCAGGTTTCGCAAATTCTCGCGCAGAAGCACGCCAACTTGTTCGTCACGGTCATTTTGCTGTGAACGGCAAGCGTGTAGACATTCCTTCTTTCATGATTGGAAAAGGTGATGTTGTTGAAGTTCGTGAAGGAAGCCGACCAGTAGCTCGTATCGGCGGAGCGCTTGAAGCAGTAAAACGTCGCGAAATTCCACAATGGTTGGAATTAGACGCTACTACTTTCAAAGCTCGAATCCGCGATCTTCCGGTGCGTGATGATATCACTGCTCCAATGGAAGAACGTTTGGTCGTCGAATTGTATTCGAAATAAAGTTAGTTGATTTGAGAAAATATCTCGAATGGGCGAAGCAGGACTCTTGGAAAGGGTCCTGCTTTGTCGTCACCCACTTGGTCCGCATGGCTGAGGCATGAAGCCTGGCGAGGATCGCTTGGAATTAAGGAGAAATGGAATGTTAGAAAAAAACTGGCGCGATTTGATCAAGCCAAAAGCATTAGATGTCGACAAAGAAACACTTACCCCGAATTACGGGAAGTTTATTGCTAAGCCGCTCGAGCGCGGATTTGGCCTTACTCTTGGCAATTCTCTTCGCCGAGTGATGTTGTCTTCCCTTCAAGGTGCTGCAGTTACTGCAGTAAAGATCGATGGCGTACTCCATGAGTTCACTCCGATCCCAGATGTTACTGAAGACGTCGCAGAAATTATCCTGAACTTGAAAGAAGTTCGTTTCCGTCTTCACACTGAAGAATCAATCGTTGTTATCGAGAAAGACGGTCCAGCTACCGTTGTTGCCTCTGACATCATTGCTTCAGAAGACGTACAAGTTCTGAACCCAGATCAACACATTGCGACTCTTGGACGCGGTGGTAAATTGCGCATGGAAATCAAGGTCAACCGTGGCCGTGGTTACCAACCAGCAGAAAATAACAAAGCTGAAGATATGCCAGTTGGCTGGATCCCAGTTGACAGCTTCTTCTCTCCAATTCGCCGTGTGAACTACACAGTTACACAAAGCCGTGTTGGTCAAAGAACTGACTTTGATAAGCTTACACTTGAAGTTTGGACTGATGGATCTGTTGAGCCAGAAGATGCAGTGTCTTTAGGTTCCAAGATCTTGAAAGATCAACTTTCTGTATTCTTGAACTTTGATGAGGAGCCTGAACCTGTCGCTATGGCGAAGGAAGAAGGCAGCTCTCAGTTCAATCCAAATCTTTACCGATCTGTTGAAGAGCTCGAGCTTTCCGTCAGATCTGCAAACTGTCTGCAAAACGCAAACATCAAGTACATCTATGAACTTGTGCAAAAGACTGAAGCTGAAATGCTCAAAACCAAGAACTTTGGTCGTAAGTCTTTGAATGAGATCAAAGATATCTTGGGTGAAATGGGATTAAGCTTGGGTATGAAGTTGGATGGATTTGTAGCTCCATCTCAGCCTCCAAAACCGGCTGATTCTGATGTTGATGAGAATCGCATCATGAGTGATCGTCAGAAGTCTGATGACTTCGACGGAACAGACGATATCGAAGATTAAGGATTAGGGAGTAAATTATGAGACATAGTGTAGACGGTCGTAAATTTGGCCGAAATACCTCTCATCGAGTCGCTCTGTTTAGAAATATGGCGAACTCGGTGATCGAAAAAGAACAGATCATCACTACCGTTCAGAAGGCGAAAGAAATTCGTCGCGTGGTAGATCGATTGATTACCTTGGGCAAGTCTGGATCGCCAGCTTCTCGTCGTCTAGCGTTCGACAGAACACGTGACAACGAAATCGTGAAGAAGCTATTCAGCACATTGGCTGAGCGTTACAAAGCACGTGCTGGTGGATACACTCGCGTGTTGAAGATCGCTGAACGCCGATGGGGCGATGCTGCTGAAATGGCAGTATTGGAGCTCGTGGATCATCCAGCAATTGATCGCAAGAAGAAGGCGAAAGCTACTGATGCTTCTGCTGCAGAAGGAAAAGACACTGATGCTCCAACGGTTGATCCGTTGAAGCGCTTCAAAAAGCTTTTCTCTTCTAAGTCCAAAAAGGGCGCTGAAGGCGGAGTAAAGAAGGCTAAGGGAGCAAGTGCTAAAACTGGCGCGGCTCGCAAGACTCCTTCTGCAAATAACAAGTCAGGCAGCTCATAAGCTGAATTTGATAAGATAGTTCATAAAGGCCCTGCTTCGAAATTCGAGGCAGGGCTTTTTTGCGTTCTGGCAAAGCCAGATCAATTTTGGCTAAAGATTGTACAGTCGTTAATGGGCTGATCAATAATGTAACGATAGCAAAGAAGCGACATTAAAAGTCTATTAAAATCAAATAGATAGCAGACCCTGTCTGGCTCCATCCTTGCTTAATAAGAGGTAGGAGTAGGGGAATGAAATCTGGGGTATTTCAAAACATTAGCCAAACTGCATTGCTGACGGGACTCTGTCTCTGGATGAGTTCGCCGGCGCAAGTTCGCGCAGATTCTGGCGCAGTAGCCCCTAAGACTTTTGGTTCGCAAAATATTCAGACGAAGAAGGCCTCAGCTCCCTCCAACGAGATGGCCTTGCCTAGATCAAAGCCCTACGCTCAAATCTCAGAAATACATGAACATGCTATTGAAAATCTGGTCCTTCAAATAAGGACCGTCAAACTCAGCGTTTCATATGTCCGAGGAGTTTTGCAAAGTCCTAGTCAGTCAACAGCCCAGCTCGATGCTGTATTTCGAATCATGGGCATGTCCTGTACTGCGGCAGAGTCTTCGAGTAAAAATCTGGCCAACGCTAAAGCTTGTTTTGGTCGTTACCAGCGAGATCAGTTCACTCGTATGAATGCTCTTCAGAAAGCAACTGCTGCAAGCGAAACGGAAGTTGGACGCCTGAGAGGGCGTGGGCGTAATGGCCCGCAAGCTCCTGGTGAAGTGCAGTCGGCATTCACTGTAGCTTTCGATGGTCCATTGGATGAGCATCCAATCGATATCCCTTCACTCGAAGAAGTAGATGCAAGCTTTCAAAAAATGAAGCCTCAAGATCGCAAGATCTCTCAGAATCAAGTTTCTGAATGGGCTCGGTCTCCAGTGCGAAAACCAGATCCTAAAGATTTTGTTCAGTTTAAGACGATTTTGAGAGATCCAGACGATCCGAGATCTGGAACCGTTACTGTAGCAGTCACAAATCCAGATGGCACTTTAAAGCTCGATGAGCAGGCTTATAAGTCTGCACTTAAGAGTTTTGACGGTGAAAAAGGAACCGGTGAAGAAGATCGTCGTAAAGACCAGGCTGAACGCGAGAAAGATTTCATTGCAAATGCACAGAAAAATCAAAATGCAGCAAGCATCAGGTTGGAACGTCCTTCCAACTTAGGCACTGAAGAAAAACAAATCTTCAACACGGCACGATACGAGATTGTATCAGCGGCCGCGAATCAATTTTCTAAGGATGGCAGAATGGCACCTATGAAAAAATTGACCGATGGTGATTTTTCAACGGCGACAGGTAAAGAAAAGATTGATCATTCCCGAATGAAGGGCCAAGCCATTTATTTAAGACTTCCTGCTTCAGATATTTTGAAAGACATGGAAGAGATTTCGAAACCCTTAAAGTAGGGCCTTCGTCGCACTGGCTCCGTCCGAACTAGACTACGTCACATCTGTGAAAGCCAGATCACGACCCGAGCTTTGCCGCTGGGTACGGGACGTTTACTTTTGTTTTTATACCAAGTGAAGGCTTCATCTAAGCGTGCGTCTCGAGGGTCTGCTGGAGTTTCTGCTTTTGCAGAGTTAGCGCTAGCCAATGTTTGGAGCTGCTGCTTCAATTCTGGAATGAGGCTCTGAGAAATAAAAAGATCAAATTGAATTCCGCCTGGAGCCTCGACGCCTCCAAATCCAGGAGTTTCTGGGGGTACTTTCAATTCTGAAAGTGTTTTTACTATTTTTGGCC
>DBAE01000135.1:0-4669 GCA_002291495.1 Bacteriovoracaceae bacterium UBA1018 | reverse complement strand
TTTCCTCGGACCATAACTGCTGTCGGAGGCAATGAGTCTGCAATCTGTTTCTCAGCATTGATCTCAGCTAACGTGAAAGCTTCTAGCCGTCTTTCTACACTACGATCATAGAATGATCGAATTTTTGGAACCATTGCGATCACTAGGATAATGAGAGTGGCAATCCCAAGACCTTCTACACCTGTCCGAATAAACCAAGGAGTATCCTGCCATCTGGACTTTGTATTCTGAATATCTAGTCTAGGAAGATTTAACGACAAGGGTGCTTTTCGTAGCGGCACTGGAAGCGCAGATCTGGGCTGAGAAGAAATTTGTGCAAGAATAGTCAAGAAGCGCGAATGTTTTGTGCGACAGTGTTCACAACTCTCCAAATGCTCGTCTGCTTGGCGGCGCAATTGGCCGATTAAAGTGCCATCAACATAATCAGAGGCTCGATTTTGCCATTCAAAACAGTTCATGCTGGCTCGCTCCAGAGCCATTCTTCAAGAGTGCGTAGCGCCTGTTGTCTGCGCATTTTGATTGAGTCTTCAGGAATAGCCATTGCTGTTGAAATTTCTGGGTAGGGTATGCCGTATTTATCTCGAAGAAGTAAAAGAATCTGTTCATCCGTGGTCAATCGGTGAAAGTAAGAATCGAATTGGCGGATACGAGAGTCTATATTCTGAGTGGAGTCCAACATGATTTGCTCTGGCGGGGTTAAGCGACGTGCTTTTCCTAGAGCTAACTTTCGGAGTCTCTGACAAGCGATCTGAAGGACCCATGCCCGTTCGTAATCTTGGAAAGGGTTACTGCTACGATTTTTTTTGAGATCTTTGATGATCGCGCGAAACGCGAAGGGTGCGTTGTTCGGACTCCAGAGCACACTTTCGCAGAGGTCATAAAGAAGGTCTCCGTAGGTCTGCACAGCATGGGCAATCCAATTCTGGATGGATTGCTTAGGAGTCGTCGTACCTACGGCTTGCGTAGATTGAGATNNCTTTTTGCCCGTGGTTTTATTCGCTAATCGATATCATCCGATTCGTCACCGGTGATGCCTTCTTGGATGTTTTGTCTTTCAAGTTTCAGATAAATTTTCCATCGGTCCGGAGTCACGGCTACTCCCATGGCGACCGTCGTAGCAGGCAACCACATCGGGCGTCTTGGTTTTTTGATCAAAGCCATTCCTGCTTGTGCGGGAGTTCTTCCTCCCTTTTTTTGGTTACAGGGCTTACAAGCAGTGACGATATTTTCCCAATTTTTCTCTCCTTTTTGTACGACTGGTATGACGTGATCCAGAGTGAGATGGGATTTGTTAAATTTGTGGCCACAGTACTGACACTTGTTTGCATCCCGAACAAAAATATTAGAGCGGGAAAATCGAACGATCTGTTTTTTGCGATTTAGTGGAACATAAGTGAGTAGTCGCAGGACAGCAGGGACCTTCATCGAGAAACGCACAGTGCGAATTTCGTGATCTGATTCTTCGACGACTTCGACTTTACCTTGAAAAAGAAGTTGCATGGCGCGTTGCCATGTCACG
Organism: Bacteriovoracaceae bacterium UBA1018; assembly: GCA_002291495.1. Lineage (GTDB taxonomy): Bacteria > Bdellovibrionota > UBA1018 > UBA1018 > UBA1018 > UBA1018. Next base: position 3,150 of record DBAE01000135.1, on the reverse strand, counting down.
ATTTGAAGGGGTTCGAAAGTAGCATTGAGCACAAGTGCGTGACTCATAACTTTATTATAAGGGAGTTTTTAAACCGCATGCAATAGGCGATCACTCTAAGTTATTGTTATATCGGACTTAATTAATCCGTAGCCCGGGTTATTTGTTGAATAATTAATTATTTCAAAGAGTTAAATGTTACCGTAGGATAAGTACATGACTAAGAAGGCAAAAATCCTCATCTCATTCGGCGTTGCGTTGACGCTAGCAGCAGTCGGAACGTTTTTTTACATAAATAGAATTGATGGTGGTTCTGGGGGAACGATTAACCCTTCTTTGAGGTTTGCTCCTTCATTTAGTCTGAAAGACGCACAAGGTAAAAAGCTCGATCTTGAAGACTTAAAAGGCTCAGTAGTGATTGTTCATTTTTGGGCAACCTGGTGTCCACCGTGCTTGGAAGAGCTACCCGAGTTACTCGAGTTCGCAAAAAAGTTTTCCTCAGAACATTCAGGTGCGCCAATAAAATGGCTCTTTGTCAGCTTAGATAAAAAGTGGACAGATGCTCACCGTGTTTTTCCAGAAAAAGAAAAGACGGATCAAATCTTGTCCGTTATCGATCCAGATATGAGCGTTTCGGATAAGTTTGGTAGTTATCAATTTCCAGAAACCTATGTTTTGAACAAGCGGCAACAGATCGTGGCCAAGTGGGTTGGCCCTCAAACTTGGGATAGTAAAGTTCAGCAAGCATTTGAAATCTTGATTAAAGAGTAGAGTAAGCGGCTAAAGAATGCTCAATCTTAACATTTGAGCACTGTCTAACTCTTTGAAACTGTCGAATTTTTTGCCGCAACCTGAAAAAATTAAAGACAGTTCTCAATCCCAGTGCGATTTACTCCGATGAGTATATCAGGAGAGAATCGCCATGATTAATTGGGAAGAGCTAAAGCACATTCACGTGATTAGAAAATTGGAAGGGATTTTATCTCAATGGTTTAACACTGAGATCTTCTTCGTTGACGAACGAGGGAATGTAAAAAATTACGATCCACTTGATCGCCAGCGTGAATTTAAAAATCCACTTTCTGCCCATCTCCTTCCTAAAGACAAAGGACGAGAAAATGTTCTTAAGGCTTTTGCTTCGGCCAATGAGCAAGCCTTTAAGAGTGATCAGCCTCACTTTGTTGTTACTGGGCCTACTGGCTTAGAAAATATTCTCGTTTCGCGCATTACTGTGGATAACGAATTTTTAGGAAGTGTATTTGCTTACTCCTACATCGAGAAACCTTTAACCGCTGAGCAAAAAGAAAAAGCTCGCGCCACTGTCCAAGGCTGGGGAATTGATCCTGAAGCGTTTGAACAAGCTGTATCGAGACTGCGTGTTCTGAGTGCTGCAGAGATGAAGTATTTCTATGAACTCGTCGATTTAGTTGCTCAAGAAATTGTGACTTTCCATACTGAAATTAGTAAACGTGAAGAGCGAATTAATGCTCTCAATAACCAACTCGGTTCACGTTACAGCTACGATTCTATGATTGGTAAATCTAAGCCAATGCAGGAACTTTATGCTGTATTAGACAAGATTAAGAATTCAGAATCAACGGTTCTGGTTCAAGGCGAAAATGGTACCGGTAAAGAATTGATTGCTCGTGCAATCCATTTTAACTCTCCAAGAAAAGATGCTCAATTCGTTACCGTGAACTGCTCTGCCTTCAACGAAAACCTATTAGACAGTGAATTATTCGGTCACGTCCGAGGATCGTTCACCGGTGCTGTTAAAGATAAGAAAGGTCTTTTCGAAGCGGCAGATAAAGGAACATTGTTCCTCGACGAAATCGGCGACATGTCTCCTACGATGCAAGTTAAGCTTCTTCGTGTCTTACAAGAAGGAACTTTGACTCCAGTCGGCGGGACAGATCAACGTAAAGTAGATGTTCGAGTCGTAGCGGCTACTAACCGCGACCTTAAGGAGATGATCGAACAAGGCACGTTCCGAGAAGATTTGTATTACCGTATCAACGTGATTAACTTGGTGGTTCCACCACTTCGTGAACGCAAAGAAGACATCCCAATTCTTGTGGATCACTTTATGGCTCGTGGATGTAAAGAAAAGGGAATTGCGGTTAAGCCATTGGCAAAACGTGCGATTGAAAAGATCTTTGATTACACTTGGCCAGGTAATATCCGTGAGCTTGAAAACGAAGTTGAGCGTCTCATTGTATTGTCTGGTGATGATCCGCGAATCTCTGCGGATCTTCTTTCTCAGCGTATTCGCGAGCACGGTGAACAATCTAAAGTTCAAGGTGTGCGTGTAGCAGGTAAGTTAAAAGACGCGCTCGAAGAACTCGAAAAGACCATGATCAAAGAAGGTCTTAAGCGTACTAACTGGAATAAGAGTCGTTTAGCTAAAGAGCTTGGCATTTCACGTGCTGGCTTGATTATGAAGGTCGATAAATACGGATTAGATAAACGTAAAATCGCCCGAGCAAATCCAGGCGAAGCCGCATAACGCGACGTCTGATTTAAGACAAAAAGAGCAGATAAAAAGATAAGATAGAAAAACAGAGGCCCGATTACCTGATAGGTAGTTGGGCCTCTGTTTTTCTATCTAACGAATTGGTACTCCGTAAGGATATCTCCATCCACCAAAGCTCGAGCCGCCACCGCCGCCGCCTCCTGAGCCTCCGCGTCCGATAAAGAACCGGAAAAATGCGCCAGCATCAATGATCGGCATCGGTGAAAGGTCTCCTTTGTAGTAGACACCCTGGAATGCTCCCGAGAGTCCAAATGCGATTGCTGGCGTGATCGGGAAGAGAAACTGTCCTTCAGCGACGAAAGCTGTGCCTGAAGAGCGTTTATAACCCATGAGACCGCCCTCAGTGGCTGGTGAGCTCTTGTATATAAAAGGTGTGGCTCCTAGGGNNGACGCTTGCAGACCATACGAGCGGCCATTTTCCGACCCTGTTACCAAACGGTGTTGGAGGCCAAAGTAAAATTGAAGAATAGAGCTGGAAGGCGCTAATGCAATCGCTAAAGTGCCGTTTCCCGCGACTCCAATATTTAGGAGTGAGGGCCCACCTCCAAAAAAGGTGGAACCGCCGGTGATTTGAGAAAAGCCGGCCCCGAGATCGAGGTAAAACTCCCGTGCGTAGGAGGTTTGACTGAGACCTACGC
>DBAE01000253.1 GCA_002291495.1 Bacteriovoracaceae bacterium UBA1018 | reverse complement strand
ATACGCTCGTATACATACCTGGTACGACGTCTTGTTTTACACGGAAGTTAGGAATGAAAAAGCTGTGGATTACGTCTTCTGAGCTCATGACGAGCTTAACCGGACGATTAATAGGAACAAAGAGCTCACCTGTAGTGGTGCGGCCATCTTCATACTGAAAATTCCAAAGCCACTGTTTTCCGATGACTCGAACTTCATAAGCATCTGAAGGAGCGCGTGTCATTTTGTTATAAACGACATATCCCCAGGCAAAAATCACGAGAAGCAGGATCGTTGGAATGATAGTCCAGATCGCTTCGATCAAATGGTTTCCGGTAATGTACTTAGATCGAACTCCTGGTTTGCGTCTGTACTTGATGGCAAAATAGATCATTCCGCCTACAACAAGAATAAAGAAAAATACGCTCAACCAGACCAAGAAGTTATAAAGCTGGTCCCAAGCGACAGCAACGTCGGTCCCTTGGATGGGCAGTGTACCGGCAAAAGCTTCATTCACAAACATGACCATTTATCTCCTAAAGAGTCCTTCATCTGGCTTTATGCTTTATCCTGACGTCGACGCTGCCGTCGCCAAAAAACAGCAAGATAGCCCCCAAAAACTACCGTCGTTCCCGNNAGCTTAGTCAGAAACAAAGAATACTTTCTCGTCTTCGGATCATACCGATAGCAGAACAATAAAAAGCGATCCACTATCGTACCGATACGACCATTCGAAGCTTCAAGAAGAGCCAGTTTCATATCCTGTTGCTCATACTGAATTCCGTAAAGGTAACGCGAAATCTTTCCTTCAGGCGTCAAAATAAAAAGTGCCGCGCTATGAGCATACTGCTTTTCTTGATCGTCGTAACGATAACCGAAACCGACTTCCGATGCGAGTTTCTTAATTGAACTTTCTTCGCCCGTTAAAAAATGCCAGCCCGACGCAGCTTCCGGTCTACCGTAGGCCTTGAGATAGGATGCTTTTTTCTTCTCGGCTAGTGCGGGCTTTTCGCTAGGATTAATACTTACAGTAACGAGCTCAAACTCTTTCCCTGGAGTCCAAGGAAATTCACGCAGAGAGTCAGTCAGACCATTTAACATGAAATTACAGAGGTTAGGACACTCATAGTACACGAGCGTCAAGAGCACTGGTTTTTTGGATTCGAAGTACTTCGAGAGGGTGACGGACTCACCTTTCTCATTTTGAAATTTTAGATCTTGTATTGAAACTTGCTCTCCAAGCTTCTCAAAAATGCCAACTCCTTCAAGTTCTGGCGCCGTATCANNGGCTGCTCTGTATTGGAATTTTGGCTGGATTTTGTGCTGGATTTCGTAACTGACGCCGAATTGGGTGCTGAATTAGATACTGTCGCAAATGAATGAGCTGAATTAAAAAGAGCGAGAACGCAAAAACAAAAAACAGAACAAACGATAGCAAAGAAATAAATTGATGGTCGTTCTCTAAAACGCATACATGCTATTCCCAGATGTCATGGCTTGAGTTTCAGTTTTTGCATAGAGTCAGGTGGAAGCCAAGTCAATAATGTACTAAAGACTCATCTTACTTAGACGGAAAGGGATCATGAGTGACTCACCAAAAAGAAGATCGAATTAAAAACTGGAGTCAACTTCTGACCTTTTTGATTTTGGCGGCGATCAGTTTGATCAAACTCTTTTGGATCACTCATTCTCTGCCTTGGATTCACCTGATTTTATTGGCATCTAATATCGCCTGTTTTGTTTTTTTCTTTAAAAAGGAACATCCCACCGTCTGGCGTTCTCTAGCTCTGATTATTCTCATCTCTTCTCCTCTGGTCTACTGGGCGATCGGCCGTGCTGATATGCAGATGCCCGTCGAAATCTGGATCAGAATCGAGATGATGCTCAGCCTAGGCCTGCTCCTTTTACTTAAGGCATCGACGAGTGCCGCAGATCCTCAGCTAGCAGGCACAGAGAAGCTTCCCTCAATTGCAAGCTGGGCGCTTGGACCGCTGACACTGCAAATGGTGTTGAGCGTAGTGCTCCATTTTGAGCATCCCGGACTTGGAAGAGAAACACCTCCTTTCGTCGTACATCGCTGGTTAGGACTCGCACTCCTTTTCTTATTGCTTCGTATGGCGGTTGAAACATCTAAGCATTTGCCTTCCCTTGCGCGCACTGTTCGACATAGTTTAGCGCTCGGTGGGATGATGGCAGTCCTTGAACTTGGAACTCTAGCAAGTGGCTTAAGTTTTCATTCTCGGTTTTTGTTTGAGTTGACGCAGGACCTGCTTTGGATTTCTCTTTTTTATGCGGCGGTCCGCCTGGGAGCATTAAAATGGCTATACACACGCTAAACAACTCGTCGCTTCTAAGCACGTATAAAGAACTCGCCAAATCGGGAATCGTAGCGCTCGTGCTGATCAGTGTGCTGGGAGGCTATCTCGCCGGACATCCTTTTGAGCGCCCTTTGGATTTGGGCCATATGTTGGTTACTTTGATCGGCATCTTGCTCTTGGGCTCGGGTTCGTCTGCTCTTAATCAACTTCAAGAAAGAAAAATCGATGCAGAAATGCCGCGAACGGCAAGTCGCCCTTTGCCGAGTGGACGCCTATCGGTCGGAGAAGCGACATTTTTTATCGCTGTAACTCNNACCGATGCTGGGTCTCCTGGGTGCACTTGCGGTTTTTTCGTATAACGTCCTCTACACACTTTGGTGGAAGCGAAAGTATGCGTTTGCCGCAGTACCTGGAGCCATCCCTGGAGCGCTCCCTATTTTAATGGGATACGTTGCTGCAAGCGGAGAGATCTGGCATCCCGGAGGGATTTATCTCTTCATGATTCTCTTTTTTTGGCAGATGCCCCATTTTTGGGTCCTCGCACTGAAATACAAACAAGACTATGCCATGGGCGGTGTCCCCACCCTTCCCGTTTCTAAAGGCACTGGCGTAACTGTCTTGCAAATCGTTATCTGGTGCTTAGCGTATGTGGCGTTGGCTCTAGGCGGACCACTCTTTTTACCCGTTCATGGGTTATATTTGATTGTGGCGATCATCATGAGTGCCAAATTGCTTTGGCAACTGAGAGCTTTTGTAAAAGAACCTGAAAGCAAACAATGGCTCCATTTTTTTCTGTGGGTTAATTTGAGTCTCATCGCTTACATCGGCGGCGCTGTCGCGGACCTCTGGAGTATTTATCTGGTTCGTTTTTTCAGAGGTTAAATTCTCACACGTCAAACCTTTGACTCTCTTCTTTGGGTCCAGATTTTAGTTTTATAGATCTCCTGGGGTTTTACCGATCCGCAATAGAGATGCCGCATAAATCTACCCTCAGGCTTGATCCCCTGACTGAGAAAATTTACGAAACCAGCCCACTTCTGATGGGAATTCTAGAATTCCGCAATGGAAAGATCATTCATTTACAAAGCACACAAATCGCGCAGGCACTTTTTCAGTTTTCGGAACCAAAAGAAACCGAAGGTTTTTTTTCTACTTGGATTAAGTACTGTGAGCAAGCAGTCGAACGTAAATATACTGTCCGCTTTCAAGAAATATTTGAACACGCAACTCAAGGTCAGCGACATCTTGAAATTACTCTGACGGAGATCCAGAACACTGACGATCAACGAGGGCAACTCCTCGCATGGACTGCATCAGATAACACCGAGCATGTTCGATTTAAGCAAGCGATCGAAGGATCTAACGAAGGTCTCTGGAGCTGGGATGCCGAGCATGATCACATTTACTTTTCGGACGTTTGGAAATCAGTACTGGGATACAAGCCCGACGAAATCTCGAGTGATTTTGTCGAATGGCAAAACCGCATTCATCCAGAAGATTTGGACCTCTTCGTCAACACGCTTCAAAATTATATCGAAAATAGAATCCCAGAATTTCGGATCGTCTATCGATTGAAACACAAAGATACCCGGTATCGCTGGATCCTCTGCCGAGGGGGTTGTGTACGGAATGCTCAAGGCAAGTTGGTACGCATGGTTGGCATGCACATGGACATCTCTGATCAGAAGCGAACAGAGGCACTCCTCAGCCATCAGAAGGAAATATTAACCAGCATCGCGCGAAGTCAGTCGACTTATCTGGTCTTGTCAGAAGTGGTGCACCTCATCGAATCGCAAATCGCTGGAAGTAAAATCGTGGTGACAAAATACGATTCAGAAAAGCAAAAATTTCTGATCTATACCGCTCCATCGATGCCGCAAGAATTTATCAATCGCGCCCAAGAAGGCTTCTCAAATGAGTTAGAAATCGCCGCAGCTCAACATCTAGGGATCCATCCGTTTCAGTGCATCCCAATCAAAAATTTGCACTCTCAAATCTTAGGGAGCTTTCAGGTTTATGTCGCTAGCCCTCTCGATCAAATCAGTGAGCAAGAGGCAATTTTGCTTGATACGGCCGTTCAACTAGCTTCAGTCGCTATGGAAAAAGAACATGCGCAGCAAGAGCTCGAAGTTGAGCGAATGAAATCATTTACAGCATCTAAGATGTCTACCCTAGGAGAGATGGCAAGTGGCATCGCGCACGAAATCAACAATCCGCTTGCCATTATTTTAGGCAAGACAACCCTCATCAAAAGTCAGATCAAAAAAGGCACATCTACACAGGCTTCTATCTTCGCAGACCTCGATCGGGTCTCTGCTACAGCCATGCGAATATCTAAGATCGTACGAGGGCTACGTGCCTTCTCCAGAAATGCGGAGAACGATCCGTTCGTTGCCAATGCTCTCGAACCTATTATCGAAGACACATTGGAGCTCTGCACGGAGCGATACAAACAACATAAGGTTCATCTCAATCTTAAGATATCTAAAAACATTAACTTGGATTGCCGTGCCGCGCAGATCGCCCAAGTTATACTTAATTTATTGAATAATGCTCACGATGCCGTATTGGGAACAGTAGACCCTTGGGTCGAACTCGAAGCATTTCAGAAAGATGACCGAATCATCATTTATGTGACGGACAGCGGAAAAGGCATCCCAAAATCGATCGCGGATAAGATCATGCAACCCTTCTTTACGACCAAGGGAGTGGGATCCGGAACGGGCCTAGGCCTCAGTATTTCCAAGGGTATTATCGAAGATCATCAAGGTAAGCTCTCCTTGGACACGCGTTATCCAAACACACGCTTCATTATCGACCTGCCTGTGAAGCAGCCGCACCCGGTTCAGGAGCAAGACGCCGACACTGAAAAAGCGACGCAACCCTATAAGAAGGCTGCATAAAAAAGTCTGACAATTTAGTTTTTTTGGGGTATTACCGCCCGTCTGTGTGTTGGGTCATCCAACGAAGCCGGCAGTCCCGGCGGAGGTCAAGTTAAAGGAATTGCGGTCGAGAAGTATGGTGAGATTAGCTCCAAGATTTTTCTTCATGATTTTAAGTACTTTCATGGGGATTGGTTTAGCTACAGCTTTACCGTCATTTGGGCAATCTAACCCAGTCGATCCTAACTCAGCCGACGCAAAGCCACCCCTTGAGCTTGTCACCCTAAGCACCACCCCAGAAACGATCATCTCCATTACAGGGCAAGAGGTTCAGGTTCACCACGAGTTTTCTTTTGCTCAGGTGAGAACCGACGAAGAACTCGAGACCTTACTTTCTTGGACCGAAAAAGACATTCTAGAAGCGAAAAAAGCTAATCCAAATCTGGACGTGGAAGCGACCAGTATTGAACCCTCCTTAGGCCGCAGCCCACAGACTCTCGGCCTTGGATTTCAGCGTCACCTGGAGAGATTTAAATCTCTGACCAAGCATGTGAAGTCTCACAAACTCCCGGATAACGCGTTAGAGAAGTTTAAAAAGCGGGGCGTCGATTTTCNNTTTTCTCATCGATCGCAATGTCGGAATACTCACGATCGGCAAATTTCTTATCGCCGGCACTCAAGTCGCTTATGTTGTGAGTTTATCTAAAGGCGTTCCTTTTGCTGATACCGCGGCCCTTGGTGCTGGAATGGGAGCTCTAGTCGGATACTTTACCTGGTACAATGAAAAACTCGGACTGATGCTCATCAATTCGTACATTTTGGAGTACTTTTACGGTGTTTCCCGAAAGACCTTTCTCAGTCTCGTCTCAGAGAGAGATGAAATCCGCAAAGCCCTTCTCGCTGTAAAAAAGCTTAAAGACGAAAACCAAAGCAAATTTAACCGCTGGTATATGCGAGAGAAGCTAAAAGCAGCGATGACGGCCGTAAAGTCCAGGGGAGCAAAACCCTCAGAGGTAGTGATCAATCCAGACGCGATCAATCGCCAATTGGAAGAGCACATCGTCGAAGAATTTGGAGATTGGGAAGAGTTTGAATTTTATCGATCCAAAGAAAAATGGNNGCAATTATTGGATGTTTTCGAAGTCGGAGGAGTTTGGGAAATGGGCGATTCTTGAGGGCATCTTTAATTCAGCTTTCGCGGTTGGACTCTACCTGTCAGGACTTGAGCCCACCATATTTAGCGACCTAGGTAAGTTCATTACCGAGTATTTTTGGCTGACTTTGCGAACTACAGCGGTACAGGCTCCCGGAGATGTCGCCATCTACGAGCATACCGTCCGACAGCTTGAAGCACTCGACGCACGTAGAGACCTGAGCGACGAAGAAAAGGCTGACAAGAGGCGGAAAATCGTCGCTATTGGTAACGTCAAAAATGCTACTCTTTCTCTTCTTTCCGTCTTTGGCTTTACGATGAAAGCCCTGGGTATCCCTATTGCTGATCGATATCAGAAGTATCTTTTCTCTGCAGGGGCCATCTATTACGCACGGATGAATTTTCCGAAAGTTTCCAATTGGATTGGCGGACACTGCAATTCTCTCTTGAATGCTACGGCCGATGCCTTCACTCCTTCACGTCTCGATCGAAACGGACTTTTGAAGCAGTAGTAGTGAGGTTCTCCAGAGAACCTCGGAATGCCGCATATGCGGCTATCCAGGGGCAGTGGCATTGCTTGTGGCTTTCAAGTTCATCTACTTTCGGCGTCGAAATCTACCCAAAAACCAAAAGTCCCTAGCTCAGCTCTAACGCTAAACCAGGGACTCTATGGATAGTTCTATTTGAGTGTATTGATTGAAGTAACTCCGCGCGATAGTTTACTGATGATGATGAAATACAGACTCAGCCAAGCGTGGATCTTTGATTGCCACGATGTTGTTCTTGCCTAAGAACCGAATCACGAAAAATCCGAATACTCCTAGGAATCCGATCGTGGTTCCTACTTCCATCCAGCTGATGCGTGGGCCTTCTGAGAAGAATTCAGGCTGCACCAGCCAGAGCATATCTACCCATTGTGCAAACAACATAAAGANNAGGGAGTCGCTTCGCTTTGCATCGCGAGGAATCAGCATAAAGAATGGAGTTAAAAACTTACCGATGAAGAGGAACAAGGAGACATACAACCAGCCCCCATGTGTACGATGCATCATGTACATGGTTTCTTCTGGGATGTTTGCATACCAAATCAACATGTACTGACAGAAGCCGATGTACGCCCAAAAGATCGTGAACGCGAACATGAACTTACCCAAGTCATGCATATGATTATCATTCACAATACCGGTCAAAACACCCTTACGACGCAAGTAAACAGTAACAACTGCTGTAAGTGCCAGAGTCGAATAAAAGAGTCCTGCAAAGGTATAGACACCGAACATGGTACTAAACCAATGCGGGTCTAGTGACATCAACAAGTCAAACGATGCCATGGTGAAAGTGATCGCAAATACGATCAAAAACCCTGGAGCCAATGCTTTGTTTCTAGCGGTGTAGACGACGTTGCCATCTGCATCCTGAGCGATTGAGTTACCGACCATTTTCTTTGCGAAAAACAACCAAGCGCCAAGCGCTACTAAGTTACGAATCACAAAGAAGGTGACATTTAAGTACGACGCTTTTCCTTCAAGAACAATGTCACCTTTGACGTGCTCTGGATGACTCCAGTCATAAACGGAGTGAATCCCAAAATAGAGAACGATAAAGCTGAGCAATGCGAAAGGAAGATAGGCAGTGAAGGACTCGGCTACTCGTCTTACTGGAGCACTCCACATCGCGCTTGTAAGCCACTGAATCGCTGCGAAAAAGAGTCCACCGAGCGCCAGAGACAAGAAATAAAAGTGATTGAGCACAAACCCAGACCAGGCTCGTTTTGCGTCGACAGCTAATCCGCCCGCAAATGCTGCAAATCCGACCACCGCCATGACTAAGAAAAGTGTCTTAGTGGATGATGGAAACTGAAATGGGCCAGGATTTTTGATTTCAGTGACGTGAGTTGTGTGTGCCATAAGTTATTATTCTTGTTCAGCTGCTTTAACATCAGCAGGAGTTGGATTTTTTGCGCGCTGAAGAGCACGAATATAATGAGTGATTGCCCATCGGTCGGCCGGTGCAATCTGCGTCGCATAGCTCGGCATCACGTTCTGTCCCATCGTAACGATGTGATAGATACTGCCGTCTGCGTAGTTACGAATCTTTTCGGTCTGAAGAGATGGCGGGCGTGGATATTTTGGAACGATGTAACCATCGCCATCACCTTGCGGTCCGTGACAGACGATACAGTATGTGTTGTACATCAATTGTCCGCGAGCCATCACAGACTCAGTTCGACGAAGTGGATTCTTGTTTTCACGACCTGCCGAGATCGCATCCATACCAGCGTACTGATAAGGAATATATCCGCGTGGGATCGTTCCTTTGACCGGCATGCGCTGGCCTTCTTCTTGCGCTTTGATCGCTGGACTATAAGCCATGTCCGGCGCATAGACGAAGTTTGGTTTCTCGTGTTTCGTACATCCTGTGATGGCTAGAACCAGCCCTAGAGTCGCCAGTCCTAGATATTGATTTCGCTTTTTCATCTTAGAACCATCCCTCAGCATAGACGCTTCGAACTTCAACGGCGCCAGCCTTCTTTAAAAACTCTTTCGCTTCGTTCTCATCAAAAGCTTTATAACGAGCTTCAATGGCTTTGAGACGAGCTACTTCGGCTTCATCGATATCATCTTCATCATCTTCATGATGAGAGACCTTCGGTGCAGGAGGTGCATCGATCATCAAAGCAAACTTGTCTCGAGTGATCGCGGGATCGAAAGCTTTCTTCTTGATATTGGGAAGACCATTCAGGAAGAACATCGCGCCAACTGTTGCCAAACCGGCAAACAACACGGTCAATTCAAACATGATTGGGACAAAGGCTTGCCAAGAGTTGAGTGGTTTACCACCTACGTTCAAAGGCCAACTCATCGCAGACGTGAGATACTGCAAAAGGAAAGCACAGCAAAAACCAGCCAGCCCTGCTCCCAATGTGACATACGGTAGCGGTGAACGCTTCAAACCCTGTGCATGATCTAATCCGTGTACCGGATATGGGGTAAAAGCATCAAAGCTCTTATACTTTGCATCTCTTACTTTTTCCGTCGCATGGATAAGCTCGTTCGGGTGACGAAAGTAGCCGACCACTCCAACTAATTCACGTTGAGTACTCATTATGCTGTCCCCTTTCCGCCCAATCCGGATTCAACGTCCATGACGCCTTTGACTTCAGAGATAGCCAAGGCTGGGAAGAATCGGCAGAAGAGCAGGAACCAGATGAAGAAAAATCCGAAGCTTCCTAACGTAATACCCCAGTCGTACCAAGTTGGCGTGTAATAGGCCCAGCTCGATGGAAGGAAGTCACGATGCAAGGAAGTCACTGTGATCACAAATCGCTCAAACCACATTCCGATATTCACAAAGAGTGAGACAACAAACATGATCGGAATATTTCGACGCGCACTCTTCCACCAGAAAATTTGTGGGATGAACACGTTACAGCTGAACATAATCCAGTACGCCCACCAGTAAGGCCCGAACGCACGGTTAATAAAGGCATACTTCTCAAACTGAGCGCCGCTGTACCAAGCGATGAAAAACTCGCAGCAGTACGCGTAACCCACCAACATCCCCGTGGCCATGATGATCATGTTCATCTTTTCGAGATGGTCCATGGTGATGTAGTGCTTGAGCCCAAATACTTCGCGCATGATCACCAAGAGGGTGACCACCATCGCAAATCCAGAAAAGATCGCGCCGGCAACGAAGTAAGGAGGGAAAATTGTCGTATGCCATCCAGGTACTTGTGAAACTGCGAAGTCGAAAGAAACGATAGTATGAACGGACAAAACAAGAGGTGTCGATAGAGCGGCCAAGATCATGTAGGCCATCTCATAATGAGACCAGTTCTTATTTGAACCTCTCCATCCCATCGACAAGATTGTATAAACAAACTTACGGATTGGATTGACTGCACGGTCACGAATAGTCGCGAAGTCAGGAATAAGTCCGACAAACCAGAAGGTCAAAGAGATCGTAAAGTAAGTACCCACCGCAAACACGTCCCAAAGGAGTGGAGAGCGGAAGTTTACGAAGAGCTTTCTTTGATTCGGGTACGGAAGGAGCCAAATCGCAGCTAACCATGGACGTCCCGTGTGGATGACCGGAAAAAGCAACGCTGTCATAACCGCGAAGATCGTCATCGCTTCTGCAGATCTGTTAATCGCAGTTCTCCATTTTTGGCGGAAGAGAAACAAGATCGCAGAGATCAAGGTACCGGCGTGACCGATACCGACCCAGAACACGAAGTTAACAATG
>DBAE01000041.1 GCA_002291495.1 Bacteriovoracaceae bacterium UBA1018 | reverse complement strand
GCCTTCCTGCTTGCTCTTTGGGTAACCGCCCAAATACCTATTGATCCTAGAATAGTTAGAACCGTTGTAAAAATTGGTATCCATTTTGTCCCGTCGACACATTCCATTAACATTATCAATGCATTGATATAGTAGATAGTCAAGCCAACAAACTAACTTGGCTGAACTCTTTGATCTAGACGATACCCTTCTCGACTTCAGCGCTTCTGAAGAGCTTTCTTTTTTTCGGACGCTTCAGTCGTTTGGAATAAACTCCGGACTCGAAGAACTTCTCGTCCAGTATCGCATCGAAAATCGAGCTCTGTGGAAACTCTTCGAAGAAGCCAAAACCACAAAGGAGCAACTCAAAGTAGAGCGTTTCAGACGGATCTTTGAAGCTCATCAAATCGCCATCGACCCCGAACTCACGAGCAAACGCTACTTAGATACCCTTCCGGAAACGGTAGTCCTCATCGACTGTGCCGCGGAGATATGCAAGTGGCTCAGCCAACGTGGTGAACTTGGAATAATCACCAATGGTATTCACCACGTTCAGACTCAAAGAATTAAAAACTCTGCAATTGCTCCTTTTGTGAGCTTTGTTTGTGTGTCGGAGTCTTCCGGATACGCAAAGCCCGATATCCGATTCTTTGAGCACGCCGCTTCGATGGCCAAGCATTTCGACAAGGCCCGCACGCTCGTCGTAGGAGATCGACTCGATATCGATATCTTAGGTGCAAATAATTTTGGGGTGAATAGCTGTTGGTATAATCCGAGGCGGGGGGAATGCGACTCAAATGTGAGGCCCACCTATCAGATTAAAAATCTAGCCGAACTTAAGGCCATTATTTCTTGATGGCAATCCCGACGTTCACTGAACCGTCTTAAGCGTAGTGAGTACTCCATAGTGATCAGAGATGAGTTCTTCTTTACCAGAAAATGTCACTTCGGAGTGGATTACAGATAGTCTTTTGCTTCGACTGACCAGAATGTAGTCTTCAACTTCACTTGGGATATTACTGAAGCTTCCTCGACTGACGTAAGGATTTGCGGCATTGAAAGTAAACGTCGATGAGAAGTAGCCACGGTTAATCTGTCGATAGGTATCTACTAAAGTTAACCCGTCCTTCTTATAGGTAAGCAGAAAATAAACATCTGAAAACTTGCCACCAAATCTGCCGTCTTCAAATCGCAAATAATGCGCGTTCAAATCGGCAGTCATAATCATTTCGGACTGAGTCCTTGTAGCCTTAATCCAGTCAGCAAGCTCTTTTGCTTGATGAAGTTTAATCTCTTCTTGCTCTTGCACGTACTCATTAGCGTCTTCATCAAAAGTAATGGCACCTAAGTGAGTGTTGTATAAATCTGTCCAACCCAGATCTGGGAGCTTAACCCGGGTTTTAATCGCACCCTTGTAGGTAAGATACTCATCCTTCCTCGTGTAATCAGAAAAGCTCATTGAACTTACAGACTGATCTAGAGGAAACTTCGATACAATCAATAACCCATTACCCATGAGGCCACGAGGTGCCCCGGAACGCTGATCCTTAAATACACTGTAGGTGTATCCAAGGGCCTTCAATGCAGAGACTAAATTCTTCCTAATCTTCGGATCCCAAACTTCCTGCATTCCTACGACATCCGCGCCGGTGTCAGAGATAGCTTGAGGCATCTTTTTAAGACGAGACTCGATATCGTCAGCGAGCTCTACCCCAAGCGGCACTTTGAGAAACCTCGTATTTAAGCTGAGAATTTTTACTTCTGCCGCCCACAACGATTGCGTGACTAGAAAAATAGCAAGTAAGGGTGACCAGCATTTAAATTTTTGTAATCGCATCTTAGTTCCGCAGGCCATATCGACGCATGACTTCATGCAACTTCTCCTGCGTTAATTTCGGATTTGAAGTGGTATATAAATCTACTTCTATCAATAGCCCTGGGAAATCCTCAAATCCTGAACGTAGAGAGGTGACCCGGCCATTGCCTTCAATCAAGATATAATTTCCATCATCATCCAGGACAACCCTTAAGTCGGTGGCTGAGGGGGTCCACTCTCTAAACTGGGCAGCACTAATAAAGCCCTGATTGATGATCTCTTCACGATGCGCAGAGAAGACCTTTGCCCTTTGGTTTATTTTTTCTACCGGAATATCGGTGGTGAAAGGATGCAGGACTTTTAGACTATCTAAACGANNTTGCTCAAATACACATCATTGGTAACAACCCAGATATGATAGGCCCAATCCGAATTAAACCCTTTGCTCAACTCACGGGCTTTTTCGATAGCGTATGAACTTTGCGCCCACCTGGTGACCTGAGACAGGGCGTCCCGACATCTATCGACCAGTCCAGCCTCTACAGAAGGTACCAAAGAAGCCTGTACCGCAAGACTTAGGATGATGAGGTGCCGATAGTACGCCATGTGGACTAGCACCTATCAGATCTTGACTTATTTTGTCAAGTTTATCACTTAAGTCCCCGAATGATGACTCTTTTGAGCATCAAACTCTTTTTCACTCCTCTGGGCATCGGGCCGCTGTTCATCCAATGATTGCCGATACTTAATACATCCCCGCATAAACTGCGGCCACTCAGGCACTGCGATCTTCGGATCAATAGTCTCTGGAAGTAGCGCCCAAAGGTCGGGGTGATGCCAGCAAAGCTCATGCATCGAACTGTCTCGATGTTTGCGCACACCTTCACGTAAGCGTTTTACTTCTGAAATGAGTTCCTCACGACTTTTTGCGATCAGATCTTCGTCCATCAACGGACCATACCGGGATCTGCAAAGAAGGCAATTCGCGGAGCCCCGATCAAAGATAACGCACCTGCGCTACCCCAAGGTACGGCA
>DBAE01000088.1 GCA_002291495.1 Bacteriovoracaceae bacterium UBA1018 | reverse complement strand
CGCTAAATCCAGCCAAAAGCGTTCGATTGGGACGCATTTCGTTTTTAAGGACCGCGTTCCGTTGTTCAAGGGTTCGGTTATACTTCTGGAGGGTTTGCAGATACAGGACGTTCTCAGCTGCGAGGACACGATCCAAATACCCTCGGCGAGTTGCTGGATCACCACGCACCAAGTCGTGATCTGATGGGTTAAAGACCACCGTATGAAAACCCAGCTGATAGGAACCAAACCGCTGGCTAAGAAATTGAGTCGAACTTCGGTAGGGTTTACCGTTGATGAAAGCGACCTTGGTTGCTTTGGTCTCGACGCTAAATACAATTTTGATTTCGGTTTTCCAATCATCCTCAGAAAGAACACAGCTAATCTCTGAATGAGGGCTCTGCCATCGAACGACTTCGTCGGTCTTGGCGTTTCGAAAAGATCTCAATGTGGATAAGTAGCTCAAAGCCTCGATGAGACTTGTTTTGCCTTGTCCGTTTTGGCCAACGAGGAAGTTAAGATGAGCATGAGGGATCAACACACACTCTTCGATGTTTCTAAAATTTCGAAGAGTGAGACGTTCGACCTTCATATCCTCATCGGCATGATTACATAGGTGTGATTAGGTTGATCTGCAGACCGTAAAATGCCAGGACTTAAACGATCCTTGAAATGAAATTCTAATGCTTCTGAAGGAACTACAGCTAGACAGTCCAGAAGGTACTTAGCATTAAAACCAATATCGATTGGGTCACCTTGATATTCTACATCGATCTCTTCTCGTGCTTCTCCCATATCTGGATTACTGGAAGAGATCGTAAGTAAAGATTCTTGAAGAGAGAGTTTTACACCACGACTTTTTTCGTGAGCAAGCAAACTAACTCGCTTCAATGCTGCATTTAAAGATTCACGATTCATCTTAACTAATCGGTTAGCACTTCTGGGGATAACTTGTCGGTAATCAGGATATTCACCTTCGATGAGTCGGATGAAAAGATAGGTGCCATTGATTTGCGCAAATACATAACCGCGCTCAAAAGCTAAACCGATGCTGTTCTCTCCTTGATCGAGTAATTTTCTCAGCTCAGCTAAACCTTTCTTAGGAACGATCACGCCGCGCTTAATCTCTGGAAGTTTTGCAAAGAGCTCTTGGTCGACAAATGAAAGTCGATGACCATCAGTAGCGGTCATTCTCATCAACTTGTTTTCGAGAGGCTCTAGGAACACTCCGTTTAAATGATATCTTGTTGCATCTGTGGATACTGCAAAGCTAGTTCGATCGATCATCTCTTTGAGAGATTCGACTCGAGCATCAGAGTATTCTTTTTCTTCAAAGTTAGGGAGAGCCGGATATTCATCAGCAGATAGGCTGACGATATTAAATCTAGATTTTCCACAAACGATTTCAACCCAGTTATTGTCCTTGCGTGTAATGTCGAGCTGCTTGTGAGGAAGTTCTTTTACGATATCTGCAAAGTGCTTAGCTGAGAGTGTGATCTTACCCTCTTGCTGAACCTCTACTGGGAGAGAGATTTTGACTCCGACTTCAAGATCGGTTGCGCAGAGTGAAAGGTTATTTCCCTTAACGGTACAAAGGATGTTGGCAAGGATTGGAACCGTGTTCCTTTTCTCGACGACAGACTGAGTCTTTTGTAACGCTTCCAAGAGTGGATCTCGGTGAATGGAAAATTTCATTTTTTGAACCAGCTCCTCTTAAGAATTTATATATATAAAAACTAGTAATAGTAGTAGGGCGTGTGGAAATGTGGATATCTCACTTAACCCCCTAAGATCACTCCAAAAATCGATTCATAACTCTGTGTAAAACCCATGTGGATCAATTATCGATTTTTGTGGATAACTTCTTAGCACATGCAAATGACCATGTTATCCCCAGGTTTTCAACACGTTTATGTGGATAACTAGACTTAATTGACTGTCACACTCAAACGCTGTTCAGAAACACATCCACCTTCGATAGACTTATCCACTTATCCACAGCGAAATGCGTTTGATCGGAAAAAGGTAGAAATCGAAAAAAGAAGGCAACTCGTGTGGATAAGTGGATAACTTTTTTAAGTAATGGAACTTATTAATTAATATTTTTTGAAATAGCCGGTTTTATGTGGATAACTTTGTGGATAAGTCTGTGGATAACTTTTTTGTCCACACACTTATCCACCTCTTATCCACAGACATATCCACCAAAATTAGGCTTGTTGACTAAATGAGTATGACAAATACGAAAAATACACTGAGTAGTCAGCGACCTAACGAGAGTAGTCACGGAAATTCTGAAAAATGATACTGCGGCGCGAAATTTACTTAAAGAAGGTTTTGAATCGACTCGACGGCTTCTCGAAGCGCCGGATCATTTCCCAAACCTTTTTCGATTTGCTTGTAAGCGTGCATGATCGTGGTGTGATCTTTTCCACCAAAATAATGTCCAATTTCTTTGAACCCAAGGCCGGTATACTTTCGAATCAAATACATCGCGATCTGCCGAGGTCGCGCTATGTTTCGCATTCGGCTGATGGACTTAAAGTCAGCAGCTTTCAGATGAAAGTGTTTGGCCACAGCACTCTGAATCGCTTCGATGGTGATGTTTGATCCTTCTTCAGGAATAGCCATCTTGAGTTGCTGTTTGGCCATTTCTAACGAAAGCTCAGCTCCCGTTAAGGAAGCATGTGCTTGAAGTTTAATGAGGACACCTTCGAGCTCTCGGACATTGGATTTAATGTGCGTGGCTAAAAATGTGGCAACATCATCTGGCAGATAGATATCGTCTCGTTCAGCTTTAGTTTTCAAAATGGCGATGCGAGTTTCAATCTCTGGAGGAGAGATGTCAGCTACCAAGCCCCATTCAAAGCGAGTACGAATACGCTCTTCGAGACCTTCGATTTCCTTTGGGGGACGATCGCTCGAAACAACAATCTGTCTCTTAGAGCTATGAAGGGCATTAAAAGTATGGAAAAACTCTTCTTCAGTCCGGACTTTTCCAGCAATAAACTGAATGTCATCGATCAAGATGAGGTCGAAACTATCTCTATATTTTGTCCGAAATTGCGACATCCGATTATGCTGTAAGGACTCGATGAGCTCATTGACGAATCGTTCAGCAGAAAGATAGGCCACCCTCGTAGATGGATTTTTGTTCAGGACATGATTGGCAATAGCGTGCAGGAGATGAGTCTTTCCTAATCCTGGATGACTATAGAGGAACAAAGGGTTGTACTGTCGCGCGGGCTGCTCAGCGACGGCAATTGCCGAGGCGTGCGCGAATTGATTACTCGCGCCGACTACAAAGTTTTCGAAGTTATATCGTGGATCAATTTGACTCTCATGTGANNGTAGTACGGTATCCAGGATTTAATACGATACTGGCAGCTTTTGGTGACCCGATTTCAGGAGCAGGTGAGGACACGTGATTTACGGGAGGCCTAGTTTCGCGGGTTTCAGGAGGCAGATCGAAGGTCAAAGGTGCTGGCTCGGTGCGCTCAGACGCATTAAATAGAATTTCGCAGTGTGAACCCGTTACCTGGGCAAACGCATTTTCGATCTCTTTTTGATAATGGTCACGTACCCATTGGGCGGAAAAATCATTAGGCGCGGCAAAATGAATCTTTAAACCAGAGTCTCCTGGTTCTGTTTTTAAGAGCTCTAGAGGCTGAATCCACGCACGAAGCTGGGTCGAAACCACGCTTTGTTCCAAAATGCGGTACGCGGCCTGCCAGATCTCTGGCCATTGGGAGGAATCGATGTTGAGCGTGGTTCTCATATGTAAGTTCGTGGAAATAGCACGAGGGCTTGTTCTTGACAACGGAGCTCCTGTCTTATAGCTACGTATGACTGCACGAATTCTTTACGCACGCGCGCTAACATGCCGCAAGAATCGTGATTGAACGCTGGCAGACACCGTACAAGTGGNNGTTTGTTAGTTATTATTTGTTAATTGCTTACGCTTAATTGCTAACAGTTAATTCTAATAATTAGAGTTCAATTCCGATGCCGAAGAACTAAGCATACCACTTGGACAACAGATTAAGACTTACGAGAGTAATAGTAAGTCATAGAGTAAGTAATAGAGATAGATTGAGGGATTTATGAAAAGAACATTACAGCCGAGCCGCACTAAAAGACGTCGTCGCCATGGATTCCGCGCTCGAATGAAGACTGCTAATGGTAAAAAAGTATTAGCACGTCGCCGAGCACGCGGCCGCAAGCGTCTTACCGCTAAAGTTGCAGGCAAGTAATTTAAACTCCTAGCGACTTTGCTTCGGGTAAAAAGCAACACGCAAAAACGGGTTAAGTACAGTTACGCAAAACTCTCGCACTGGTCCATTTTCTTTTCGGCCTGAACACCGGCTCCATTACCCATGGGAGTACAGGCGGTTCTTTAACCAGAGCGAAGTGTTCCGTTTTTCTTATTGTTCTATCTATCGCATTAAGAACGATCTCCCTCATTATCGAGTAGGGATTACGATTAAAGCGCGCGGATCCTCGGTTGAAAGAAATCGGGTTAAGCGGCAAATACGTGAAAATTTTCGGCTGATAGGCGCTCAGTTAGGATCTTTCGATTTTAACGTAGTTATACCGGCGTCTAGAAAAATGGCTTACCCGTTCCCTCAGCGGTTAGGTCGTGCACTAGCCCGTGAGCTAAAAACGCTCGTTCAAGGTACTGTCGCGAGATGATTTTTCGGGCCTATCAATTATTAGTTTCGCCGATATTGCATCTTTTGACTGGCGCCGGATTTGGGTGCAGATTTGACCCGACCTGTAGCCAGTATTTTTCAGAAGCTGTCGGTCGACATGGATGGAGCCGTGGTTCACTGTTTGGGATAAAACGGATATTAAAATGCCACCCCTGGGGAAAGTATGGCTATGATCCTGTTCCAGAAAAAGATAAGGAATAGGAAGTCTAATAACGATATCGGAAAAGATTAAGGATACGAGATTCATGGATCGTCGCACACTCTTGGCAATTGCTTTATGTTTCTTAATTTTCATGGGTTGGCAGAAGTTTTACATCGAGCCTCGCATGCCAAAAACGCAGACGGTCACCTCTGTAGAACAAACAACTACACCGCCATCAAATAATGCAGCAGCCCCCGCCGCCCCTGCGACAGGGAATGCACCAAAAGGTGATGTTGTGGAAGTGAAGCCTACACAGGCCGACAAACCGGTAGAGAGCCGCCCTGTCACCGTAGGCACAGGAACTGCTGCGGTTGGTAGCGGACCCAAGATATTTACAGGATGGGATCTCAAGAGCTATAAACTGAGTCTTGCTCCACAAGCAGCCGCAGTCGACCTCAAGTCGGTTACCAATCAAGAAGGAGAAGGTGAAATTGCCTTTGATCTTCCTGAATTTGCTTATCTAAACAGCGTGCGCGCCAATGAGTTAACTGTTACGGAAAAGGGAGCAACTTGGCTTTACGAAGACGCCAATATCAAACTCGTACGCGAGGTGCTTTCTAATCCGGACCAGCCGTATGCGGACGTGGTCATCAGTGCCGAATTTAAAACTAAAAAACCAAACTACATGTTTTTGTCGCTGACTTCACAAAGTTATAGCGATGATCCAGAAGCCCAAGATCGACAGCTGGTTTATTGGACCAATCAAACGATTGAGCGAGTCAATTTGTCAGACGCGGCGTTGAAAGAAGTTCCGACAGCAGTGAAATGGATCGGCGCCACGAGCCGATATTTCTTGATGACGTTCGTAGCAAACCCAGACGGTCAAGGGGTCGAGCCTAAAGCGTTGATGCAATCGTTAGCACCAAACGTAGGCAAAATTAATCTGGTCTACCCGGTTTCGGGTAATTCGATTCGCATTCCGCTTCGTGCCTACTTTGGACCGAAAGAGCTTAATCTCTTGCGCAGCGTGGAACCAACGCTTGATCACACGATCGATTTTGGTTGGTTTACAATCTTTGCGTACCCACTGCTTAAATTGATGAAGTGGCTTAATAGCATCGTTCACAATTATGGTGTGGCGATTATTCTTTTGACCATTTTCATTAAGATTTTAACTTATCCTCTCACTTACAAAAGCATGAAGAGCATGAAGAAGATGGNNTAGCTTCAGAAGCTTCGCGATAAGTATAAAGATGACAAGGAAGCGCTCAATCGCGAGATGTTAACGATGATGCGTGGACAAGGTTATAATCCGGTAGCCGGATGTTTGCCGATCATCATTCAGATGCCGGTATTTTTTGCTCTGTATCGCGTTCTTTATAGTTCGATTGAGCTCTATCACGCGCCGTTTGCATTGTGGATCCATGACCTTTCCTACAAAGATCCATTCTATGTGACGCCGGTACTCCTTTCGCTGACCATGTATGTTCAGCAAAAGCTCACACCAAACACAGCGACAGATCCCGCTCAAGCTAAGATGATGCAGTTTATGCCTCTTATCTTTGGTGCGTTTATGTTGACGCTCCCATCGGGATTGACGCTTTACATGTTGGTCAACGCAATCGTCAGCATTATTCAACAAATAATACTGAATAAAAAGCTAGGTACTGGAAGTGTCGCAGCCGTCGCGCGCACTTGATCGATCAGGTTATTTATCCGAAGATACGATTGCGGCTCTCGTGTGTCCCACGGGGGGCGCAATCTCTATGGTGCGTATCAGCGGTTCAAAAGTAAAATACGCACTTGAGCAACTTTGCTTACCAAAAGAGTACCCCGTTCGAACGATGGTTCGAACGTCACTCCGGAAACCGGATGGCGAAGTTTTTGATGATGCGATAGTGGCATACTTTCGTGCGCCAGCGAGCTTTACTGGAGAGGATTGCTTAGAGCTCTATCTTCACGGGAGTCCGCGAATCGCAACTGTACTTATGGAAACGCTTTACGCTCTCGGCATCAGGCAAGCGCTTCCGGGCGAGTTTAGTTTTCGCGCCGTAAGAAACGGTAAAATTAATCTATTTCAAGCGCAAGCTACTGCAGATCTGATTGGTGCCTCAAACGATAGTGCTGTCGGACTTGCACTTGAAAAGATGTCGGGGCAGCAAGCCAAGTGGGTGGAAAGTTTGGGCGAAGAATTGCGCAAACTTTCGGTGTTGGGGGAGATCGGGATCGACTTTGCAGATCAAGATGTGGACGAAGTTAGCCTGCCCAACTTAAAAATTAGACTTTCATCTTTAGTTCAGCAACTTGATCGACTGAAGGCGAGCTACTCACGAGGCGCCAAAATTCAAGACGGTGTGCGAGTCGCTTTTGTAGGACTTCCGAATGCCGGAAAGTCGAGCTTATTTAACGCACTTTTGGGAGAGGATCGATCGATCGTTTCTGAAATCGCAGGAACGACGCGAGATGTAGTTCGTGAGACGATGACACTTCAGGGAACGCGAGTGTCTGTCACCTTAAGACTCGAAGATACGGCTGGATTAAGAA
>DBAE01000058.1:6361-6511 GCA_002291495.1 Bacteriovoracaceae bacterium UBA1018 | reverse complement strand
TTCACCGTAAATTCAAATAAAGAACTATACCCTCGCTTGGAGTAAAGGCGTCTTAAGTCACATTCTTTCAGGTACTCAAGCACCTCCGTCATTTTGAGGCGCTCCTGAAGAGCGGCTTGTTTTGTGAAGTGTTCGAGTTCTCCATCAGAT
>DBAE01000058.1:0-6222 GCA_002291495.1 Bacteriovoracaceae bacterium UBA1018 | reverse complement strand
CTCAAGCACGCGCCACTTCTCCAGCGAACCTCGCCCCGCACTAGAAAACCCAAACGCCACTTCTCCCGCGAACCTCGCACGCAACTAATCACCTGAACGTCCGCATGCTGCGCGCAGCCACCCACCGGAACGCGCAGTTACCGAATAGGACGCTCAGTTTCCCATCCGTCCACGCATCCGCCCACGCACCCACCCAGCAAGCGTCACTGGCGCACTGTTTGCTGGATGAGTAGGTCAATTGAACATTTATGACTCATTATAAGGAGCTCAATATGAATCGCGAAGAAAGCATTAAAAAGTTATCTGAAATGATCGAAGGTATTCAGTTCGCCATGTTAACCACGTATGAACTCGACGGCACGCTCCGTAGTCGTCCTATGGCTACACAAAATAAAGATTTTGACGGCAACCTCTGGTTTTTTTCGGGCCGTACATCTCACAAAATCGAGGATCTGCATCATAACCCGCACGTCAATTTGGCTTACGCTGACTCAACCAAAAATCGCTATGTCTCAGTATCAGGACTCGCATCCGTGGTGGAGGATCGCAAAAAAATTGAGGAGCTTTGGAGCCCTGAATTGAAAGCCTGGTTTCCGAAAGGCCTCGAGGACCCTGAACTCTGCCTCCTTCAGGTTCGTATCGATCACGCAGAATTTTGGGATTCGCCATCCAGCAAAATGGTCCAACTCTTTGGTTTTGCTAAATCATTGGTCACCGGCGAGCCTTATAAGCCAAGTGAAGAAGAGAACAAAAAGATCAATTTGGCAGGCTAAATAACGCGGTGCACTATTAAATTCAGCCCTTGAAGTGTCGAACGAGCCGCTAGGGAAGGCGGCTGGTTCCATTTTGGGACGTTTTAGAGGCTGCCAGGATTGATCCGCTCAGCAATTTCTGGTTTAAGGATACTCTTTACTCGTTTTTGACCCACTCGGAGGATCCTTATGTATTTCCTAAAGAAGTTTCCAAAATGGATGATCGTAGCATTGAGCCTAGGCGCAATGAATTCCGCATTTGCCGCAAACATGAAACAGGCAAATACCCATAAGTCCGATGTTAAGGGCGCCTCTAGTCAAAAAGGGCAAGCAAAGAACACCACTGCTGAAGTTGCTCAATTTAATGTGGGCGTAAAAAAAGATAAAATGGAATTTGACGTTGATACTCTCACAGCGAAGCCAGGACAAAAAGTCGTCATCAAATTTACTAACTCGATGTCTAAAGATATGGGCCTCAAGCATAACTTAGTGATCGTGAAACCTGGAACCGAAGCAGAAGTTGCTATGGCAGGACTGACTGCCACTGAAGCTAAAAATTATGTTCCTGAGAAAAATCCAAATGTGATCAAAGCGACTAAGTTACTTGCATCTGACGAATCCGAGTCTATCGAGTTTACAGCGCCAACAACTCCAGGCGAATATCCATTTATCTGCACTTATCCTGGCCACTATGTGACCATGAAAGGCAAGCTGGTTATCAAATAAGCGGAAATCCTAGGAAACCCTAGAGAGCGCCCAACCAGTGCGTAAAGCTAATTTATATCAGATCAGTAGTGATCGACCTTCCCTAAGTGAGAAAAAATCTCGCTTGGGCCGAAGCTTACAAATTTCAAATCTACTGCGCGCAATTGTATTTTCCGCATTCATTTTTCTGTGTCTTTCCTGCGGTAGAAAATCTCCCGATCTTAGCGGTTCTCATTATATCCCAAATGAAGATCGTGAAAGCGCCGAGCAGATCTTGGCGCGAGCAAAAGTTACCTGCCAAAATGTAAATGAATGTCCTGAAGGAGTTGGGTTAATTGCGGGGATTCAGGGCAATTCGGTAATCAGCTGTACAGCCTTTTTGATTTCCGACGACTTAGTGCTCACCGAAAGACAATGCATTCCATATTCTCTGCGCGTGGATGCAATCAGTTGTAAAGATAAAGTCAGAATTTTATTTCCAACGACGCGTGCGGCTCCAGCGATGTCGGTGGATTGTAAGGAAGTTGTAAGCGTATCTGAAGATCCTACTGCTTCTGATTCTTCGACGCCAGGGTATGCGTTACTTCGTTTGACTCAGCCGGTTTCACGCTCTGCCTTGCCGTCATCCAACGAGGGAGCTTCAGACCAGGCGGTTCTCAGTAACCCTTATGTCGAATCCATCTCTCAAACGAGTGTTGTTGGGGAAATCAGAATGGGTAGTTGTCGGGCTCGTCAAAACTCAGTTTTGCTGCCGAGTTATCGAGATTCGAGCTCGCCTTTTTTTCATCTTACCGATTGCGATACTTCTGGATCACATCGGGGCTCTCCGCTGATTAATCGATATGGGAGAGTCATTGGCTTAGTGCAAGGTCCGTATCCGCCCAGCTATCAGGAAGCACTGGCTCAGTGGATGTCTGAAGCGCCTGGATCGGTGGGGTTGGGAACTAATCTTCGTTGTGCACCTACTCAAGGTGGGGGTTGTGCGGTCAATCTATCTCACGCAAACGTGAGAGATTCACTGGAACACCTTTTCGCGGCTCCCGCAGGAGCAGAAGATGCAGTACTGCAGGATCAGCTTAAAAATTGGATGGTCCATAATCAACGCATGATCAAATGGAAGCTCGGAGCAGCTCACGCGATCAATAGTCAGGGCGTTAAGACGCTTACATTTTTTCCTAAGCCAGATTGTCTGATGAGTCCTCCTCAGTGGTTAGGGGATTACCGACGTTTTCTTGGACGAATCGATCAGACCACGATGAGCATGATTAATTTGCCTTTGTGGAGATATGAACGTTCGTTAGACAAATATTACATTCCGACAAGCCGCGCAGTGCTGGATCGTTTGGTGCTAGCACATCTGTCCTTCAGTCCGTCCCATGTGAGCCGTTACTCTCGGACGCTCATGAGCTTAAAGTCGGAGCCCGAGGATAATCGCGAAGCGCCTTGGTATGAAGGTAGTATCCAAGTTTGTTCTGATAAAGAGGATGACAACTGAGACGCTTATAAGCCGCTTGTTCGGCGCGAAGTGTGCACTCAAACGTTGGGTCAATTTAGAGACAGAGTCAAAGACACAGACAAAGTCAAAGTCAAAGACAGAGACAGAGACAGAAAAAGGAGATCGATATGATTCAAATTGATATTGGGATTGACGAAAAAGATCGTAAAGAGATTGCGATGGGATTGAGTAAGCTTTTGGCTGATACCTATACGCTTTATCTTAAGACGCATAATTTTCATTGGAACGTGACTGGGCCTATGTTTCAAACGCTCCATTTGATGTTTGAAACTCAGTATACTGAGCTTGCCCTAGCTGTAGACCTCATCGCAGAAAGAATTCGTGCTTTGGGCTTCCCAGCTCCGGGAACATACGCACAGTTTGCTAAACATTCTTCGATCAAAGAGCAAGAAGGTGTACCGGAAGCAAGCGAGATGATTCGACTCCTGGTTGAGGGACAAGAATCGGTAGTTCGGACAGCCCGTTCGATCTTCCCGATTGTCGAAAAAGCTCACGACGAGCCGACAGCAGACTTGCTTACTCAAAGAATGCAGATCCATGAAAAGACCGCTTGGATGTTAAGAAGTTTGATCGCTTAATGAGCGCTTGCTCTTTACCGAACTACTGCGAACAAATTTGAAAAAAGCCTCTTGAGTCTAACGATTCAAGGGGCTTTTTTATTGCCGCTTGCTTGTAGGACCTGAGTTTCTCTTTTAGTGTAAATCTCATTGTTTACATCCATATTATTTAAAATTGTCATATTTGCGGTAATCAGCTCAGTGTCCTGGGCGGAGATTCCATCTACCCCCCAAGTGCATGCTTTAACGGATTATGTCGACGCTTTGAAAGATCCTCGTCAGCTCTGGCCTATCAGATCACCACAGAGTTCACGTCAGAGTCGCACGCCTACAACGATTCAATCTCATAAGGCTCATAACTCTCCTAAGAAGAAAGAGCAGCTGGATCAACTCGTTCAGGCCTATGCTCCGCGAATTTGGTGGCATGCGGCCGATCCTTTTGGACCAACGGATAGCTTAAAGTTTATCCAAAATAGTGAGCTCTGGGAAAAGCCAATCTTGGGGCGTGCTAAGATGCTCAAAGCTCGAGGTGAAATTAATGCCGTCGAATTAAATCGGACGGGGGGATCTCGTCAGTACTTAGTCAATGCGGCAATCAAAAAGATAGAGCGATTGAACTTATCTGAACCAGTCAAGCCTGCTGCTGATCTCTCCGATGTGGCACCCATCTTTTGGAAGTTAAGTACACACCCCGTAGTCGGTGAGCTTCAAAATAGATCAGACGGTCATCAAAGAATCATTCTCGAGTACTGGTATCACACAGACTATTCACACGCTAATCTCCCGCTCGGTATTGGTAACCACCAAGGCGATTGGGAAGGTATGGCAGTAGTGGTTGATCTCAGCTTAGATGAGCAAAATCAGTTGGCTCATTATCCAGTGGCTCTTTACTATGCAGCTCACGAGGGTGGCCAATGGTTTTGTCCATCTGAAGTGACTTGGATTGATGAATCACCGCCCGAAGAAAGAACTGGGCGAAGTTTAGCTTCGGTTGCGCGGCCAAAAAGACTTCATCCTGAAGCTTTTTCTGCCGTGGGCACTCATGCTACTTATCCAAAAGAGGGACAGTTTTGGAGCGGTGTTAAGACTGAACAAACTCGAAGAGATCGAGCTTGGAACTCATGGAAATGGGTAACGCCTCTCAATAATGAACCATACCTGGGTTTTGAAGGACAATGGGGAGACACAAGCTATCTTCCAACGATGTCGGGACCTCGATTGCCCGGAGTTTCCGGAAAGTCTCTTCCTAAAGGAAGCCCTCGATTTGAGGCAAAATCGCTGAGANNAACTAAAGGCGCGTTGCGACCTTTGAAGGTAATGGAAGTACCTTATTTACTTCTTTATTGGGCGCTTTGTTCAAATGTTGAACTACCGTTGCGGCGGGCTGCAAAGTCAGTTTGGCGATTTGTTTTTCTTTGAGCCGCCTTATCGCCACTAAGATTCTGCGCATGGCTGAGATATTTCCGATTACCGAAACTAATCCCAGGGCAATGATCATAGGTAGATGAGAGTTATAAAGAGCGAGTGTAAGCGGGGTGAGTGTGGTTCCCAGGATGAGGTAAACCATGCGCTCAGGTCGTCGCATTCCTCCGTGAGGGATTTCCACTTTCAGAATTTCAGCCAAGGCGGTCGAGTAGCTCACCATAAAGGAGCCAAATAGCGCAAATAAGGCCAACAAATGGACAGCCGTATTATCACGATAAAAAATAACGAGTCCGCCAATAAAGAAAAACTCTACGTAACGGTCGAGAGCTGAGTCTAATAATTTTCCAGCTTCACCTTCGGTTTGGGTTGCTCTCGCTACTAAGCCATCTAAAGAGTCCAAGAGCGCAGCGACGGTAGCAATAATACTTGCGATCCCAAAATGTCCAAGTGCAAGGCTAACTCCAGCGCCTAATCCTAAGATGAGTGCTCCCCAAGACAGCGCGTCAGCGCTAATTCCTAGGTAAACCATGAGATGCATCACAGGTTGAATAGCCCAGTAACCCATTTCCATGACGCGTTTGCTTAATAAGAAGCTTCCACCTTGTCGGTCGAGCCGTTCATAGCGTGCACGTCCACGCTTCATCATGCGGATTGCATACGCGAGTGCGAGAACAAAGGCAGTGACGATCAGTATTTCGGAATAGACGATATAAGATGACGGCATAATCCCTGGTACGTGGGGATTGCAAAGGGTGTACCGGTTTGGCCGGCCGTTAACCTTTTAGAGCTTTCTCTTTACGTATATAGGTTTCGTAAAGAAGCTTTCGTGCTTCTTCATACTCAGGCCAAAGATCTACCGCTTTCGTTAACTCATCAATTGCTTCATCGATGCGCCCATACTTCTCGTATACTCGGCCTAGCTCGTAGTGGAGCTTTTCGCTCGGCGGACACATTTTAATTCCGTCTTTGATTTGGCGAATCGATTTTTCGAGAGAACCTGCTGTTTCAAATGCTTTGGCGAGTGCGATATAAGCAATGTCGCTCTTTGGATTGAGCTTTAAAGCAGTACGTATGATTTGCACTGCCTCGTCAAATCCGCGGCGAGGTGATTGTAATAATTTGACATGAGCAAGGCCGAGATACGCCTCAATGTGGTTTTTGCGGATCTGGGTGACTCTTTGGTAGGTTTGTTTCGCGATAAAGTATTCGCCTTCATTGGCAGCGCGTTCAGCTCGCTTCATTAAGACTTCGATGCTGTGTTCAAGCT
>DBAE01000123.1 GCA_002291495.1 Bacteriovoracaceae bacterium UBA1018 | reverse complement strand
CCTCAATCCAAACTCCTGGGCAAAGTGTGGGCTGCCGCTGGCAATACTCGGTGCAAGCCTTAGGTTTCAAAGAATAGCCCGCCTACGTTTTGTTTATTGCTAGGGCGAGAACTTTCCCTAAATATAGATGTATGACGGAAATGATTGGCGCTACACTTCTCGGCCTTTTGCTCTACTTCACCCTATTTTTTTTACCGAACANNACTGAATACTATAACGGCAAGATCTCGTGGCCACTTGGGGTCGTGCAAGTCAAGGTGGGGAACTCAGAATATAGGATTTCTAGAATTTCCAAAAGCAAAGGCATGCACGATGCTGGTTCAGCCTATCTGGTGCTTTGGAAATACGTTCAGCCAGCTTCAAAAATCATACTAGGCCATGAACTCTCGAAGAATTACACGGACGGCAAGTTTTTAATTCTACCCCCTTATGAACACATTGACATGAAGGGACGTAAGGTCATCTGTGGTTCGAACGATAGAGAAATGATCGCAAAAATGAAACTCTCTTTAGACAACTCGTCGGCCATCGAGGCCATTCGATTTCTGTTTGATCGAGAGATTCATCATCTTACCATTTCTTCAGAGATTCATCTCATTGGCCTGATGCCGAAAAAGAAATACGTATGCCGGTATACATGTTTGCCTGATCGAATCTATAATGAGCCTAAGTTGCTTCAAAACTATACTCAACTTATTGAGAGCCTCTTATCGAACCTTGATGTTCGCGCGGAAGTTGCCCAGTAGCTGAAATAAACTGCCCCCTTTCATTGTGGGTGAGCTTATGTCTGGGCGTTTAAGGCTAGTGATTTTACGGGCTCTCTTCTTTGGGCGAAATCTCACTGATCAGCAACCATGAGTTTGTCTTAAATTGGAATTGTTTTGCAGTAATTGTAATGACTTGCGCAGGCGCCACCCACAATGAAAGGGGGCAGTTTGAAAGACTTAGAGCATCTCCTTCGGCTCACCTCAGAAAACCCGGGCGGAGGTTGGGCAGTACGTATTTGGAGCCGTGTTAGCAGAGAGTCTCATTCCGCTGGCCGTATGCCATTAATAGGACCACCCATGAGCCAAGATGATCAGACCGTCTTGAAACGATATCTTGACGAAGCGATAGTAGATTTCACGGATGAAGAAAGGCACTAATTAGGTAGAGTTCCCAGAACCAAACTTGCGCCAACGCAGCCAATCCTGCTACCTATAATGCCCGTGACGTACCCACTCTCTATCAATCCCACCCTCAAACGATATCCTCCGCGTAAGCGGGAGTTGCTTCAGGCGTGGGACAGCGCCGATGAACTCCTGCTGGAACACCTAAGCAGCATGGACCTCGTCGATCGCAAAATCCTGATCATGAATGATTCTTTCGGCGCACTCGGATGCGCTCTGCAGCCTTTTGCTCACACGTCAGTGAGCGACTCTTTCGTCAGTCTCCGTGCGACCGAACTCAACAGCAAAGGCAAGGTCAACACAATAGACCGTCTCGATCAACTCGCAGGTCCATACGATCTGGTCGTCGCTCGCGTCCCGCGAAACCTTTCCTATTTCGAGGATCAGCTCTGCCAATTCAGTCATCACTTGAAACCAGGAGCCGACCTCGTGATTGGCTACATGGTCAAATACCAAACAAAGACCGCATTTGACCTATTGAACCGCATCATCGGACCTACGACCACGAGTCTCGCTAAAAAGAAGGCACGACTCATCTTCGCCAAGTACAAAAAATCACCTACCCCCTCACCCTATCCAACAAAGGTGGTGATGGACGGATTTCCAGAGCCTTTTTTAAATCATTCGAATGTATTTAGCCGTGAGAAGCTGGACATAGGTGCCCGTTTCTTACTGGATCATCTTCCATCTGGCGATTATCGCTCGATCTTGGATCTCGGCTGCGCAAACGGAGTGATCGGCATCGCGGCTAAGCGCCATTTCCCTTCTGCAGAGCTCATTTTCACCGACGAGTCGCGCATGGCAATTCAAAGTGCAGAGGTAAATTTTCGCACTTATTTTGGTGGTGAAGCCCTGGCTAAATTTCACTTCACTCATTGTGCTGATGGCGTCGCCGACGAGTCAGTAGACTTAGTCCTTTGCAATCCGCCTTTTCACCAAGGAAACACTCTCACCGATGTCATCGCGCAGCAGATGTTCGAAGCTGCAAAACGCGTATTGGTACCCGGCGGAAAACTTCGCATCGTCGGAAATCTCCACCTTCATTATCCTGCGACTTTAGCGCGAATTTTTGGTGAGAGCGAAGTCATCGCCAAAAATCAGAAATTTGCGATCGTCGACGCGATCAAATAGTCACTCGTTCAAAAAACTTTTCGTACCGCTAGTCAAAGGATGCCGTTTCCTTACTCTTGATGTCGGCCGACCATCCACGGCCCGACCAGACTTGAGTCTGATAACCTTCATTGCGCACTTTTTTCGAGCTGATCTCGACGTCGACCAGCGAATTATAGCCTGCAATTGCGGTCATGAAAGCCATCCTCATGACCAAGTCGTCGCGATCAGTAACTTCCGAGACTTCGAGCATACGCACAGATTTACGAATAATTCGGAACAGACTATTGGAATCTTTGTAGAACACGTTGATCTTACGGGCGGCATCCATGAGCTCGTCGTATCGAGCCTTAAAGGGTCCAACGTGTGCGTCGAAGCAGCCACCGCAGTAATTAACGTGGGTAAGCTCGGGGGCAAGAGGTTCGCTCCAATAGGAGAAAGAACCTTCGGGTTGAAATAGGCGGCATTTACGGCAAATTCCCTCCCCACAGACCCCGCAATCGGTCTCGGCCTTGGGTTTACGGCAGCTGATGCAAATACTAGAGTTCGACATGACTCAAGCGTTTAGCACATCTCTGTAACGCATACTATATAGAGCCAGCCAGTGGACTAAAACTTTGTCTGGCTGCCCATGAGCTGTTCAAGTTGCTCCAACTGTTCAGGCATTGCTCCGCTAGAGCCTGTGGCAATAGCGTCATCCAGTGCTTCCTTGGATGGGTAAAGATCGGTCACAACCACCAATGTCGCACCATTCACTTCTTCGAAGGTCACTGTGGTTATAGTTGCGGCGTCCACTCCTCCTTCTTCGTTGGTCCAAACCAAACGGGAGTATGGAGTGACTTCGAGGTACTTGCCAAAAAACTCAGCAGTCTGACCATCAGCACTGAACCCAAGACGATACGTTCCACCGGTGCGGACATCCATCTCGCAGGACACCAGAGTTATTGGGAAAGATTTCGGCACCCACCACTTCTTAAAAAGCTCAGGATTGCTCCAAGCCTCAAACACGAGGCGTGGCGGCCCATTGATGATGCGAGAAGAGACGAGTTCACGCACTGACTTTCGTTCTGCGTTTGTTTGGTTTTTCATTTGTTTTCCTTCCTCTGCTTAATTTGTCAGCTTTACTTCCTCTGCTTTAACTCCTGGACAACCATTTCGAGTGCGTCAAAGCGCATATCCCAAATCTCTTTGTATTTTTCGATCCAAGCCTTCTCGGAATCGAGCCGACTCTTGCCGAGCTTGCAGGTCCGCACTCGGCCCTTTTTTTCTGTCTTCACAAGGCCAGCTCGTTCCAAAATTCCGACGTGCTTCTTCATTCCCGTCAGAGACATATGAAATTGTTCGGCGAGTTTCGTAATCGATGCGTCCCCTCGTCCAAGCTGAAGGAGGACCCCACGTCGTGTGGAGTCCGAAAGCGCAGCAAACGTTTCATCAAGTTGATTGATTGAATACTGAACCATATGGTTTAGTATAATAAACTACACTTTAATACGCAAGTAGGATCGAGTTTGGCGAAATAATCTAGAATTTCGATATATTGACGCTAATAATCAATCATGCTAAACCGTGCTTGCTTCAGGAATTACACAAAATGCCTTTAATAATTTTGTTCGATCTCTAAAGATGATTCTCAAGTGAGTCCGGTATGAAAAAGATCTTTATCCTGTTGAGTTGCTTATACTGCTTCGTAAGCGCCAGCTATGCTTTTGAGCCTGATGACTACGCGGAAGATTTGGTGGGATTAAAGGGAACATGGCTCAAGCCCATAGAGTTTCTCAAGTGCGATTCACTTAGCTGGGGAGCATACAAACATTTCACCTATTTTCTAGAAGGTTCAGAAGAGAAATCCCTTTCGTGGACCGAGAGAGCCTATACGACTTTTTGCGTCGTCATGAGCGAAAGTAACGAGCCTAGTAGGTCTCCACTATTATCAAGTATACCGTTCACTGTAACCACAGCCACAAAGCAATTTGGAATCACTGGAAGAGAAAAAATACCAGGCACCTATCTCACCACCGATGCCGGTTTTGATATCTATTGCCAAGCAGGACTCGGGGTTCGAAATACTACGTTTGCTAATCCCTTCAAATATTCCGGATTAAAACTAAGAAATATCATGTACCATCTCGGTCAATCCAATTTGATTCAATTTGATCTATGAGCCTGCAGCAACACAGAGCACCAAACCTCAGTGAGTGATACAACTAGCGGCCGGCACTGAAATTGAAGATCTTTTAATCGCTTTGGAGCGCAGTAAACACTGAGCTGCTTACATGGACTCCAAACTAATATTGTGCTAAATCCAGAGCTTAATTTTGGAGTATTTATGAAATGTCCAAACTGCAAAGAACCTAATCTAGTGATGTCTGAACGAAGTGGAGTCGAGATCGATTACTGCCCTGAATGTAGAGGCGTTTGGCTCGATCGCGGCGAACTCGATAAAATCCTCGAGAGATCAAGAGCAAATGAGCCCGCGCCAAGGCAAGAATCCTATTCCCAACCTCAACAGCCGAACTATCATCATCAAAAACCCTACAAGCGTAAAAAATCCTTTTTAGAAGAACTTTTTGATTAAGGCATTAGAACCAGGATAGAATTGTTCTTATCCGGCCTTAAGCAATGCTCGAGGCGTTTGTTTCCCGACTTTCTTAGACGCTTTGAAAAGATCGACAGCTTGTTGAGCATTGAGCCAGAACTCAGGCGACATATTAAACGCCGCTGCGAGCTTAATAGCCATCTCAGCTGTCACCGAAGTGCGCTCATTGATAATTCGATTGATTACCTTAACATCGCAGCGAATGTGATCAGCCAAGTGTTTTTGAGTGAGCTTCATAGGCTTCAAAAATTCTTCATTAAGGATTTCGCCCGGACTCGTAGGTTTTCTTTGTAGCTGCATATACGCCTCTCTCCTTAATGGTAATCCATAATTCTAACCTTGTTCGGCCCTGCACTTGTCCATCCAAAAACCACCCGCCATTGATCGTTGATACGGATACTGTAATTACCGTCTAGTCGCCCCTTAAGCGCTTCAAGACGATTCGATGGCGGCACCCTTAAATCGTCCAGTTTAGCCGCATAGTGGAGCATGTCGAGCTTTCGTTTAGCGACTTTTGCAACCGAAGCCCACCCGACCTTTGGTTTGGCCTTCCCCGACAGAAAAAACTCTTCGGTAGTTCTATCGAAAAAGGAAACGATTGCCATAATCCTTACCAATATACCTTCATACGGTATACCTTGTCAAGGTATTACGATTTTAATGTTTTTAGCCCTCTTCGTCTTCGTCAAAAGTCCTTTCGATTACTTCTTTCCTTTGACAGTTTTGACCAATTCAACAAAAATGAAACCTAATTAAAAAAAACCTATGAACCCTACTATTCAGATTGAAGCATCCATCTCGTCCCCCCTCTCAAAGGTTTGGGCTTATTGGACAGAACCCCAGCACATTACAAAATGGAATTTCGCTATACCAGAATGGCATTGCCCATCAGCTACCAATGATCTTAGGGTCGGTGGAAAGTATACAGCTCGAATGGAAGCTAAAGATGGAAGCTTCGGATTTGACTTTGAAGCCGTTTATGACGAAGTCATTCTTCAAAAGAAATTAACGTACACCATGACTGACGGAAGAAAGGTCACCACGACTTTCGAGCAGCACGGAAACACAACCCAAGTCACCACAGTTTTCGTAGCCGAGACGCAAAATCCGATCGAGATGCAAAAGAGCGGATGGCAAGCCATTCTCAATAATTTCAAAAGCTATACTAAAGAGAACTAGACACTTTAGGCTTATTGATCTAATCAGTGGCCTACTTAAAACCCTGTTTGAGAGGTTCGATATGAAGTTTAAGTCCCTAATCGCTCTAGGTTTCTTCGTTTTCAGTAGTGCTTATGCAACCGAACCTCGACAGAATCATTTCAAAGACTGCGGCGAGTTACTCGATTTTTATCAAAATAAGCTAGGGCACGATCTAGCAAATGAACTGTATTCGGCTCATGGAAACAAAAAGCTGGGTGTGCTTCTTTCGATTCCAAAAAATCAGCTCTCTACAGAACATGAAACGCCTACACCTTTCTCCGCTGCTTTTATCGCGAGCTTCCTTCAGAAAGATGGGATTCAAAGCGTTGATATTCAGAAGCTCGATTCAGGCCCCTACATCCTTGTCGTCGGGAGAAAGAGCGCGATCCTAGAGTTGATGAATGATTTCCATGCTCAAGGAAATAAATTGCATGGGGTTGAGCTAGAATGGGCCGGACTAAAAAGCGACCTGACCGCACGAAACACAAACGACGCACAACCCGCTAAAAATGTAGATATGGATCTACTTGCAAAACACAAAGCGGAACTCAAAGACAAAATCCGGAATATCTCTGGATACGTAGGAATTGGGATTGGTACCGTTCAGAAAGAAGTAGGTATCCGCATCTATGTCGAAACCGAAGAAAGCATCAAAAACTTTGATGAGGCATTAAAAGACCTTCCAGTTCCTTTTGAAGTGATAGTGAGCGGAACGATTCAGTTTCAATAAGGGTCATCAACCCGCCTAAACCGGATGTCAGAGACTACGACTCGTCATTCGATCGAGCATTTGAGAAAGCACGTCAATATCCAGTGGTTTTCTAACGCACTCTAACGCGCCAATCCTAAGCCGTTTAATTTCTACCTGATGATCTGCACTCATTAATATCACGGGAATGGCGGCAATCCGCGGATCTTGTTCTTGATAGGCTCTAAATTGGGCTCCATCCATTACAGGCATCATGAGATCAAGAAGGATCGCTGACGGCAACGGATCCATTTCTCGTAGAAGTTCTAACGCAATCATCCCGTTCGTAGCCTGACGTGGCTGATAGCCTTCCCCATCAAGGAACTCCGATAGACTTTCAAGAATTGCGAGATCGTCTTCGATCACCAGTATAGTAGGTTTCACGATTGGGTTTCCTCCAGTGGCAATTCGACAATAAAAGTCGCTCCCTTCCCCAAAACACTTTCAACGCTCATTGTCCCTCGATGGGCCAAAACGATTTGTTTTGCGATATAAAGGCCAAGACCTAGCCCAGTGGTTGCCCCAGTATTCGTAGCGCGCTCAAATTGTTCGAAGATCCGTTCTTGATTCTCCGACGCAATTCCAATTCCATAATCTCTCACCTTCAGCTTAGCTCTCTTTCCATCACGCTCTAAAGAGACATCGACGGGTTTACCTTCTCCATACCGAAGGGCATTAGTGAGAAGATTGTCAAATACTTGCTCTAGTCGAAAGGGATCAAAATTTCCCAGACAAGGATCAAGTCGATTTGCATTAATTCGACTTCCAGCCGTCGCATACTGAGGCGAAATTCTCTCGATCACACCCATGAGTAAACCAGCTAGATCAGCCGCCTCTGGCCGGACAGTTAGCCGAGCTGAAGAAATTCGAGTTACATCTAACATATCGTCAATAAGACGGGTCAACCGCTCGACGTGATGCTTATCGGCGTCGAACATATTCCCNNTTCGCTTTCGAAGCTGCGCTTGCAGCTTGAGCGAAGTGAGTGGCGTTTTGAGCTCGTGTGATGCGACAGAAAGAAATTCGTCACGCGCACTTACAGCTTTTTTCAAAGCTTCGCGCGTATTCACCTGGTCGGTGACCTCTACACCGAGGATCATAACACCATTGATCTCTCCAAATTCATCTCGTCTCGCAGAATAAGTCAGATTGAAGTATCTGAGACGATCAGTGACGGTGACTTGAATTTCATGCAGGAGGGCGGTTTTACCCGTGCGGTAGACCTCATCAAGAATTCCGTGAACTTCCTTAGATTCAGGCTGCGCATCCCGAACAGTCCTACCGGTAGCATCAAAGCCGAGGGCTCTCATGTGAGCTTCATTGACAAACTCAAATATGTGATCAGGCCCTTTCAGGATGCAAACCATTTCTGGTGTCTGCTTAAACAAATTTCTAAAATTTTCGCGCTCGTTTTCAACTGCGAGTTTTGCGCGCTCAATCTCCTTACGAGCGAGAACATTTTCAGTGACCTCGTAACCCTGCGCAGCGACTGCATAGATTTTACCATCCGAACGCCTGAGCGGTTGGTAGACAAAATCTAGATAGGCTGTTCGGGCGCTTTGACCGTTTTTTGCTGCATAGTGAATTGGCATTTCCCTCGCGGTGAACGGTTTACCCGTAGTGACCACTTCTTTGAGGAGATCCATGAAACCCTGAGCTTCGAGCTCAGGCTCCAGCTCAGATACAGTTTTACCGATCACCTCGGACTTACCGATCAACATACGGTGTTGAGCATTCGACTTGATAAATCGAAAATCAGGAACACTGAGAAGCGCCATAAAGGATGGAGCCTCCGCAAAGATCTGATCGAGGATCACTTCGTTCTCTTTCGCCTGCTCGAGCGTGGCGATTCTTCTTTGCTCT
This sequence comes from Bacteriovoracaceae bacterium UBA1018, assembly GCA_002291495.1. Lineage (GTDB taxonomy): Bacteria > Bdellovibrionota > UBA1018 > UBA1018 > UBA1018 > UBA1018. Next base: position 918 of record DBAE01000123.1, on the reverse strand, counting down.
TGGATCCGAATTTCTTCAGCTTTTTTCCGCTCAGTTAAATCACGAGTAACCTTTACATATCCAAGATGGGTGCCCGATGGACCGTTAACTCGTGTAATCGTTACACTTGCCCAAAAACGCGAACCATCTTTCTTTACACGCCACCCTTCTTCCTCGTAGCGCCCTTCTCTGTCGACAACCTTGAGCTCGTTGGCCGGGTGACCTCTTGTGTTATCTTCCGGTGTATAGAAANNCAATCTCGTTGGGTTCGTAGCCTTTAATTCGCTTAGCACCTTCGTTCCACGAAGCAACGCGGCCTTCGGTATCGAGCATGAAGATCGCATAATCCTTAACCTCAGCGATCATGAGTCGAGCTCTCTCCTCACTTTGACGTAGTCGTTCTTCAGCCTGCCTTCTCTCCGTCAAATCTCGAGTGACTTTTGCAAAACCAAAGAGCTTACCCTGGTAGTCGCGAAGGGCGGTAATCACAACATTTGCCCAAAACCGGCTGCCGTCCTTTCGGATGCGCCAACCTTCATCTTCGAACCGCCCTAATCTTGCGGCTTCTCGCAGTTCCATAGGTGGTTTAGATATTTTATCGTCTTCCGGATAGAACTCAGAAAAGTGCTGACCGATGATCTCTTCGGCTTCGTAACCCTTAATTCTCCTTGCTCCCTCGTTCCACGTTGCGACATTACCCTGCACGTCGAGCATGAAGATCGCGTAGTCCTTGACACTGTCGATCATGAGGCGAAAGCGGCGCTCACCGGTGTCAACTTCGCGCAAAGCAGACTCGAGTTGAATATTTCGTGCCTGAACTTCCTCATTGGTACTTAGGAGTTCTTCGTTGGCTGCCTGGAGCTCTTCTTTGGCTGAACCCAGCTCCTCATTAGTGCTATGAAGTTCTTCATTCGTACTTTGAAGCTCCTCGTTGGTACT
>DBAE01000194.1 GCA_002291495.1 Bacteriovoracaceae bacterium UBA1018 | reverse complement strand
ACTATGACTTATGGGACCACTGCACAGATGGAGATCTACCTCTGTCTTTTCTACGCCGGAGCATGGTGGGCGGCACTTAAATTTCTCAGTGTTCCTCCGGCAGTAAGAGAGTGGAAGTATCTCTACCTAGCACTCGCAATTGCAGGCCTATCTTCACTGGTAAAGAGTCCGCTCTACTCTGTGTTATGGGTGGTCAGTTTTTTCAGTTATCTCTTCTTTTCGGGCGAGTGGCTGCTCTTTCGAGATCGGCGTTATTACTTGGCACATATCTTAGGGGTGGCTCTTGGCCTAGCTTGGTATGTTGTCATCTTCTTTGTCGATGGTGACCGTTTTTGGTCTGACTACCTCATGCGCGAGACGTGGGAAAAGAAGGCCGGCAATCATGGCACGATGATCAGTCTGTGGCTAGCGCTCGCTTATTTTTGTCTACCCTTTACGTTACTCATTTTTCCATCGATTCGGGGTCTTCTTCGGGGTGAAAGAACGCGAGCAGTGCTCCGGTTTGTTATTTGTTGGTCTTGGCCACCAGCGCTCTTCTTTACCTTCTATCCTTATCGAATTAAGCCCTATCTCTATATCTTGGTTCCGGCCTTGGCAGTCCTGATTGACTGGGGATACTTTCGCGTGGGTCGAACCCGAACTTTTCGTGCTTTGCTGATTTCAACTGCGACCTTAGTAGGAGTCGTAAGCTTGGGTCTTGCACTTTTTGCATTTCGAACCGAAATGATCAACTCGTGGATCGTGTGGGCTCTTACTGCAAATGCACTGATCAGTATTGTTTGCGGTCTCAAGAAGTGGATGCGTGGGAGTGTGCTTTGTTCATTAGCTTTGATCAGTTTGATCCGTATGAGTGCAGTGTCCTTAGGGGAGGTCGACATCAATGGTCTTAGAAATGCTGTGGCTTCTGAACCCAATGCACCTATTGTGATGCTCGATGAAAAAAGAGATATTTGGCACGAACTGGGCTTATTATCAGTGGCGATAGAAAAACCAATTGCGAGAGCGACCACGGTAGAGGAAAGTTTAGAGGCGTTATCCGAGGGTGCTCTACTTGTACTTTCCGAGGATCAACTGCCTAAATATGGAGAGCTCCTTCAATCTAAAAATGTTGAAGTGATGGATTGGCCGCGCCTCAAAGGACGAAAAAAGTTTCCATACAAAGAATTTATCCTGAATGGTCGAGGCTCGATTGACCAATTTGAGTCCATGATCTTCCGTTCATACAAAATCTTAAAGCTGACGGATCAATGACCGAGTTGGTCTAATGCGACTTTAAGTAAATAAATTATATTTGGAATGTCGCCTTGAGTTGTCGCAATCAGAATATCCGGCAATGCTGATCCTGAGCCGATAGTTATTCTAACGCTCGAAGCTTGCGCTACTTTCCAGCGCTATCCATTAATCAGCTGCGGCAGCGCAGCCGGTCCGTGCAAACCTGAAGTTTTCTGATTACGGTCTCGTCATGACTTTAAGCGGACCGTTTTTGGAGAATCAAAATGAAAATCAGAAATCTAAAATTACTCTCGATGATTGGCGCACTCTTTGGTCTTTTTCATGCCTCATACTCTGCAGCTGACGAAGTTGTAGAGCTCAATTCAGGTGAAGAACGTCATGACACGACTAATGGGTGTACTGCTAAGGTAGTGATCAATAAAGTCGGCGTTCCGATTGTATTGGAAGGGAGCTATGCACTTCATTTCATAGCAATTCATAATGTCGGAAGTTGTAATCTGAAAAATGTGAAGCTGGTAGACTACTTATCTGACTACATGGATTACAAAGCATCAAGCGCAATGCCTTATTCGAAACCCTCGGGTGCAGGTGGGGAAGTAAAATGGAAAGGCCCTACCTTTCCGGCCGGCGCAAGTACGGTGATCACTGTGAAGACAAAGATCCTTCATGATGCTCCTGACTTTATAACCAATAAGGCCTGCCTATCGGCAGATGTCTGTAGCACAGGAAATTGTTGGAAGTGGTGTGACTCATTCACATCTCGAGTCTACGAACATGATCGTTCGCTCCGATCTAATGAAAATAACCTTTTCGAAAGTGATCCGAGTTTTGATGGTCCTGACTCGCCCGTAGTAACCGAGTAGTAAGGACAAGGTCGTCGAGGCATGGTGAGAGTATGCGAGGGGCACTCTTCACCATGTCTTAGACGAGAGTCTATTTGATCTATTATGGAGACTTAGGTGGATTAGACCATTTTGGGCTCTTACACCGTCCAAGTCCGTAAGTGAGACGTTTGGTAAAAGTGCCGTCTACATTCATAACGTAAATATTACCCTGTCCAGTACGATCGGATGTAAAGACAATAAAGCTTCCATCCGGACTAAAGTGCGGATCCTCGTTGCTACCTTGAGCCTTTGTGAGGCGTTCAATAGTCGTTCCATCTGGATTCATCGTAAAGATGTCAAAGCGTTGATCAATCCATCCTGCAAAGACCATTTTATTATTTTGCGGGGACCAACTCGGAGACGCGTTGTATCTACCAGCAAAAGTCAAACGTTGCGGATTACTTCCATCCGCATTCATCTTAAAGACCATTGGCATACCTGAGCGTGAAGAAACAAAGGCGAGTTGCTTACCGTCTGGCGACCAGGATGGATCCACATCTACGCCGAAGGACTTAGTTATTCGTGTGGCGCTTTTGTTGGAAAGGTCGAGTGTAAAAATCTCTGGATTACCTAAAAAACTCATCGTGAGAGCTAATGACCTTCCATTGGGATGATAAGCGGCACCACTATTGATACCTTGGCGTTCAGAAAGTAGGCGGGAAGTGCTATCTACGAAGTTAAATTCGTAAAGATTGTTGTTCTTGATGTTCTTCTTATTTTTGGCAATCACTGAGTATGCGATTTTGGTCCCGTCTGGGCTCCAGGCTGGAGACATAGCGACAGAGCGGTGTTTAGTAATCTGCTTAACATCGGTGCCATCGAAGTTCATCGAGTAAACTTCTTTTTGCCCGGTGCGATCGCAAACCATAGCGATCTTCGTTAAGAAGATGCCTGGTAACCCTGTAAGAGCGGTAACAATATCGTTTGCAAAAGAATGAGCGAGCGTTTTTACGTCACGAGCTGTAGCTAGGTATCGCTTTGCTAAAACCGCTTTATTACCTTTTGTATCGTAAAGATAAGTCTCAAGCGCGATCCCTTTGGCATCGTTCGAGATTTCAGTCTTAACCAAAAACTCGGCACCGATGCTACTCCAGTCACTGATCTTAAAACTTCCGGGTGCAATGCCCGCTTTAGCTGTGTCTTCGATAAAGGCAGAGTTATCCAAAAACTG
>DBAE01000170.1 GCA_002291495.1 Bacteriovoracaceae bacterium UBA1018 | reverse complement strand
TTTCGATAGCCACTTAGCAACATGCTGCTGCGTTCCATTCAAAGAAGTTCCAACGTGTACCCAACCTTCATGAACTTCTAGAATATCAATATCTCTTGTAGAGAATAGGCTTCCCTCTTTGATCTTAACTGTATCTCCCCCGGCCGCCGCGTCTGCCAAGATCCCATCCGATAAGCGCGCCCGAACGGGGTCATCCATAAAATAGGTCTTAAATCTTTCATTAAGCGCCTTAACCACATCTTCGGCCGGGATATTTTCCGGAAACTCTTGGCCAATCGACTGGTCATCTATCTTAGTAAGGATCGAATACATGAGGCGACCGAGATCGGAGATCGTATTTTTATCCCCGAAGATATGGTCTTTGGTTGATCCATAGAGCTTTTTGCTCAACTCAAAAAATTTGGGGGTGCCACGGTTGAGGACCATCTCAACTACATCGAGGTACTCTCGGGTATTTGTGGTGAGTAGCCGCCCAAGAGCGTCTTCTTCACCTAGGGTTTTATCGATATCTTCTATGATCTCTTTGAGTTCTTGGATCTTTTGGGCTGGATCATATCCCAGCTCAATCTTTTCGTAATCCGCAGCCGAGAGGTTTGGCATTTCGCGAAACTTACTTTTCTTCAGCTCTGCTTCAATAGATGGATCCCACTTAATCGAATCCAATAACCGAATCGGTCTTTGAGCTTCGACAATGCGCTGCGAGAGCTTTTTAATTTTCTCTTTATAAGTTGTCCAAACCATAAGCTTTAGACTCTAAGTATGACACGCATCTCCGTCGCCAGCAAAGCTCGAGCAAAGAATGTCCGAGTCATAGAATTGACGAATTTGAGCGAAAATGTCATACGCAAGTACATGAAAATGCATAGAACGATTCTACTTTTTGTTCTTTCCATCGTTGCTCTCCAAGGCAGTGTTTTCACTTCGCAGATGAGCTTCGCAAGTGATGATTTCTCACAGAGCACTCTGGAAAACTTTCAGACAGATTCAGATGAGGTCGATTTTCGTTGGCTAACGAATGCCTCAAAAGACGCCATGATCAAACTCAGTCATGAAAAAGTAATCGTGATTCAAACCACTTCAGCTTCCTGCGGCTGGTGCAGAAAAATGTATCCTGAAATGATCAAATTTCAGAAAGAACACCCTGAGAGTGTTGCCATCTATAAGGTTGATTTAGACGAGAGCGAGTTTCTCATCGGCGTATTAAGACTTACGACGAGTACTCCAGGTATTTCGGTTTACTACGCAGGCAAAAGAGTCGGAGTAAATGAAAGAGGATACCTCAAAGCTTTGGAGATTAAGTCCATTGTTGAAGATATGATTCAGAAGACGCTTTGGTAGTAGTGGACTGAGGCTCGCCAAAATATTGGCGCAGAGGCACTCAACTTAGTGCGAAGTAAATCCGATTCAAAACTATGGGCCTAAAGAAAAGAAGAGTACTTATACTGACTCTACTTGTCGCTTCTTTCTGCCATTTGACCGTCCAAGCCCAAACAATTACAGAAAAAGAATTCCAAGCGATACGACAGGTCGCACTCAACATCCCGGAAAAATGTGCTCCTGGCGAATGCCTCATCATCGGAGTTGGCAGAAGTCCTACACCCTTTATCGCCTATCTACAGGCCTTGAGTGAAAACTACGCCTTTAATCTGCCACTCACGGCTTTTCGACACTTTCCGGATTCGGCACCCGTTCAGTCCCTTGTCCACAACTTTGAAGATCAATCGCGGCTCTTGCCTTTAAGCCCGGCACTTGAAGTAAAACTCTTTCGACATTTCGCAGACATGATCCCGTTAGAAATTGTCGGCAAAATGAAGGCAATCGTCATGGTAGATCAGTCAGATACAGGTCTTAGCTTACTCGCAGCCGCGAGTTATTATCGAAAGTTTCTCAATCAAAAAAACCTCGCTGTGGACATGAGAGTTGTAGGAATTGGAAACCACGACGACCAAGCGAAGCTCCTGCGCAATAGTGAAACACTCCAATTTCAGGCCCGATTTATAGGCGCAGATGAACTAAGTGTCGGTCGATCTAAAACACTGTCTAGCAATCTGGTGGTTGAGCACTATGACGACTTTTCGCAGTTTGGTGAATTTAAGATCGAAAAGCATAACTCGCCTCAAAGAGGCAGTGGGAAGTATGAGTCTTTGAAAGCTGATTTAAACAAATGGAACGCTCTAGATGCTGAGTCTTCCCAGTTAAAAGGATCAGTCAATAGACCCAGTCTCTTCGAAAAGCTTCGCGCCCAAATCCTCAAGGCATTCAGGTGTGATGCCGCACTCAAGTCTAAAGCTATCGAAAACTAAACGTACCAAATAAAAAGGCCATCTCGGGAATCCCAAGACGGCCTTTTCGAAAACCTATCATCCTCCCAAGGAGGATATAAACGATATTAACGTTTAGAGAATTGGAATCTCTTACGAGCTTTCTTCTGACCGAATTTCTTACGCTCAACCATTCTCGGGTCACGNNGCGTTTACGTGCGCCAGCCAATCCGTATTTCTTACGCTCAACTTCGCGGCTATCGCGAGTCAAGTGACCTGCTTTTTTCAATGCAGATCGGAAAGCTGGATCGACTTCGAGAAGAGCACGGGAAATTCCGTGTTTCACTGCGCCTGCTTGGCCAGAAAGTCCGCCACCGCAAACATTAATGAAAACATCGAAACGACCAACAGTTGAGGTCAATTCGAGCGGCTGCATGATGACCATGCGGGATGTTGCACGAGGAAAATATTCTTCGAATGCACGATCATTTACGCGAATTACACCGGTATCGCCGGTTCTTGCACGAAGGTAAACGCGAGCAATTGCGTTTTTTCGTTTGCCTACTCTGTGAAGCTGCTTTTCCATCTAACTCTTCTCCGATATTCGATAACGATTAAGCTTGTTGTACTGGAGCTTTTGCAACGACTGTGTTGCGAACGACGCCAGCTGGCAAGGATTGTGGATTTTGAGCAGCATGAGGATGCTCAGATCCAGCGAAAATTTTAAGTTTCTTCATTTGGTGACGAGCAAGGTTTGACTTGTTGGTCATGCCCCATACTGCTCGGCGAAGGATTTCTTCCGGATGACGCTCAAGCATTTCGCGAGCTGTCTTGGTTTTCAATCCGCCAACGAAGTCTGAATGGTCACGGTAAAGTTTATCTTCCCACTTGTTACGGGTGAAGGCTACTTTATCAGCATTCAATACAACGATGAAATCACCTGCATCGGCATGCTTAGTATAAGTAGGCTTATGCTTTCCGGTAATTACTCGGGCGAGAACTGTCGCCAGGCGGCCAACCACGTGATCCTTAGCATCGACTACGTACCACTTTGGAGAATTTGGGCCTTTAGGTTCAAAGAAATGAGGACCACACTGTTTTGCTTGGTAAGACTTTTGTTGCAACATAGAACGTTGGGGATACCCAACGCACGTTTTTAAGTCAATGAGTTTTTCTGCACAGGAAGCAAAACAAACAACAAAACTAAGGCTAATTCCAAGCTCTTTCTGCCTTACTCTGCGGAGCCTTTAAGCAGCTCAATCCACTCTCTAACCAGTACAATAAAGAAATTTGACTTAATGCAATGAAAACGGTGACTTAGCACACGCTAAATGACGCCAATCGAGAAGTGAATACGATTTGTTTCTTCACCGGGCTGCGGAGCAATTCGAAAACCCCAGTCGAAATTTACCGGACCAATTGGGCTCTGATAGTGGAATCCGACTCCTACTCCATAACGTAATCTGCCGAGCGAATAGCGATCGACTAGGAGATTTGCAGCATCTAAAAATGGTCCAAATCTGAGAGCTCCAGCAAATGGGAAATCCACTTGAGTACGATAATTCACGTAGGAAGAAGTACCGCGGATCGCAATTCGTCCTACGTTGAGCTCCTGTTCTTTAAAACCTCTTAGGCTTCCTACCCCTCCAAGTGCAAACTGCTTACTGAGAGGAATCTGATAACGAGGGTCGTCTGCCCGATCTGCAGGTGGAATCGCATTATTTCTCTGAATTCCTGTTCGAAAGCTAAAATACCAGCTGATTGATTTTCCAAGTGGAACAAATAGATCAGAACGGCTTTGAAACCTTGTATATGCTACCGGGATATCTTTGTTCTGAGAGAGAAACGCGGGAGACGCGATTTCATACGAAGCTGTCGTATAAAAGCCCTTAGTCGGTGCAAGGACACTATCTCTCATGTCGAGCGTGAGCGCCGGAATAAGCGCACCAATCGTCAGAGTTTGGTTATCTATAATCTCAGCCTCCCTCGCGTTAAACTGATCCGTTCGTTCTAGGCTGTAAGTCATGGATCCCAACAAGTTTGGCTTTTTCAGAATAGGGCGATCTACAGTAGCATTCAACGCGACGGAGACTTTATCAAAAACTCGAAACTGCGTCTTTTCGGCGATGATTCTAGGTCGAAAAGTCATCTCTTTCATCGCAAACCAGGGCCAACGATATCCCAGCTCGACCTGGTATTCGAAAAAGCAAAAGTCTTCACCCTCTTGCAGTGGTCGACCGTTACTGCAGAACTGCTGATCAAATCTTCGATTAGTATTGGCTGTCAGCGATACCGTATGATTTCGGTTCCACAAATTGATGTACGCTAACTGTCCAAATAAACGACCACCAAAATCATTTCGATACCCTACCCCAGCAGCAGCAATGCCAGGCGTTCCTTCTTGGAGGGAGACCTTAAGAATCTTATGCGTGGGTTTTTCTTCGTCGTCTAAGGCACGAATTGAGACCACTGAAAAGATCCCCAGTTTTCTCAGTCTAGCTTCACTCTCTAGAAGCTTAGGTTCTTCTAAAACTCCATCCACTTCCAGGGTGAGCTCTCTCCGAGCGACTTCTTCTTTAGTCCGAGTCAGACCATCGATCTCAATTCGGCTCACTCTGAACTGAGTTCCCTCGATGATCTTGAGATCGACTTCAGCTTCACGATTATCTTTTTCGTACCTAATTAAGTCTTCTGACCCTTCGTTAGCGATCTTAAAATCGAGATATCCGCGCGCTCGATAAGTCGACTTTAAAACCTCTATGCCTTCATTAAAGACAAAAAGATTGAGCGGCTTACCTTCTTCAATTCCAAGTATATTTTTGATCTCACCTAAGGATAGGGCTTCAGCGCCAGATGCTTGGATAGATGTGGTGATCGTTTGAGCACCTTCGTAAATATAGACAACTAGACGTACTGAATCTTGCTTTGCATTGAAAACTTGATTGGTCGCGATCTGTTTTGATGAAAGGTATCCTTTGGATTTGAGCCACTCGACTAATCTTTCTGAGCTCTTTTCGATTTCTTTCTCAGAGTACAATCCACGTTGAATAAGCGACGACGAGCGGGAGACAAATTCTTTTCGAAGCTCTTCCGGCGTGAAGACCTCATTTCCATCAAAGTTGATCTCTTCTATTTTGACTGGAGAGCCAGGTGTAATTTCGTAAGTGACATGTCGTTCAGATGTTATCGGCTTTTCAAAAGTGTAAGGGACAACTTTTACAAAATGATAACCTCGATTTTTATATTCATCCTCTATCCTTTTCTGAATCCGAGCGATGTAATCTTTACCAAACCCGATGAGTCGCTGATCTTCTACTATGCTTTGAAGTTGAGTCTGGGTGAGCAGCGCGTCCC
>DBAE01000177.1:8108-8281 GCA_002291495.1 Bacteriovoracaceae bacterium UBA1018 | reverse complement strand
CATTGAGCCAAATGACTTTAGAAATGCCTAAAGACTCCAGAAGTCTTTCTTCGATCATGTTTTGGTCGAATGAGGGGTTACGATTCGGATTGAGCAGACATTGCTTTGTTGTCAGGCAGGTTCCTTCACCATCGACTTCGATGGATCCGCCTTCAAGCACCCACGGATAGGAC
>DBAE01000177.1:7916-8080 GCA_002291495.1 Bacteriovoracaceae bacterium UBA1018 | reverse complement strand
TTTCACCCCAGCCATTAAATAGAAATCGGGCCGTAAGAATATGCCCATCTTGATCCTGAACAAAAATCGGAGCTGTGTCTCTGAGCCAGATATCTCCAAATGGAATGATGTGAAAACGAACTCGAATGCCTTTGAGCGCTGCCTGAGCAAGCTCAAGTTGTTGC
>DBAE01000177.1:0-7852 GCA_002291495.1 Bacteriovoracaceae bacterium UBA1018 | reverse complement strand
CAAGCCAACAGGACCGATGAGTATCCCATTCGGCAGGCTGAAACAGGGATGGATGCTTGAGCTCGCGAAGCGTATTAGCCTGTGCATACAAGTCCTTAGAAGCCTGATTCGAAGAAAGCTGGGCTTGAGTGATCATAGTTCCCCCTGGTATTCACTAATAAAAATTTTACTGATGTCTAAGGCGCAGTGGTGGGTCGAGCAAAGTAGTTGAGCGCAATCTGTATCAGAAATCATTATTTTCAAAATATATATTTTCTATGAGACCCATTCATTTTATGAAAGGGTCTGGGAGATCCTTCGATGGAACTAAATTATCTCAAATACTTTTACACGGTGGCAAAAGAAGGAAGCTTCACAAAAGCTTCTAAGATCCTCCGGATTCAGCAACCTACTATCAGTAAAATGGTAAAAAGCCTTGAGGATCAACTCGGACTGAGTTTGATGGAACGCCACAAAAAAGGCATTCGCCTCACCAAGGCAGGAGGCGAGATCTATCGTCTTTGTGACGGCATCTTTGACAAAATCGAAGAAATTGAATCGTTCTCAGATCATGAAAAAAGCGAATGCAGTGGCTCAATGGCCTTTGGCGTGACCGATTCTGTCTCGTCCTATCTGATTCCGGAGATTTTGGGTGACTTTGTCAGGCAATACCCAAAGGTAAGACCTTCGATCTTTTCCGGAACGTCTAATCTCATTTGTAATGAGATTTTGGACGGCAAGGTCGAATTTGGTATCTTTTTTACTGTGCCCGATGATGAAGGGTTCCAAATTACAGAGCTCGTCCATGTGCCCTTTCAATTGGTGATTGCCCAAGAGGTCTATCATAAGAAAGAAATTCGAAACTCGTTTATCATTTCGAGGGATATTGACTATCCGAAAAGTAGGCCATTTCCCGTTCTAGAAATGCTTCGTAAGAACCAGGTAGGCGGAGAGACGTTTATTTCTAGTAACAATCTCGATTCACAAAAAGAACTCGTGAAGCAGGGGCTAGGAATCTCTCTGCTTCCTCGCTTTATGGTGAAATCGAGCCTTGAAAAAGGCACTCTTGTCGCTTTGCATCCGAAGCGAGATTTTTCTTATGCACTCAGATTAGTCACTCGCAAAGGCAAAGTTCTTTCGACCAATGCCGCGACCTTCTTGGATGTCTTTCAAGAAAAGGTCAAGGCATTGATCTAATCGATTACTCTTTCACGTTGACAGAAATCTTCTTGCTCATTTCTTTTCCATAAGAAATATGAGCCCCGTCAGCAAACTGAAGAGTTAAGGTGTGCTTTCCTGGAGACAGGGTAATCGTGGTCTCTTTTTGCCCTTTGCCAAAGTGGATATGTGTTTCATCCATAGGCACAACTTGACCTTTTGGAATTGCATCGCGATCGACGATGAGGTGGTGANNGATGACCCGTGTTTTTAATCATTTCACCGGCATTTTTAATTTCCATACCCTGAACGATAAATTTAACGACCACTGGGTTGGTAACTGTGTCCCCATCTTTTGGGCTTTCAAACGACACGAAGGCTTTGTCAGCTTTTGCGTAACCTACATGAGATGAGAAGATGGCTGCAGCGAGAATCAAGCTATTAAGAATGTGTTTCATGAAAAGATGATGAACGAGAGAAGTAGGGAATGCAAGAGCTAGCGGCCTAGTCGCTACTTGCCAAGTCGATAGAGAAGAATGCCATAGAAAGACATTCCATCGGCGTAGATTTTTTCGGGGGCTGAGGGGTTTCCGTAACTAATGGAACGATTGTCCACACGCACACCTAAGCCGAAGCTCACCCGTCGAGAGATCGAAAAATCAGTCTGAAGGACAACTTGCATATTTCTATTTGAGGCATCTCCAGTGAGGGAACCACCACTCGAAGAAGAAATCATAAGAGGTTTAAAATAATTGAGCTGAAGTAAGGTGTTCCATGATGCGCTGAGCGCTTTCGAAAATTGTAAACCTATGTGCGCACCAGTCGCAGTGGCTTTCGAAGATGCCGTTGGTAAAGCGATGAAATAATCTCTTCTTTCAAGTCCAAGTTGTGGAGAAAAGACAAAACCAGAGCCCAAGTGCTTTCGGTAAAGAGCGCTGAGCTCAAAAGTTGTCGCCGAGTAATTTTGAGCATTAATATTGTAAATCGTGTTCTCCAAAGTGCCGTGTACTCCCCATTGAGTCGCAAACCAATACTCTGCTGCAAGTTGTGCGGTAGTCGAGAGGGACGATGTCGAGCCTCTGACTCGATTGACGGGGCTTTCCAATTGGTAGGTATAAGGCGCACCCATGCCTGCAAATGAGATGTGACCCGTAGATGGGAGAAGTGCATATGGATCTTGGCGTTTTTTTGCTGCAACACTTTTTGAATATGGATCTATGCTGGCGAGTGAACGTCTCGGCAATTTGAAAAGCGACTCTTTACTAAACTGCGTCTCCCAATATTTCTTTCCGTTTTCAGTGACTTCGGCTCTGACCCGCCATTTTAAGGTTCCATCTGGGAAGTCCTTATTCAGTGGAATTTCTGCTTCGTGAGTCGTTGCATGAATCTCTCCTGAGTCTTCGCTGCCCTTAGAGTTTTTATGAGTATACTCGATCGTGTATCGCGAGACTCCGGGAATAGCTTTCCATCGGATCAAAGTCTTAGGCGGAGCGCCTTTGATTGTACCTACTGCATTTTGAGCTGGAAATTCGAGTTCTGGCACTGGCGGCATAACAACAAGCCGAGTCCAATCGGTCCACTCGCCAGGCCTTCCAACGCGGTCAATGGCTCTCACTCGGTGTTGATAGACGCCTGGATTAAGATCTCCGGTCCATTTTAATTTTTTTACGTTGAGAATTTGGGAAGGCGAGTCCTGACTCGTTGGCTTAATCTCAAGTTGATAGTCGACTGCACCTGGAATGTGCTTCCATTTTAGATTAATTTCTTTGGCCCAGGCTTGAGTGCCTAGGCTCAAAAGAATGATGAGAATGAGGGTGGACCCTATTCTCATTGAACCTCCGAGCTAAGGTTTTTCGGAGCTTGCAATACTTTGCCGTAAGAGACTTTAAATTTTCTCGATTCGCTTTCAGGTCCTCGTCGATCCATCTCATCGACTGACGAAATACTCCATGAGTAGATTCCGGGTTTCATTTTTTTCAGCGGGAGGGTCGGGTTAGAAAGATTACCGGCGACCACAGTTTTAAGGTACGGCTTACGATTGTTCGATGCTACCTTTCGGCCATCTTTTTCTTCGAGGTAGAGAGTGATCTCGTAGCCATGTGCGTTTTCTACTTTATTCCAGCTGAGTACAGGATCACCTTCGTGAACGACGTCATACTCTTTTTCGTCTTTTGGACTGATCTCGGCAGGTGGAGCAATAGGAGGGAAGTGAGTCCATTTAAATTTTCTCACTCCACTTTGGCGCAAGACCATTCCATCGAGTGATACAAGTTTTACTCTCCAGTAGTAATCATTTTCAGTCGCTGTAAAACGATCCGTTTCAGCCTGTAACGTGGAAGAGTTTGTACGTTCAGAAGTGACAACCGAAGTAAAACCAGCATCTTTTGCAACTTCGAGCATATAGAGTTGTCCGGGTTCAGCCGAGGATGCTTTCCATTTAAATTCGGCAGTACTTGGAAATCGCCAGTATTCAAAACGTTTACCCATTGCTGGTTCGATCAACTCAAGAGCATCACCCGCATGGATTTCAAATCGAGAAACCTGGGATTGACCGATCGCTCGTTTTTTTCTCAATGCTGTTACTTTCCATTGATAGGTACCGACGGCTAGGGATTTGATACTCCAGGTCTGAGTTTGCAGCTCTTGTTCGGCAACTTTCTTGCCTCGAGTGTCAGTCAATTCAAGGCGGTAAGAGTCAGCGCCCGATTCAGACTGCCAATGAAATCGAGTCTCACTTCCGACTTTAAATTCGCTATCGTTTGCGGGACGAACCAAAGTCAAATTGAGGTCCGCCTTTTTCTGAAGAGTGAACGATTCAGGAATACTGAGAAATTCTGTATTGCCGTAGGTGGAACGTATCCTCCAGAAATAGGTACGATCTGAAAGACCGCCCAGGGTTACTTCGCCGGACTTTGGATCGATGGTTTCGTTTTGGATGAGGTTTTTGAACTGGCCTGAACTGGAAAGTTCGAGCCGATGGGTTCCATGAGTAGTATTTAGAAACTTGTAGAGAAATTTAACTCCCTCGCTCTCGTCAAATCGAGTGATTCTTTCTTGGGAGACGGGAAAGACTAGCTTAGCTGGAGTGGCTTCAATGATTTGAAATTGACCAATACGGCTGATGGCTTGCCCGCCCTGGCTGACACGCCAAAAGTATCGCCCTTGTCCTAGATCGATACTGAGTTTACCAGGATTATCCTCATCGACTGGATAGCTCTTCATTTTCTTTTTAGTGAAACTTCGATCCGAAGAGATCTCTACAAATGCGGGGCTCGTACTTGGATCTGATGTTTTACTCCAAGAAAACGCCAGACTTTTTTCTTCACTTGGGCGAATGAAGATCTCAGCAAGGGCTTTTGGTTCGATGAGCTTGATTTTAAAATCTTGTACCTGTGCAGGTCCTTTTTTGGTGGCCGTTAACTGAGCCTCTGTACCGTCGGATCGAGTAATGACGACATTTCCTTTTTCAAATAGAAAAGGCATCGAAGACGCTTCATCAAATACGACTAAACTATTCTCGCCCAGTTCGAGGAGTGAGCCATCTTTGAGCTTAACTAGTGCGGTACTTTGAGGGCCAGTTTGAATCGCGTCTTTGCGATAGAAATTTTGATTGTGACTTGTGTTGTTCCAAACGAAGCTTTTTGCGCTTTTTCTACGAACTTTTGATTGTTTTCTTTCAAGGGTAGCGGCTGGAGTTCCGGACCCCTCGTCGCCTGTACCATTGATGTCTTGAAGCAATAGGTGAGTGCACCATGCGGCAAGCCCAATGCAAATCACTGCAACGGCAAATTGTCTCAATGGCTGCGGGCGCAGCTCTAGTGTAGATTCCATCACTTTCTTATCGGTGTGACCCAAGAGAGCTTAAAGGACGCTTTATAATTGTGACGTCATCGTTTTGACTGAGTCAGTCCGGACACAATGGGCGAGATGAAGAGTCTGAGGTATCCTTAAGATTGACTGAAATAGTGGGACGTTATTGGGGTTTATGGGGATATCTACGCACTTTCTATCACGATTGCTTCTGCTCGTGGTCTTTACACTGATGGGGTGTAAGGGAGTGATGGAATTTGAAGTTCTGGAGGATCCTTTTGCGAGTCCCCGGCCAAGCCCAAGTCCATGGGGATCTCCTTCACCACAGGCGTCTCCGACCGGATCACCGACTCCGACGCCCACTCCAACCCCAGTTCCGGCACCGGTGCTTACTTCGGTCAGTATTTCCAATGCTAACCCAACAAACTCCACTACGATGACCCTGACACATGGGACGGTGACGGGAGCGTTTACATCCTATTGTCTATTGGTCAACGATACTCTCTTGTCCAACTGTGGATGGGTGGCCGCAACTACATTGCCGAGCTCTTATGTGGTTTCAGTAGGAGATGGATCGAAGGCCATAAGCGTCTGGGTTAAAAATGCTGACGGGTGGATCAGTAATCGAGTGACTTCAAACGCAGTTGATTTAGATACAACGGCTCCGGTTTTTACAGTGACGCCAAGTGCAACTTCATATGTACACCTGAGCACCGGGAGTACACAAAGCTTCACAGCTTCCGTAAGTAATGACAGTTCACCGCTCTATCAATGGTTACTCGATGGAACGAACATTACTTATGCCACGTCCGCGGGGTACACGATTGACTCTTCGACACTCACCGGAGGCAACCATTCACTTCAACTCCGAGTGAGTGATTTGGCTGGCAATCAGA
The DNA here is from genome assembly GCA_002291495.1 of Bacteriovoracaceae bacterium UBA1018. Lineage (GTDB taxonomy): Bacteria > Bdellovibrionota > UBA1018 > UBA1018 > UBA1018 > UBA1018. The sequence goes on along the minus strand of DBAE01000177.1, from coordinate 2,009 downwards.
CTCTTCACACAATTTCGGTGAGAAAAAATCGTCTGCCCGTAATTGGCGCTTACGGGCCTTTAGAGACGATTGTTCAAAAGATCAATATTTTTGATAGCCTCTTTTTTTCAGTGCCAGTGACCGATGCGGATACGGATACTCTTACATTTACATGGTCGCTTGATAATGATTCGGCTCATCCTCGATTAACGATTCCAGATCCACAAGAAGGACCTAACTATATTTCGGACGCAGAACTCCATCCAGTAGGGGACACGACAATTGAGGGCCGTCGCACAATTAAGTTTGTGGTGAGTGACGGTTATGAAAGTGTCGAGAAACAATGGAAGGTCGATATCAATCACTTTTCGAGTCAGTGCAATGGATTGACTCCTGGGCATATTTGTACCTTAGTTGGAGAACCAGGAATTGGAAATGGAATACATGTTACGGCCTCTGAGACCGTCAATCAGAACAAAATTAAACTCTTGCCCCAAGGAGTTGCTGTAGAAAACGTAAGCGGTGTGGATAACCTTGTACTGAGCGATACGGCTAATCATGTGATCTGGTACTACAATCGATCATCCTCAGCGCTCAGTCGTTTTGGAAAATCGGTACCTGCTTACTCGGCGGTCATCGTGGCAGGAAATGGTCAACCCGGGCATTTACTCACTGCGACCGAGACCAAACTCAATGCCCCAAGTAATTTGGCATTAGATACGTCCGTAGCTGGATCACCTGCGCTTTATATTGCAGACACTGGAAACAATAGAGTCCTTAAGCTTGGAGCCTCTGGCACTTTAACTTCAGTCCTTGGCAACGGAGCGATGACTCCAGCAAGTAATTCTTCCCCCGTTTTCGGTTCTTCAGTCGCCTGCGGTAGACCATGGGGCCTTGGACTCGACTCAGCCGGTGGTAAACTTTATGTATCGTGCAATTTTAATAACTCCGTTCGAGTCCTCGATCTGGGAACTTTACAAACTTCGATGATTGTTGATGCAGCGGTGAGTCCTGAGACAGTCGATGGACTAGCTGGTGTCGCTGGATCAGCCCGTACTTTTAGTCCACGAGGTCTTAGGGTCGACTCAATAGGCAGAGTGTATTGGGTGGAGGGGTGTGGTGGAGTTTATCAGGGTGGGGTAGTGAGAGTGTATTCTCCTTCCGCGGGCTTTTCTATCTTAGGTAGTACGGTCAATGCGGGTTCGATTGCGACCATCACCGGAACAAGTGATTTGGCTAATGGTTGTTCTGATAGGACAGGCGCAGCCGCGGTAACTCGATTGGCTAATCCAGTGGATCTCGAGTTGGATACAAACGGATTTTGGATCGCTAATGAGAACATTGGAACTACTGGTAAGCGACTCATGTTTGTCAGAAGCATCTCTGGTGCTACTTATCTCAATACTCCAGTGACAACGAACACGTCTGCTTGGATGCCCAATGCAGTCAGTGAGCCATATACACTTTCTGCAATCGCCCTCAGCGGAACAAAACTTTTTATAGCGGATGCATCGCTCAAAAAAGCGAGAAGTCTCAATCTTTTGGATTCTGCCCCGAATGTTACACATCATTTGGGCTCGGGTGATTGGAGAAATGGTTCGTCTACCGACGGTGTGAATCATCTGCCTGCTGATGTGCGGCTGAATGGCCCGACAGGTCTTGCAATCAAGCAAGCTCCAGGTACTGGAGGTGAGCTTTATTACAGCGACACTTCAAATCGCCGCATCCGAAGAGTCGATCTTGCAACTGGAAAGATGATCACTTACGCCGGAAAAGCTACAGGCGTATTTAATAATGAAGATGATCCTAAGCTTGACGCTGGATTGATGCCCGGAGCATTGGCAGCAACTTATAACGGTTTAATTTATGCGGATCGGCCTCTCTCTCTTGCGACCCCTAACCAAGCTTGCCAAGTGAGGCTCATCAATCAAAGTGGCAGTACGAACTCATTTTTTGGTGAAAGCATCTTGTCTCAATCCGTGCGTACTGTCGCAGGAAATTATTCTATGGGCTGTGTAGATCATACGAGT
>DBAE01000184.1:664-10885 GCA_002291495.1 Bacteriovoracaceae bacterium UBA1018 | reverse complement strand
ACGTTCATCCTCTCAGGGTCGGGCGACCTACGTCATGGAGTTCTCCCATTACGAACCCGTTCCACCGCAAGTCGCCGAGGAAATCAAAATCAAATCGGGGATAGTGACTCGTCCGCCAAGTGCACCGTAATTCCCGCGGTTTTTTAGCAGAATGTAAATAACAGGCCTTGTTTTCTGTGTCTGGCCGCAGTATAGATCTGCAACTTAACAACTAAATCAACAGACGATTTGGGGAAGATTGCTCGATTTTTCACATCAAAATCGAGGGAACTCCTCAAAGTTAAATAGGAGAGATGTGACATGGCAATGGAACACAAAATTCGAATCAAATTGAAAGCTTTTGATCATCGCGTTCTCGATCAATCTGTATGGGAGATCGTGAATACAGCTAAGCGAACTGGAGCAACGGTAAGGGGTCCAATCCCATTGCCGACTGTGATCAATAAGTATTGCGTTCTACGTTCGCCTCATGTAGACAAAAAGTCCCGTGAAGAGTTTGAAATTCGAACTCATAAACGGCTTTTAGATATTCTCGAGCCAACTCAGCAAACTGTCGACTCTTTGATGAAGTTAGATCTTTCTGCTGGTGTGGATGTTGAGATTAAGTCTTAAGGATTTACATAAGTAATCTCCTGAAGGACAGCGAGTAAGTCGAAACTACTTTTTGCAATTGCCCAGTTTTTCTAATCAAAAAACAGCATTTCCCAAGAAGAAAGTCGGTGAGCTCAAGCGACTACTGCATGAAAGCATCCGGCGGCCTCGAAAGCGATGGCTAAACACCCGTTCAAGGGCGGCTTCCCGGTGATGCTGTGACAGTCGAATCGTGATAGTGAAAATATGAAACGCAGACCGCTGACTAGGATCATGTCTGTATGAAAAGGACTCTGAATTATGGAATCTATGGCTGCTGAACAGGCCACTTCCACCGGACAAAAGGAGCTTATTGCTCTTGCTGAAGGCCGGGGAGGGNNGGAGGGATCCTGGGAATTAAGGCGGGGATGACCCAAGTTTATAACGAGCAGGGCGACTCAATTGCTGTTACGGTAATTGATTTACGTCCTTCTACTATTACTCAAGTGAAGACTAAAGAATCCAATGGCTACAACGCGATTCAAGTAGGTCTTCTTGAGAAGAAAGCTAAATCTGCAACTAAGGCTGAACAAGGCCATGCAAAAAAAGCAGGCGCTGCAGGTTTCTACCATTATCAAGAATTTCGTTTGCCTGAAAATGCTAAGCTTGAAGGCTTNNGCTTGGCAGTAGGCAAAGTTTTGTCTCCTGAATTCGTAAAAGCCGGTGACTTGGTTGATTTAACTTCAATCAGCAAAGGTAAGGGCTTCCAGGGCGGTATGAAACGATACCACATGGCTGGAGGTTTCAAGACTCACGGAGCTTCTGTCAGTCACAGATCTCTAGGATCGATCGGTAACCGTGCCGATCCAGGTAAGACATTCAAAAACAAAAAAATGCCAGGTCAAATGGGCAATATTCAAGTGACAGTTCAGAACGTGCGCGTTGTGCAAGTGGATGTTGAGAATCAACTTTTGCTTGTTCACGGAAGCGTTCCTGGATCTAAAAGCGGCATCGTAACGATTCGTCGCGCTGTGAAGAGTGTAGGTTAATTATGCCGACTTTAGATTTATTAAGCCAAGATAACAAAAAAGTTGGAACCATTGATCTTCGTGAAGATGTGTTCGCAGTTGATGTGAACATTCCATTGGTTCATCAGGTCATCAAAGCTCAGCTTGCAGGACGCCGTCAAGGAACTGCAAAGACTAAGACAAAAGCTGAAGTTCGTGGTGGTGGTCGTAAGCCGTTCAAGCAAAAAGGAACTGGTAACGCACGCCAAGGATCCAGCCGTTCTCCACTTCATCCAGGTGGTGGACAAAGCTTTGGTCCGCTTCCACGTTCTTATGAACAAGCTACTCCTAAGGAAATGATGCGTGGAGCTCTTCGCTCTGCATTGTCTGACCGTGTGAAGTCTAGCCGTGTTCTAGTGGTAGACGAGTTCAACTTGAAAGAAATCAAAACAAAAGCTTTCAGTGAAATCGTCGGCAAGTTCCAGCTCGATCAAGTTTTGATCGTAGATGACAAAAATACAAATCTAGAACTTTCTGGACGTAACATTCCACGAGTCAAGATTCTTAGAACCGAAGGTCTCAACGTTTATGACGTTGTTAGACACGAATGGGTAGTTATGACCAAGCGTGCGGTTCAAGCAATTGAAGCTCGTTTAGGACAAACTGGGTAAGGTGAAACATGCGTACTATTTATGAAGTAATTCGACGCCCTATCATCAGCGAAAAAAGTACAGCGCTTGCTGAAGTTGCTGGAAAATACGCTTTTGAAGTTGCTGTCCAGGCGAACAAACATGAGATTCGTGACGCTGTTCAAGCTCTTTTCAACGTAAAAGTTCGAGAAGTCCGCACTATGAACATGCACGGAAAAGTAAAGCGTATCGGCCGATTTGAAACAAAACGTCCGAATTGGAAAAAGGCACTCGTCACTTTGGCCGAAGGTCAAAAGATTGAGTTTTTCCAGAATAAGTAAGGTAGACGACTATGGCTATTAAATCATTTAAGCCCATTACTCCTGCTCAACGATACAAAACTGTCGCTGACTTCTCTGTGTTGACTCCTAAAAAAGATCAACCTAAGAAGCCTCGCAAATTGACAGTCGCTCTGACCAAATCCGGCGGACGCAATCAATTTGGAAAAATGACAGTTCGTCATATCGGTGGCGGACATAAGAGAAAATATCGCGTGATCGATTTCTTGCGTAACAAACGCGAAATCCCAGCTAAAGTTGCTGCGATTGAATACGATCCGAACAGAACAGCATACATTGCTCTTCTTCACTACGCTGACGGTGAGAAACGTTACATTTTGGCTCCATTGAACCTGAGTGTAGGCGATCCAGTTTTGGCGAGTGACACCGCAGATATTAAGCCAGGTAATAATCTTACTTTGGCAGCTATCCNNCGTACTTTGATCCACAATCTCGAAGTGGAGCCAGGTAAAGGCGGAAAGCTAGCTCGATCTGCTGGCGGTTTTGCTCAGTTGATGGCGAAAGAAGGCGAATACTGCCAAGTGAAGATGCCAAGCGGCGAAATTCGCTTGCTTCACACTCGCTGTACTGCTTCGATCGGCCAGTTGTCTAATACTGACCATGAGAACATTGCATTAGGTAAAGCAGGACGTAACCGCTGGTTGGGTGTTCGCCCGACTAACCGCGGTGTCTCGATGAATCCGATCGACCATCCTCACGGTGGTGGTGAAGGTAAGAGCTCTGGAGGTGGACATCCACGTACTCCATGGGGCGTCCCAACTAAAGGTTACAAAACGCGTAATAATAAACGAACTGACGCGTTCATTGTGAAGCGTAGAAAGTAAAGGAGAATCATCGTGGCCCGTTCAATTAAAAAAGGTCCATTTTGTGATGAGCACTTGGCAAAAAAAGTTGAGACTGCTCGACAAACTCAAGACCGTAAAGTCATTAAGACCTGGTCTCGTCGTTCGACGATTCTTCCAGACTTCGTGGGACTTACCTTCGCAGTTCATAATGGTAAGAAGTTTGTTCCAGTTTATGTAACTGAGAATATGGTTGGCCATAAAATGGGCGAGTTTTCACCAACTCGTACATTCCATGGACATACTCCAGCGGATAAGAAGGCAGCAGCAGCGGAGTCTAAAGCAGCTCCAGCAGCAGCTAAGCCTGCAGCTAAGTAAGAAGAGAGGTTATAGCCATGCAAGTAACAGCTAAAGCTAGTTTTATTAGAATTACCCCTCGGAAACTTGGTCTGTTGGCAGATGAGATCCGCGGAAAAGGCATCAACGAAGCGTTGACCTACCTTCAGTTCTCTCCACGTAGAAGAACTGCAGGAGTGCTCTTCACTCTTCTTAAGAGTGCAGTAGCCAACGCAGACCAAAAGAAAACGGTCGATGTTGATACTCTTTATGTAAAAACTTTGTTGGTAGGCCAAGGCACCACGCTCAAGCGTTTCAGACCGCGTGCAAAAGGTTCTGCTTTCAGAATTAACAAGAAGACGAGCCACGTGAGCGTAACGCTCGCTGAGCGATAAGAGGAAAAAATGGGTCAAAAAGTAAATCCAGTTGGTTTTCGCTTAGGAATTACTCGCACTTGGGACAGTCGCTGGTTCGCAAAGCGTGAGTTCGGTAAGCTTTTGCACGAAGATATTAAGCTTCGTAAGTTTATCAAAGAGAAGCTCTTTAGCGCTGGTATCGCTCGCATTGAAATCGAGCGCGCTGCAAACAAGGTCAAGATTAACGTGCACACTGCGCGTCCTGGTATCGTGATCGGTAAAAAAGGCGCTGGCGTTGAAACTCTTAAGGCTGATGTTCAGAAGCTTTCTCAAAATGAAGTTTTCTTGAATATCGTCGAAGTGAAGAAGCCAGAAGCTAATGCAACTTTGATCGCTGAGAACGTCGCTTCTCAGTTGGAAAAGCGCGTAGCATTCCGTCGAGCGATGAAGAAGTGTATGACTGCCGCGTTCAAACAAGGCATCAAAGGAATTAAGATTCGCGTTTCCGGCCGTTTAGGCGGAGCAGAGATCGCGCGAACTGAGTGGTACAGTGAGGACAGCGTCCCACTTCACACCCTAAGAGCAAACATTGACTACGGTACCGCTGAAGCTCGTACGACCTACGGCGTAATCGGAGTTAAAGCTTGGGTTTACCACGGCGAAACTCAAACATTGAAGAAGCAAGCTGCTGCAGAAGCTAAAGCTCTTCAAGGAAGCGCGTAAGGAGCTGAGAAATGTTGTCACCTAAGAGAGTAAAGTGGCGTAAAGTTGCTAAAGGAAAAATGCGTGGTCGCGCAGATCGCGGCGGGCATTTGTTCTTTGGTGAATTCGGACTCCAAGCTACAGAATGTGGAAGAATTACTTCCCGCCAAATTGAAGCGTCTCGTGTTGCTATGACTCGTTACGTGAAGCGCGGTGGAAAGATTTGGGTTCGCATTTTCCCAGACAAGCCGATTACAAAAAAGGCAGCTGAGACCCGAATGGGATCTGGTAAAGGTAACGTTGAAGAATGGGCAGCAGTCATTAAGCCTGGCCGAATCATTTTTGAAATGAGCGGGATTCCGAAAGCAGAGGCTTTCGAAGCTTTGCGATTGGCAAATAACAAGCTTCCACTTCACTGCAAACCGATCAACAAAGAAACAGAAGCGTTGGCAAAAGCTCAAAAGGAGCTTGCTCGCAAACTTAAACTAGAAAAGAAGGCAAAAGCCGAAGCAACAGCTAAGGCTTGACGGATAGCGAGGGAATTAACGTGTCTACTAAGCGTTTTAAGGAATATAAGAATCTATCTCAAGACGAACTGGTGACCAAAGCACGAGAAATCGAAGCTGGGTTATTTCAGGCACGTATGAAGAGAGCAACAGGGCAGCTCGAAGATACAGCGTCCATTTGGAAAATGCGCAAGGATCTTGCTCGAGTGAAAACTCTTCAGACCCTCGGGAAAGGTAAGTAATCATGGCAACAGAAAGTAAAACAAAGAAGTCGGCTCCAAAAGCGGCATCAACGAAAGCAGCAGCCCCGAAAGCGGCAGCTCCTGTTCAAAAAGATGCAACTGCTGGTGCTCATGAGCGCAATGCCTTGCAAAAACGTCGCCTCGTGGTTGGAACCGTAGTGAGCGATAAAATGCAAAAAACGATCGTTGTGAAAGTGGACCGCCGTGTTCGTCACACACTTTATAAAAAGTACGTGATGAAGACTCGTCGTTTCAAAGCGCATGACGAGAAGAATGATGCAAAGGTCGGCGATCTTGTAACATTGATCGAATCCCGTCCCTTGAGTCGCGATAAACGTTGGTCTCTTCAGTCCATCGTACGTCGTGCAGCTCAAGCAGTTGAAGCAAACGTCTAAGATAGGCAGGAAGGTTAAAAGTTATGATTCAAATGCGTACTCGTTTAGACGTAGCGGATAACTCGGGAGCGAAATCCGTAATGTGTATCAAAGTGCTTGGTGGCACCCGACGTCACTATGCCACTATTGGTGATGTGATCGTCGTTACTGTTAAGGATGCTTCCCCAAACGCGAAAGTAAAAAAGGGTGAAGTTCTTAAAGCAGTTATCGTAAGAACCAAAAAAGAAGTGAATCGCAAGGATGGAACTTACATCCGATTTGATACGAACTCAGCAGTTCTGATCAATGCTCAGAATGAGCCGATTGGAACCCGTATCTTCGGACCAGTGGCTCGTGNNCTCGTGAGCTAAGAGCTCGTGCGTTTACGAAAATCATTTCTTTAGCGCCGGAAGTGCTGTGATTTTGCAGCCTCTGCTTCAAAAGATTTAAGGAAGGTAAATACCGTGGCTAAAAACGAAAATGAAGAAAAAACAGGATTAGGTGAAACGGACGCCGCTGCCGCTAAAGCTAGAGCTGAAGCGAAGAAAGCTGCTGCCGATGCCGCACGAGCTAAAGCAAAGAAAGCCAAAGAAGAAGCTTCGATGGGCATCAAGATTGCTGCTGTCGGCGAGACAAAAGCTTCTCCTAAAGCAACTCCAAGATTGCAAGCGCACTATAATGAAAAAGTAGTTCCAGCGATCATGAAAGAGTTCCAAATTACAAATCCAATGCAAGTCCCACGTCTTAAAAAAGTCGTGATCAACTGCGCAGTAAAGGATGCTGTCGCTAATCCAAAAGTTTTGGATGGCGCTTTAGAAGAAATCATGGCGATCACTGGCCAAAAAGGTGTTCTCACCCGAGCCAAGAAAGCTATTGCAGCTTTCAAAGTTCGTGAAGGAAATGCCGTTGGTGTGAAAGTGACTTTACGTCGCGCTCGTATGTGGGAGTTTCTAGATCGCTTGATGAATGTCGCTCTACCTCGTGTTCGCGACTTCAAGGGTGTTGGCTCCAAATCATTTGATGGACGTGGAAACTATTCGCTCGGTATTCGTGAGCAAATCATTTTCCCAGAAATCAACTATGACAAAGTAGACAAGATTCGCGGGATGACAATCACTGTGACTACAACCGCTACAAATAACGAACATGCCCGTGCTGTTCTCACTGAAATGGGGATGCCATTTCGCAAATAAGCGAATGGTAGAAACGCGCATGAACAGAAAACAAAGTTAACCAAGGATATCGATATGAGTATGACTGATCCTATTGCAGATTTGTTGACCCGCATTAGAAATGCTTCTAAAGAAGGTCACGAAAAATTAGAAATCCCAGCTTCTCGTTTGAAAGCGAACGTAGTTCGCGTTTTGAAAGAAGAAGGATACATTAAGAATTTCCGCCTTCAACGTGAAGAAGGACTTCCCGTTATTAAGGTCTACTTAAAGTATACCAACGCAGGTTCCGGAGTAATCCAAGGAATTAAGCGCATCAGCCGTCCTGGTCTTCGTAGGTACGCTAGCTATGAAGATATGCCGAAGCCTTTAAGTGGTGCTGGAATCGCAATCGTTTCCACATCCAAGGGCGTAATGACTGGAACAAAAGCTAAAGCTCAAAAAGTGGGCGGCGAAATCTTGTGTGAGGTTTGGTAATCTATGTCACGTGTTGGAAAAATCCCTGTTACAATTTTGCAGGGTGTAAAAGTAGATATTAAAGACTCTATCATTAAGGTTGAAGGACCAAAGGGTAAACTTTCACGTGAACTTCCTCGTGGAGTTAAGGTGAAGGTAGAAGGTAATCAGATTTTAGTAAATCGCGATGAAGCGGTTTCTAATAAAGCTGCTGCACTTCAAGGCCTGACTCGTACTTTGATCTATAACATGGTTCAAGGTGTTCACACTGGCTTCACTCGGGAGCTGGACATCGTTGGAGTTGGATACCGTGCTGCTACTAAGGGCAACGTCTTGACCATGACTTTAGGTTATTCTCATCCGGTAGACTACGAATTGCCACAAGGGATTACAGCTAAAGTAGAAGGCAATACACACTTGGTTGTGAGCGGAGCGGACAAAATTCTCGTTGGAATGGTCGCTGCCAAAATTCGCTCCTTCAAGGAGCCTGAGCCATACCAAGGCAAAGGCGTGAAGTATTCGAACGAACATATTATCCGCAAGCAAGGTAAAGCTGCGGGTGCTAAGTAAGGTGTAACATGGCAACTAAAATTCGTCGTCAGACGAGCACTAAACAAACTATTCGATTTAAACGTAAGCGCCGAATTCGCGCTAACCTAGAGGGAACGTCTGAAAAGCCACGTCTCTCTGTGTTCCGCTCTAACAAACATATCTATGTTCAGTTAGTCGATGATCTTAAAGGACAGACCTTGGTAGCAGCTTCTACCAACGAAGAGTCCTTGCGAGAGAAGATCGGTGGAAGCGTTGAAGGAGCTAAGACCGTTGGTGACTTAGTTGCAAAGCGCGCTTTGGCTAAGAACATCTCTGAAATTGTGTTTGACCGAAGTGGGTACTTGTACCACGGTCGAATCAAAGCGTTGGCTGATGCAGCACGCGAAGGTGGACTTAAGTTTTAATAGGATAATGGGAGATTAAGTCATGGCAGTCAGTCAACAACAAGGTCGTCAGGAAGATTCTGAATTTGAAGACAAGGTTATTCATATCAACCGTTGCGCGAAAGTCGTGAAGGGCGGACGTCGCTTTAGCTTCGCAGCTATCGTGGTAGTCGGTGATAAGAAGGGCCAAGTCGGGATCGGTCTGGGTAAAGCAGGTGAAGTTCCTGAAGCAATTAAAAAAGCTGGGAAACAAGCCAAGAAGAACTTGATGAAGGTTCCACTCGAAGGAAATACTATTCCTCACGAGATCCTAGGTCGCTTCGGCGCAAGCCAAGTTTTGATGAAGCCAGCTCCAGAAGGAACTGGAATCATTGCAAGCTCGTCAGTGCGTGCGATTTTAGAAGTAGCCGGCATTCAAAACATTTTGACGAAATCTCTTCGTCGAGACAATCCACACAATGTGGTTCGCGCCACTTTGCAAGCTTTGAAGCAACTTCGTAGTTTCTCCGATATTGCTCAAGGACGTGGAAAAACTGTTGGCGAAATCGTCTAATTGGAGTGAATATGTCAGCAGCTAATAAAAGAACAATTACGATTCGTTTGAAAAAGGGTACGATTGCTTGTCCTCCTGCACAAAGAGCGACAGTCAATGGCCTAGGACTTAAACGTCGCGAGCAAGTAAGAACATTAGAAAATACTTCGGCAGTCCGAGGTATGATCAAAAAAGTTCTACACCTCGTAGAAGTAGTCTCAGAGACACGGTAAGGAATTATTATGCTTCGTTTAAATACTATCAAAGCTCATCCAGGTGCGACCCAAAGTCGTAAACGTCTTGGCCGTGGATCTGGATCTGGCTTAGGACCAACAGCCGGTAAAGGTGATAAAGGTCAGCTTCAACGATCTGGCGGAAGTGTTCGCCCAGGTTTCGAAGGTGGTCAGATGCCACTTTACAGACGTATTCCAAAGCGCGGATTTACTAATATTGGTCGACGTACTAATGCTGTTTTGAATCTCGTTGATTTAGAGCGTTTGGATGCAAAGGTGTTCAAAGAAATCAGCTTAGAATCTCTTGTAGAAAAGAATGCGATTAAAGGTCGTTATGACCGCTTGACGATTCTTGCTACCGGTGAATTGACCAAGGCTTTCAAAGTGAAGGCTCATCGTGTCAGCCCAGCAGCTCAAGAGAAGATCCAGAAAGCAGGCGGTTCAGTTGAATTGATTGCTATTCCTGGTAAAAAAGTTTCTAAGAAAGCAAGTTCATAAGTTTCAGTAGCACTTCCTGAATTCGGATCGAATTTGGGAAGTGCTCTTTTTTCAGTTTAATGCAGTAGCTAGACCCAGAGGGAGCTCGTAGATGTCGGGTATTCAGGGGATCGTTAAGATTTCAGAGTTGCGAAAACGCATTATCTTTACCCTAGTCATGCTAGGAGTCTACAGACTCGGTGTCCATATACCGACTCCGGGTGTGGATGGCGCTGCACTTCAACAGGTATTTGCCAACATGTCGGGGACCATTTTCGGATGGTTCAATCTCTTCAGTGGTGGCGCCCTCGAGCGATTCAGTATTTTTGCTCTTGGAGTCATGCCCTATATCAGCAGCTCCATTATCTTTCAGCTTCTGACAGTCGTATGGCCTTATCTTCATGACCTACAAAAAGAAGGTGATCAAGGCCGTAAGAAGATTACCCAATACACTAGGTACGGAACCGTACTTCTTTGTTTGGTTCAAGGTTACGGTATTGCTGCCGGTCTAGAAGCTTTCAATAATCCTTCAGTTGTAACTGAGCCAGGTATCGCG
>DBAE01000184.1:0-645 GCA_002291495.1 Bacteriovoracaceae bacterium UBA1018 | reverse complement strand
AATGTCTGAACGTGGAATTGGTAACGGCATTTCATTGCTTATTTTCGCTGGTATCGCTGCTCGTATCCCAAGCGGAATTGGAAGCACATTGAGCCTCTATCGTAGTGGTGAGCTTAGCTTCTTCAAGATCCTCATGGTCTTGGGTGTGATTATCGCTACTTTCTACGTCATTATTTTTGTAGAGCGTGGCTCACGACGGATTCCAATTCAATACGCTAAACGCATTGTTGGTCGTAAAGTCTACGGTGGTCAAAATACCCATTTGCCTCTGAAGATCAATACCTCCGGAGTCATTCCACCTATCTTTGCTTCCTCTTTGATCATGTTCCCGGCGACGTTCGCGACCTTTTTCCCGTCTGGCGTTATGCAGAAGATCACGGCGCAGCTTCAGCCAGGAGCTTTGCTCTATGATATTTTGTTTGTCGGACTGATCTTCTTCTTTTGTTACTTCTATACTGCGGTCACGTTCAAGACTGACGATGTAGCTGACAACCTGAAAAAGCATGGCGGATTTATTCCAGGCATTCGTCCTGGACCGCCGACTGCTCAGTATATTGATTATGTTCTTTCGCGAATTACCCTTGGCGGAGCGGTTTACATCTCGGCAATCTGCGTACTGCCCACCTTGTTCACTCAGACCATGAA
>DBAE01000057.1 GCA_002291495.1 Bacteriovoracaceae bacterium UBA1018 | reverse complement strand
TCTCCAGAGAACCTGTCAAAAGATAATGCCAAAACTTTACTTCGCGACTACGGAGTAGTCATTGCCATCGCAATTACGGTGGCTCTTTCCATTCGCTTTTTCCTGATAGAAGCTTACCGCATTCCAAGCACAGCCATGCGACCCACACTTGAGGCTGGCGATACGATCTTTGTTTCAAAGTCCATCTATGGCTTGAGATTTCCCGGAGCAGAAAGACCTTTCACCTCGGGGCAAAAGCCTCAATATGGTGATGTTGTGGTTCTCTCTTTCCCGGACGAACCGAAACGCGACTACATCAAACGCGTGGTTGGTTTGCCAGGAGACAAAGTCGAGATCAAAGACGGCACTATCGTTCTGAATGGCACGCTGCTGAGTCCAAAATCCAATGATTCAACCAGCTGCGGTCATGAGGAGATTACACACGGTAACGACAAAACCAAATACGCGGTTTGTTGGGAACCTCCACTCTTGCAGACTCCAAATCCAATACTCGTCGGTCAAAACCAAGCCTTTGTGATCGGTGACGCCCGAAGTGAAAACAAGATGGCTGAATCACGAGGCTTACGAAGCTGGGGAGTAGTCCCATTCAACCTGATTCGAGGCAAGGCAATGTGGATCTGGTTATCCATCGATCCTCCCTCCAGTGGAGTCAATAATAGTTGGTTTTCGCGAATTCGATTCGAACGGATGTTTCAAAAGATACAGTGAATAAAATGAGGATGAGACGAACGTGACGACACATGAAAAAATAGGCGAGAAAAAGAGAAGCTTTCTAGGTGCGGCAGAACTAAAAAAAGAAGAAATCCAGCATCTCCTTACTGTCGCAAAAAAGATGGCCCCTCATGTACGGGCCGGAGAAAACATTCCGCTTCTTTCAGGTAAAACCGTAGTTAATCTCTTCTTTGAAAACTCCACACGAACACGAACCTCTTTTGAGCTGGCAACTCGGAAACTAGGGGCTGGAACTCTTAACTTTGCAGCCTCCACTTCAAGCGTCGCAAAAGGCGAAACTCTGATCGATACAGCACGAAATATCGAAGCGATGAGACCTCATTGTCTCGTGGTTCGACATGCCTCTGCCGGTAGTCCAATCTTCTTAGATCGATCTGTCAGCGTTCCTGTTGTGAATGCTGGAGATGGATTTCATGAACATCCTACCCAAGCTCTCTTAGATGTTTTTACGATCGAAGAAAAACTCGGATCCGTTGCAGGAAAGCGAGTTGTGATTTTGGGCGACATCGCTCATAGCCGTGTAGCGCGTTCAAACATTCACTTGCTCACTAAACTGGGAGCATCCGTAGCTGTGTGTGCTCCACCTACATTATTGCCACCTCACCCTGAACGTCTGGGAGTTGATTTTGCTTTTCGCCCCGAAGAGCTTCTTAAATCGGCTGACGTCGTGATGGCGCTTCGGATCCAGCTCGAGAGACAAAACCGCATGCAGATCCCATCTCTCAATGAGTATTCACAGTTTTGGGCGCTGACTAAAGAGCGAGCAAAGCTCCTTCGAAAAGATGCAATTATCTTACACCCAGGACCTATCAATCGGGGCGTAGAACTAGACCCCGAGGTCGCTGATGGGCCCCATTCTGTAATTTTGGATCAAGTTTTTAATGGAGTCATCGTTCGGATGGCAGTTCTCGCTTCTGTCTGTGATGCAAAAGCTCTATCTACTTGGATGTCAGGAAAATAAAATGAACCAACCTCAATCTCTTCTTATTCGCGGCGGCCGCATCATTGATCCATCTCAAAACTTAGATCAGCCCGGTGATCTTTTAATCGAAGATGGAAAGATCTCTGCCATTGATCAACCTGGCAAGATCCCTACGAGCAAAGCTCAAAAAGTAATCGATGCCGATGGAATGTATGTCCTTCCAGGCCTCATCGATATCCACGTGCATTTAAGAGAGCCGGGCTTAGAATATAAAGAGACTATTGAAACAGGAACTCTTGCAGCGGTGGCTGGTGGATTTTCATCAGTAGCTTGTATGGCCAACACCACTCCGGTTAATGACAATCCTTACATCACTGCTTTCATCCGAGAAAAAGCTAAGGCGACAGCGGCATGCCGAGTATTTCCGATTGGTGCAGTAACCAAAGGCCTCAAAGGTGAGGAGCTCGCAGAGATAGGCGCCATGGTTGCTGAAGGCGCCTACGCCCTGAGCGATGACGGAATGCCGGTGATGAATTCGTATCTTATGCGTAAAGCGATGGACTACGCCAAGGCATTTGGCGTCCCCATCATCAGTCACGCTGAAGATCTGAACCTTGTTGGCAAAGGAGTGATGAATGAAAGTGCGCTTTCAAATGAGCTCGGACTGAGAGGCATCCCTGCTGCTGCAGAAGAAATCTTAGTCGCTCGCGAGATAGCTCTCTGTCGTCTCACCAAATCTCCCGTCCACATTGCTCATATTTCTACTGCAGTTGCTCTTGAGCACGTACGCCGCGCAAAGGATGCGGGCTTACCTGTGACTGCCGAGGCAAGTCCTCATCACTTGACCCTCACCGAAGAATGTATCCGTGAGTATAATACTAACTACAAAATGGCCCCCCCGCTTCGCACAGAAGAGGATGTCCAAGCTCTCCAGCAAGCGGTTGCTGAAGGATTAGTCGATGTGATCGCCACTGACCATGCTCCTCACGGACTCGTGGATAAGGCGGTCGAGTTTGATCAAGCCGCAAACGGAATTATTGGCCTTCAAACGGCCGTTCCGCTGACCTTCAAGCTAGTTCAGGACGGAATTATCTCTCTGAATCGATGGGTAGAAAGCCTCACCATTAAGCCATCAAAATTATTAAACTTACCTCATGGAACATTGCGCAAAGGCCAAGCGGCTGATGTAACTCTTTTACATCCAACTCAAGTATGGACACTTGAGAGCAGTGATATCGCCTCGAAAAGTCATAATTCGCCTTTTCTGGGCTGGAAACTTAAAGGCAAAGTGATAGCAACGATAGTGGCAGGAAAGATCGCTTTCCAAGTAGCCCAAAAGGAAGGATAGCAAAGAATGGGAAGTTCGGCAGATCAGAACAATTCGAAGCAAACTAAGACCAAGGGTTTTTTGATCCTCGAGGATCCGAATCATCCAGAAGGTAAGATCTTCGAAGGATATCTCTTTGGAGCACCTGTAAGCGCCGAATCGATTCGAGCGGCTTCGGCTTCAGTAACTGCCTCCCAAAAGTCCAAAATTTCTGCCAAAGATTCGCAAAAAGATCGCGGCTATGGAGAAGTAGTTTTTAACACCTCCATGACTGGCTACCAAGAGATCCTGACTGATCCTTCGTACTACGGCCAGATCGTCTGCATGACTGTTCCCCACATCGGCAACACAGGGATTAACTTAGAAGATCCAGAAAGCATTCATCCTTGGTGTGCTGGTTTTGTGGTCCACGAATTTTCTGAAGAGCCCTCCAACTGGCGCGCCCAAGGATCGCTCGATAGCTATCTCAAACAAAACGGCATTCCGGGTCTTTATGACGTAGATACTCGCGCGCTCACTCGCCACTTGCGATCATCTGGAGTGGTACGCGGACTCATCTTACCCGAGCATGAAAAGCACCTTGCAAAAGAACTACTCGCTGAGCTCCCTTCCTTTGAAGGACGCGACCTGATTGGTGAAGTTACAACTCGAGAGCCCTACGCTTGGCCAATCTCCTCACGAGGAGATAACAAAGATACTGTCTCTGCTATTCCAGCCGCTTACGCCAATGCACCTAAACCCAATGGTCGTCCTTATAAGGTCGTCACCATGGACTTTGGTGTGAAATGGAATCTTTTGAAAAGTCTTCACCATTTCGGATGCGAAGTTGAAGTGGTACCAGCGAGCAGCAGCGCGGAAGAGATCCTAGCACGTAAGCCAGACGGAGTATTTCTGTCCAATGGACCCGGAGATCCTTCAGCCGCTCCTTATGCCGCAAAAACCGTAAAAAACTTAGTTGGCAAAGTTCCAGTCTTTGGTGTGTGCATGGGTCATCAGATCCTAGCACTTGCGATGGGAGCTAAGACTTATAAACTGAAGTTCGGCCACCGTGGCGGCAATCAACCCGTTCTCGATCAAGATACTCAAAAAGTTGAGATTAGCTCACACAACCACGGTTATGCTGTTGACGGAAGTTCGTTGCCCGAGCAGATCGAAGTAACCCACGTTAATCTCAATGATCGATGCATTGAGGGAATGCGCGTCAAAGATGCTTCAGCATTCTCAGTTCAGTACCATCCTGAAGCTTGTCCGGGTCCCCACGACTCAATGGTTCTATTTGAACGATTTATTGAATCGATGAAGTTGCAGCGTAAGTAGTTTCTGAGTTAGTCTCTACTTCACGCATGTATCAGAAGTATTTAGACCCAATCATCGAAGAGTTCACAACCGGCGAATATTACCGAGAGGTTTATAACGCTAAACAAGAGTATTTCGATAAAGCCGGTGTCGTTTATGAGGACGATGCTGAGTTTGAACAAAGAATGTGCATCTTTATGGATTGGTACATCTTTGATCGAGACCTTCCTGGAGTGGATCTTTCACCGATCAAATATTACTTCCGGAAAAATAAAGAGCGCTTCTCCAATGAAGAGCTCAATATCTATCGTGACTTTTGCTCTACGATCCATTCTGTGTTTCGCCTGAAGCGTTACACTTGGAATAAAAAGGGCTTGATCGTCTACGATCTGTTCTCCAATAAAAACTACACGGTGACTGATACAGAGATTAACCGCGGCTTTAGCCGTGGGGACCTTCTTGAAGCTCGCATTATTCCGTTCAAAGGTGGGCTCGAGTTCTCGCGCGGTTTCTGCTTCCATCCTGTTGAGATGGAATCTTTTATCCTCAATGAGATCAAAAAAGTTCGATTCCAAGATAAAGGAAGACAAACCAAGCTCATCCTTCAGCTGGCTGCAATGAAGTTGAAGCATCTTCGATTTCAACACATCGACATTCGCCACATCTATACGTTCGACTCGAAATTCTAGATCCAAGAATCGCCGAAGGTGATTCAATAAGACCGTTGCATGCTGAACCAGGTCAACCGGGACTGTCAAAAAAATGGCCGCAAATCAGTGCTGAAATTTCAGCGTTTTTTAGTAACGCACCCATGCCAGTCGCAACTTGCTACACTGTCTTAAAACGCCACAAGTAGTTGATTTTACAGATTTTTTCTTGCCACCATCAACGCATGAGCCTAGAGTTATAAGTAGATCAACGCTCATATTTGTGGACGATCTAATTAACAATCAGTGAGCTTCGCTGCTCACTTTTTAGGAGATACAATGAAAAAAATCATTTTGGTTCTTTCTGCTCTTTTCGCAATGTCCGCTTTCGCAACCGAAGCTGAAAAAGCTCCAGCTGATGCTGCTGCTCCAGCTGCAGAAGCTCCTGCAAAGAAGAAAAAATCTGTTAAGAAAATTGAAGAAAAGAAAACCACTGAAGAGCACAAAGACGCAGCTCACTAAGATTTCGGCTTATAGCCAATCTTATAAAAACCCCGACTCCTACCAGCCATCGGCTGACAGAAGTCGGGGTTTTTTATTATCTATGCTTGTTATAAGCTCTCCTCAATGTCCCTCATCGCACCTCGAAAGATATTGGCCATCAAGTTGAGAGCACTGGGAGATACCGTTCTCATGACGGCATCCCTCAATGCACTTCGAGACGCGTACCCCAGCGCTGAGATTCATGTCGTTGTCACACACACTTGGGCACCCCTTCTTCAGGGCCATCCTGCCGTCGATCGCATCTGGCCCTATGAGCGCCTTAAAAACACTGCATCGCGAGCGAAAGCCCTAGCAAGCATGGCACTCAAGCTTCGTAAAGAACGCTATGATGGTGTACTGAACTTTCATGCTAGCCCANNGGAGCAAAAACTCGTTCAATCCATTTTCATGGTCACCAAGACAAGAACAAATACTCGACCGTTCAGATCACAGGCAAAGGGGTACTGAAACCCATTATCGAACGCGACTTAGATACAGTCCGAGCTTTAGGGCATCCCATACCGAGCGGGCCCCTTCCGACACTTCATCCAGACCCAGCCGAGCTCAGTGCCGCTCAAACGCGCCTAGATCAACTTGGACTGAAAGGCCCGGTTCTCGCGATGGCACTCGGGGCGAGTCGCCCTAGCAAGAGCTGGTCGATTGAGCAGTACGCAAAACTCGCCTTAGATTGGTGCCAGAAAACTGGGGGATCAGTCCTCGGACTTTTAGGTCCTACTGAGACTGCGCTTTTGATCACATTTTATTCGAGCTTGGATCAGCATCTTTTAAGCGAGATCTCGGACCCTACAGAACGCCAACGCATTCGATCACTCATCGTCTTTGAGACGGGTGTTCCGGTCAGGACTTTAGCTGCACTCATCACTAAGTGTGACCTCTTTGTAGGCAATGACTCTGGCCCAAAACACATTGCGGTTGCCGTGGGTCGACCTACTGTCACCTTGTTCGGACCAGAAGATCCGTTTGAATGGCATCCTTACCCCGTGGATAAAAATCCCTACTTCTTTATCGAAAGCCTGCCTTGTCGAAGAGATCACCTCGACTCGATCAACCGCGGAATTGCGCCAAAGAATTTGAAGCCCTGGTGTGGTATTGAAACTTGTACGACTGAAAAACATCGATGCATGGGTGAAATCGATGAAAAACGAGTTTTAGAAAAGTGTATTAGCCTCTTATGAATCGTGTTCCACTGACTGCATTCATCATTACTTCCAATGAAGAAAAAGTGATTCGTCGCTGTCTCAACTCTTTGAGCTGGGTTGATGAAATCGTTGTCGTAGATGCATTCAGTAAAGACCAAACCAAAGAGCACTGTCTTGATCCAAACGCCCCTTGGGCTTCGAAGATCAAATTTTTAGAGCGTGCTTGGAGTGGTTTCAAAGACCAGCGCATGCATGCAATGACCCAAGCTAAGAACGATTGGATCTTAGTCGTCGATGCTGATGAAGAGTGCACACCTGAACTTCGCAAACGATTAGAAGAATACCTCTCAAGCCCAGACGGACCACCTCACCAAGCATACAAAATCAGACGCCAGGAGTATTTTTTGGGTAAGCCAATCTATCACGGCATCTGGAACCCGAGTTATCAGGATCGCTTTTTTAATCGGGTAGGAGTGAAGTACGTCAACGATATCC
>DBAE01000059.1 GCA_002291495.1 Bacteriovoracaceae bacterium UBA1018 | reverse complement strand
AAGTTAACAAACTACCCGGAGTGGGATCTATACCTCGAATTGATTTTGAGGGTGGCATTCGTTTGACGCCCTTGTCTGGATCTACCATTTCGCTAATACGAGACTCTGACTCCGCCGAATATATAGGATGGGTATGAGTAATCTGAAGTGGATCACACTGATTTCCTTCTCGGTTTTTCTGTCTGCTTTTTTTGCCGGAGATGTCCGTACGTATTCGAAAAGGGCTCCTGCCGGAGAATTAAACAAGCTTGCGCGGATGTGTTTTGAACGCGCTAGATATCAATCTACGTACGATAAAGAACCTACAAAGAACTCGTATGGTTTTTACCTTCTCATCAACGACTTTCTTTCAGTATCCGATTCCGATTTTAGTGTTCGTTTTTTAACACCTCCGGCTTCGCTTGAGGGAAACGAGCTGAGAGGGCTTGCCCACGGGATGATCGTTCTCAAAGAGTGGGACCTCGTCGGATGTTTCGGAGGCGATCCAGATTTTTCACGGCTCCTATCGAGTTTTACTCACGCATATCAGTATCAAATGAAAAAGCTCTTTCCCCATCTGAGTGAGTCCGATGCAATCGCACTAGCTTATTTGAATCCTTGGTATATTTCACATTATTGGCCAGTTCAAGGTGGAGCTCAGTCTACTTTTTCAGAGATTGTCAGGTCGCGATTGGGCAATGAGGTTGCGACAAAAATTTCAGATATCTGGAATAAATTTCAAATCGGAGTCGTTTTTGAAGACGAGATTGCTAATAAAAATCGCAAGCTGATCCTAAGTCGCTTAAAGTTAATCGAATCAGAACTCTACCGCTTTAATGGGAAGGATCCTCGGCGATTAAGCCGGGTGATACCGACATTCAAAATCATTACCCTAAGTGTATCGGCGGCGAGCGGAGGCGAGGGTGGATATCCATATTATCACGGCATCAGCATTGGTCTATCGGAAGATTCGAATTCGGCATCAAACTCATGGGTTCTATGGCACGAGATTGGCCATGTTTATGAGAAACAGGCAGATGAAAATTCAGATTATCTGGGTGAGCTCTTTTGTAGCGAAAAAGTAAATCTTCGACCCGGCTATGGATACGGGTCAGATCGTTTCCGAAGGCTTAGCCCATTGCGGGTTTTTGGCAAATACAAAGACTTTTTCGCCTCGCAATTTTCCCCAGATCGTTTCAGACGAGAGGATAATATCGAATTAGTTTCTTTCGAGTGCGATAAATTCTCTTCAGACCAAAAATGGTCTGAATCGCTTCGTCAGTCCAGTTATGATCGCAGTCCTGCTGAGCAAGTCGCAGACGATTTTGCTCACTTTGTAATGTATCCAGGTCGATTTTTTTGGAAAACGGAGATGGTTGCACCAATAACGTTCAGTCGGCTTTCAGCCAAGATTGGTACAGACTATATCGATTCCTATCCTCAAGTTTTCGAGACTCTGCCGTTGTATGGAGATGAACTAAGAAGGTCTGCTGTCATGAAGACGGTGTGGAAAGAATATCGGGCCGAAAACCAACGTTCAATGCATAAGCGCGTGCAAGGCGTATTTCAAAAAATGGACCTTCAGGAAAGAAATTAGTCACATAGTATTATTCTGCCGCTTCAAATCAGCTACACAAAGGGCCTGATCCAGCTAGATAAGTTCTGACCTTCTCTAATCCCGCCCCCGTAGCGGTAAGGTACTGATTCAAAAGAAATTTAAATATTCCTGACTGTTTGACACCGGGCAACTAGTGCGATACGCCTAGCCGGCTGGCCACTTTTAACTTTTACATCGGTCAGCTATCCAAAAGTAGCAACTCAAACAGGGATTATCGTGAGCACTTGGATTCATAAGTCGGCGTCAGAACTGGCGAAAAAAGCGTTAGTAGCCGTTCTGATCTGCCAAATGGCACTGCCAGTAGGAGCTTTGTTACAAAGCTCTCAGGCCCGCGCTCAATCCCAAGATGACGATTCTTCCCTTCGAGCAGATCCTGATTCTAATCACGAAAAGTTTGCACGCGAACTCGAACAGTCAAAAGAGGGTGAGTATCCTTCTCAGATTGAAGACGCTTTTCACGTTACAGGTTGGAAGCGCGCATCAGTAAAAGATGGTCAATACGGAAGTCCAGTTGATCTTTCTCGGCACAATATTGATGTCGAACCGGTTTCCATTTCTGATTTTGATGAGCAGGTCCGAGTCCGTGCAGATCGATCTCAGCAACGTTTGATATTTGAGTTTCACGAGTCGAGCCGAAAAGGTGTCACCGTCGTTCAATACAGAGAAGGCCTGGATATCGTAGCTCTCAGTTACGATGCGGAGTTACTCATCGTCCTGACCAGTAGCGGTGAGTTCTTAGTCGGCGATATGGCGCTGGCTCGATCCAACTTGTTTGTTGCCCCAATTGAGCTAGTGAAGTTGCCAAAGCTCTTATNNATCACCAAGAATCGTAGAAGAGATCAAAAGTGCATTAGATACGAATTCACATATGCTGAAGATCGGACGTTTGACCCAAGGTTTTCGTCCTGTTCATGTCGAAGAGTTGCATCCAGACGCTGTTTATCCAATGGACTATGTGGAACAAAAAAATCCACTCTCGGACGCAGGTGATATCGTTCCTTATCTACAAGAACGAATCAATCCATCTAAACGGCAGGTATTAGGAATCTATCGCGTCGATCAAGTTAAGATTACTCACGCAGCAGCGCAAGCAATGCTTTCACGGGCAATCCTTTTAAATGCGTCTCCTGATGAAGCAGAAAAGCTCATCTCGATCATGACGGGCACCGGCTTAAGTGATCATCCAAGCGTCCAAGAGTACGCTCAGGCAGTAGGTCAGGGACAAAAGCTAGACCCGATGGTGGCAGCTGCGCTCTCTGCTTACTCCAAAGACGGCATTATGGGTCTGATGGCGAGGGCTAGCTTTAAGCTGGGTCTGCCGATCCCGCTCAAGCTTGGCGAAGAAGCACCGCTTCGTCCAGTTCGAGATCGCTTTCTTCTGAGCGATTGGGAAGTCACTTTTCAAAAGATACATGCACGCGCTCAACAAGAGCTGCGTAGTATGGTCGATATTAACAGCCACGAGTATCAGAGTCTCGCGCAAGACATCCGTGAAGGTGATTTAGGTAAGAGGTGGCAAACTCTTCTCTCAAAANNGGAAGAAATTACTTACCCCGAAAAATCTAAAAAAACTTGCGGCAGTGATTGCAGGTGCAGGGGTCGGTTACGCGGGGGCCGATTACGCAGATCTTAATATTGAGCAAGGTGTGGCTTGGGCGATTAAGGCAATCAATGAGCTATATTATGATCATGTGTGGGCATTAGGGGATTCACAATATCGTTGGACGGCGATGAAATCTCTCGGTTGGCTAAGTACTACGATACCTATCTTGTGGATCACTGGGTTTTTGATCGGTCGAAAGCGGGGATGGAACTTTAAGAAGTCGCTAGCGACGATGGGAACTCGCAAAGTTTTTGTTCATTTCCTAAAGCCGCTTGGACAAAGAGCTGCGGATTTGGTTCGACAGCCACTCATCTTGAAAAGTTTTAAGGCAGGAATCAATCCATTTAAGAAAGTCACCCCACAAAGTGCTGTCGGTCAAAAGCTGAATTTGCAGGAATCAGTCCGGCCTGGTGTTATCAATCCACTTCAGAGTCGCGAAAAATTTGCCGAATCCAGACAGTTTAAAGCAGAAGTACTTTCAGCTAAGGCAGTCCAAGAAGATCGACTCAAAAAGCTTACTTGGATCTTAGCCAATGCAGCCGTAACTGAAGATCATGGCTACGACTTAGCAACTCAACTTTTGGTTCAAAGTGAAACTTTCACGCTCGAGGATATTAAACGGCTCGGCAAAGACAGGAAGAAGCGAGATCCAAAACTTTATCGTGAGTGGCGAGAAGTCTACGATGAGCTTTTGATCGTCCTTCGAGATCTTGCAAATAACGGCAGTGAATTTGATCTCAATTCCATTTCAAAAGAGCTACTGGCTGAATACATTGTCATAGCAAAAGAAACGGCCGAGCAGATCAAATCTCGGAAAGATCTTTCAGGGACGCTAGCAGAACTCAAAGTAGAGTCGACTAAACTCTCCATCAAAGCCGCGAAAGCAGCTGGAATTGCCGGCACCTGGGGTGAGCGTGAGTACCTTCATCTCAGAAACATTGAGGCTGGAAACTTTGTAGCTAATCAAAATTGGGAACATTTCATATTAGAGTACTTTATTGCAAACGTCACTCAAGTCGCCGTAGGACCACGAGCTGATTTACTGAAACCGGACAAACNNAGCCGATTGCAAGAGAGTACGATTCGATTGAGTACACGGTTGATGTCCCAGTTCAACTCAAAGAAGGCCTACGCAAGGGAATGTGGAGTTGGGTTAAAGGTGCGGTCGACATCGCTGAAAATCAAATGTTTCAGTACTACTGGGCTGAATTTGTAAAGCGCATGAGGACTATTCAGGTCGGACTCATTTTTATTGTCGGATTCCGATTTTGGGTTACTGATCAGACTTTTGGTGATGCGGTCGGAGCGTTCTTTTACCAGCTCATTTGGGGCGCATGGTCCTATGGTGCCATTTGGCAACCCGTCATGATCGGTAACCAAGAGTATGAAAAGAAGATTGCCCAAAATCAGAGAAGATTAAACGACTCAATTGCCAAAATTGGACAAGGCTCTAGGGTAGGAGATCATACCCAAGTTGAAACTGGATATCGAGAACTCATCCAGCTCTTCAAAGAATCAGAAACTGGAAATGATCGGTTGCTCACAGCCGCACTAAAAAATGCGGAAGATTATCTTAAACTTCCGTCCGAAGATAAAATTGCAATCCAAGGAGATCTTGAACAATTTTATGGAGCACTCGCACGGCTAGATAGAGCGTTGGCAAGAAATAATGTTAAAGAGGTCGATCTTGCTTACCACGCAGTATTAGATGAGTACCATAATCGCGGTACAAATAATCCTGAGCTCAAAACTCTTAATGCAGTCTCACTAATGCAGTTTGCTAAGCAACATCCCCCTGTTTTTACCAAAGGCAATTCCGTTTTGAGTTTCGGAAGTAATTCCATCGCAGCGTCGATCTCGGCGTATTGGTACTCGGGCTTTTCTGTGGAAACTTTTAAAGATAACGTAGATTGGGTTGCCAAGATTGCTAAGGCAACAGTGGCATCGGCAGGACTCTATTGGGGCACGCTCAAGCTACAAAAGTTAATCAATAGGATCTCTTCAATAAGAAAAAATAAGAACGACAAACGCAATGGTGGCTCAGACCTGGGACCCAACTCTGGTCCATGCCAACAAGCCCTAACGCCAGTCAATTAGAGCGAGATCAAAAGTGAAGAAGTATTCATTTCACCTTTTCTCGGTCGTCTTTCAAAAAATTTTGGTCTTATTGCTCATCGTACAGATGGGCGTGCCTGCACACCTGGTCCATGCGCAAAATCGAGACGAGCAATCAACAGAGCAATCATCAGCTCAAATAACTGATCAGTTTCAGGCAATCCAGCAGAAAAATGCCAATGACATTTATGACGTCATCTTAGGTAAGAAGTTTAGCATTAGAAATGACCCGACGGGCGTTCTCAATCAATCGGTCTACCCGATATCTGTTTCGCCAAAGTCGATTCGCCGTAAACAGATCACGACCTCTTACTTTCCGCTTGAACGTAAAACGCCAGATCAAACTCATCTCCAAGGCTTGGAGCTTAAGTACCATGGAGAGAGTTTTCACGAATTTTATAGGCCTGTGAAGTTTGCTGTCAATCAAGGCGATTATCTCTTCTTTATTGAAGAGGGAAGTTATCTTCCAGATTCAAAAGTTCAGATGATTTCCTTCATCGATTTACGATATTTCTCTTCGGCTATTGGAGTAACCGAGCTTCCGATCTTTCATATCCCTCTCGAACTAGGCCACGAAGCCAAAGAGATTTCTGTTCAGGATGGAATTTTTTACGTCGAGGACCTTCCAGTAGGAGATGTTTTTGTAAAATTCTACTCTGGCATCCAACAACTCACATTTAATCTCTTAGTTAATCTCGTCGATCCAACTACCTATGAAAGTACGACGCTAGCGATCGATGAGTTCGAAGACTATTTTAAGAAGGCGCTCCTCCTTCAAGGCGAAGAATTTTACGAACAGATGGAGCGAGCGAAACAAAGCCGAAAGAGTTTAGATCGAATAAAGCCCGTCATTCTTAATATCTTGGACCAACAAAAGGCCAGAGGGAAAGGGGATCCAAAAAGTACTCAAGACTCCATCACCAAAAAGTACGAAGAGTACTTTCCTCATGATCAGTTTGAAAAGACACTCGGTGGGATTAGTAAAAATCTTAAGTCTCAGCGAAGGCTCTTTAACCGAATCGAATTGCTTTGGTCTCGAATGACCCTTCCGCAACCCATGGGTGCGCCTAAAATTAAATCTGCACTGCTTCAGCTTTATTCAGGATTTCATAAAAAGGGAAAAGCAAAGCAAGATGCCATTCAAGAAGGATTGTTACAGTTAGCTAACTCTCGTGCAGTTCAGATGACAGGAGTTACGGTCGCTGCACTTGTGGCTGGATATGAGTATCCCGAGCAATTGCAATATTTTCTTTTTGAAGCGATGGATCTGAGTATTTCGGCACTCGAGATTTTCACCGGTAAGCTCAAAGCATTGGGAGAGATTGGACACCTGGCGAGTTCAAAGTCTTTTGGATTTTCACCCGCCAATCTCACTAAAGCTTTCATCTCAGATGGAAAGCTACCCAAAACACTGGTGGCTTATACTGCCATTGTCTCCACAGTTGCGCTAGCTTTGGGTGTGCCTCATCTTATTGTCAATACAGTTCAGCTCGTCAAAGACCTCAAGAGCATGAACTTTGCTGCCCTTCGTGAGGACAAAGCTTGGTTTGAGGCATTTAGGTTGGCGTTCGTGCAACGGCAGAACCGAGTCGACCAAGAGTATTACGAGATGTTGGGTGCTTCACGTGACGAGCAGCTCGGACAAAAGTCCAAACGCACTTACACAGCTGAAGAAAATGCTCGTGTGGCAGAGATCAGAGAAAACTCACAGATCGAAAGAGATCGATGGTTAAACGAAACCTGGTCGGGTCGGTTTATTTCAGTTATTTCGAGGGCGAAATACTTTAGGTGGTGGTCTGAACGTCCTGAGCGAGAGATGCAAACTTTTGGCGAAGCTCTCAGGCACTTTTTGTTCAGTGCAAGCTCGGTTTATCGTTCTGCGTATGCCTCATTGAGCTTTTCCAGGCCCTTTAATATGGCGCTCAATTATACACTGAGACCTATTTTGGGATTTCAAATGCTTCTTTATCCCAATTACTTTCAGTCCGTTACAGCTTTGAGAGGGATGGTCAAGCGAGCTACTTTTTGGGACGGAGGTGACCGCTCTATCTTAGCAGAGGCCAATTTGCGCTTGAGTGATCCCGAGTTTTATCGCGCCTTAAGATCATGGGAAGATAAGATATTACCTGCAGAAGCTGAGATCCAGAAAGCAGCAATACGAAGCGCTTATCGTGCAACCACACGTTTTGTAGAGAGGCTTGATGTCATTCAGAGCCTTTATCAAGGCAAGCCAATAGATACTTTGACAGATGAGCGGCTGCGAGAGCTGACTTACAGAGAGCGAACCTATTTTCGCTATTACTTTGAGATCCTATTTTCTAGGGCCATGGAAAAATTGGTTCGAGATACACTTCGACAAGAAGCAAACCTTGCCGTTGATCTCATCAAAGACACTCGGACGTTGAAACAACTCTCAGTCTATTATTCAGAAAATATTGTCGTCGATGCCAGAAAGGCAGAGGAGCTCGTCAGCGGGCTTGATCAAAACCCAGATGTGGAATTCGAGGCACGAAGATTTGTAGAACAAAGTTTGTATGGTTTGAAGGCTATATCTCTCAATTTATCTCACCGGCATCTCAATGGGTTAGATCCTAAGAAGAGCACGTTTGTATCCGCCGTTCAGTTAGTGGAAGCGCAAAAAAAGAAACCTCAAGAAGTAGCTCGGGCTGCAACAAGTATGGTGGCAACTCTATTGGTCGATAAACCATTAGAGCTCGCCGCAATGACGCTTTTACTAGCGGGTGCCACAGATTCTCAGCTGATCCCAATTCAGGAGCAGATGTTCAGCGAGACTTCATGGTTTTACGCCGCCCGATATCCCTATCTGAATTGTTTTATCGTTGCGGCCGTCTCAGGTGCATTGGCTGAAGTCTGGTATCGTCTTCAAATCAATTCATCCAATGAGCGTTATTTTCAAGAAGTTCCGGATAAGAAGGACACCGAGAAAGGGTTTTTTAACTATTTTGTAAAAAAAGCCTTTGCCGATCCTAAGAATAGTTGGTGGATCAATCAAAGAAAAGTCATTCAGTACTCACTTACGTATCTGAGACCAGCGACCACGTTTTTTATGATCAGTCATATGATTGCATTTGGTCATTTTGATCTCGATATTTATCTAGTGACTTACTTTACTTATCTTCTATTGCCGTTTTCTGGATTTTCTTTAAAGATGGAACAAGGCTTTGAGCTGTCGACAGGTTTTTATGCGAGCAAATATCCAGAGGAGCTGCGATCTCACCCAGATGCTCAAGCGGATATTCAGAGTTCGATACAGAAAGCAAAGCTCGGCTTTAATTTATTTTTAAGAATCATTGAAAATGTCACTACCCAAGTCCTAAGTACACTCTCGTTCATTTCGACACCTGAAATGGGTGAAAGAGCGTTTTCTAAGGTATTTTTGGGTGGCTTCACGGGTCGACAAGTCGTACTAGCTGCTCTCGAAAAGGTGTCAGATTATCTCGGTTTTATTCCTGGCGTCGAGCCAGCAACGGATTTATGCGCGAGACTGCTGACGGGTGCTCCGAAGCCTCCAGAGCCTCATTTGCCTACAAAATGAAAACCTTTGCTTTCAGCTCCTGGCTTGATTTGCGGCTGGTTCGATTTCACTTGAAAAAGTTTTCCTTTGCTGACTAATTTTGCCAAGTAAACCATTGCTAGCGCAGTGTGTGGGTGATAAGTCGAAAACAAAGGAAACATCGAGATGAGATCATGGGGCGTTTCAGATTCGCTTAAATTGTACAGCATCGAAAACTGGGGTGACCAGTATTTCAGTATTAATCCAACTGGCAATTTAACCGTACATCCACGCCGCGGAGAAGGTCCTGGAGTGGACCTTAAAGCGGTCATTGAAGAAGTTCGTTCCCAGAACTTGGCAATGCCAGTGCTCATTCGTTTTCAAGATATTATCCGTCACCGCGTAGTCTCGCTCAATGAGGCGTTCAGAAAGTCCATCGCCGAGTTTGGCTATAAAGGCATCTACAAAGGCGTCTATCCAATTAAGGTCAATCAAATGCGCGAAGTCGTCGAAGAGNNGATCATCGACGCAGGACGTCCTTTTGACTTTGGTCTTGAGGCAGGTTCAAAAGCTGAGCTGGTCGCTGTCATAGCGATGAATACATCTCCGGACTCTCTCATTATCTGTAACGGATACAAAGACTACTCCTTTATTAAGACGGCCCTGATGGGTCTTAAGCTCGGTAAAAAAGTTCTTATCGTTGTCGAGAAGCTCACGGAGCTTTATCAGATCATTGCCGTAGCTAAAGAGCTTGGAGTGGTTCCAAAAATCGGCATTCGAACCAAGCTTTATTCTAAGGGGAGTGGCAAATGGGAATCGAGCGGTGGGGAATCTGCTAAGTTCGGCTTGACCACGCCTGAAATTTTGCACGCAGTGAATATTTTGAAGCAAGAAGGCCTAGACGATACGTTTAAGCTCCTTCACTTCCACATTGGCTCCCAGATCACGAACATCAAGACGGTTAAAGATGCGGTGAAAGAGGGAACCCGTATTTATGCTAAGCTTCGCCAGATGGGCGTTAATCTTGAGTACCTTGACGTCGGTGGTGGTTTAGGCGTCGACTACGATGGATCACGCACGAGTTTCGACAGCTCGATCAATTACTCTTTGAATGAATACGTCAGTGACGTCGTTTATTCGATCCAAGAGATTTGCCAGGCAGAAGAAGTTCCTGAACCAAATATTGTATCGGAGAGTGGCCGTGCGATTGTTGCGCATCACTCAGTACTAGTGACCAATGTGTTCGGATCGATCGAAGTCGGCGCGACCCCAATCGCACTGGATGAAACTCCTGATGAAGATGATGTCGTCAAAGAGATGAGATATCTCTCTCAACAGCTTACGACCAAAAACTTGCTTGAACACTTTCATGATGCCCTTCAAAGAAAAGAAGAAGCTCTTAGCATGTTCAAACTGGGTTTCTTATCGCTGACCGATAAAGCTAAGGTCGAGTATATTTTCTGGCAGATCTGCAAAGTCATTCATAAAAATGCTGCTGGACTGAGATATGTACCTGATGAGGTCGAAGCACTCAGTAAACATTTAGCAGATCAGTATCTCTGTAATTTTTCTATATTCCAGTCGATGCCAGATCATTGGGCCATTCAGCAATTATTTCCAATTGTTCCGATTCACCGACACGATGAAGAGCCGACACGTGTAGCTACGCTAGTCGATATCACTTGTGATTCAGATGGTAAGGTTAACAAGTTTATCGATCTTAGGGACATCAAGGATACCTTGCCTCTTCATGCGCTTAAGTCACAGGATCCTTACTATGTCGGGTTCTTCCTGATGGGCGCTTACCAGGATATTATGGGCGATCTGCATAATCTCTTTGGCCGCGTCAATGAGGTGCATGTGTTCCTCGACGAAACTGAGCCTGGGGGTTATTACATCGAAGAAGTGATTCGAGGTAACAATATTGCAGGAGTGTTATCCAGCATTCAGTATAGTGCGACCGACTTGGAAAAGCGTGTCAAAGAACAGATCGACGCACGAGTACGCGAAGGTGGCATTAAACCAAAAGAGGGCGTCGAGCTTCAGAATTTCTATGAAGAAACCCTTCACGGTTACACGTATATGAATGTTGAAAAGCAATCACGTTTACTACAAGTTGCTGAAGATAACGCTCAGTCAGGAACGTCTACATCGACCAATACCGCTTCTTCTACGAACTTTCTTAATTAAGAGGGATACTTATGAAGATTCAAAATCAAGGCTTTGATCACGTTGAGTTTGCTGTCAATGATGTCGAAACCCACGGTAAGACTTATCAGCGTTTGGGTTTTGAAAAGATTGGTGAACGTCACCTTCCTCACCGCGGGATTAAGAGCGCAGTGTATGCGCAAGGCTTGATTCGAATTGTGCTCACTCAGTCCGACGGAAGCGCTCAAGGTGCTCAAGCTCGTGAAAAAGAAGAATCTCTTAAATTCTTGAAAAATCACGCGGAAGGTATCTGTGTTCTAGCTGTCGATGTTGATGATGCGACGCTAGCATTTGAAGAGACCACTAAAAAAGGTGCACGTCCTGCGATGGCGCCTAAAACCTTTGAATCGCCCGAAGGCAGGGTAACTCGTTCGGAAATCTGGACGCCGGGCGACGTTCGTTATGCGTTTATTCAGAGACATGCTCCAGCTGGACAACATGAGCCAGCTTTGTTTGACGAAGGTTTAGTTGTGTCTCGACTGATCAGTCCAGCTCCTAACGGGTTACTGAAGATTGATCATTTGACCAATAATGTGAACATCGGCGAAATGGCCAACTGGGTAAAGTTCTACAAAGACGTATTTGGTTTCACTGTTACACGTCACTTCGATATCCGAACCGGCCGTACTGGATTGATCTCAGACGTAGTTCAGTCTGCAGATGGCAAAATCATCGTGCCGATCAATGAAGCGACTGAAAAGGCAAGTCAGGTTCAGGAGTTCTGTGACCGTATGAAAGGTGCAGGAGTTCAGCACTTGGCACTTTTGACTGATGGTTTAATGAAGGGACTTCATAAGCTTCGCTCACAAGGCTTTAAGTTTCTCACCGTACCTCATGCCTATTATGAAGCAGTACCAACCCGTGTTCCTGGTGTGACCGAAGACCTCACTGAGCTCGAACAGCTCGGGATTTTGCTGGATGGAGAAGAAGAAGGTTATCTTCTTCAGATTTTCTCTGAGGAGATTGTGGGTCCGTTCTTCTTTGAGTTCATCGAACGCAAAGGCAATAAGGGATTTGGCGAGGGTAACTTTAGAGCCTTGTTTGAGGCCATTGAGCGTGACCAAATTAGACGTGGAGTCCTGCAGGCCTAGTCAAACACCGCTAATTTTGAATTAATTTGGAGCCGTATTGATTTGCTAACTTGGCAATTTAATACGGCTTTTCCGCGTCTGGAATTACTAATTGTAAAAATTGGAGCGGTATGTCAAAAGGAATACCCGTTTCACCTTATGAATGACATCAAGCGAGGATTTGTGCGCATATTTAATTCTTCACGATTGAAGTCCTTTTTATCTGCTTTATCTGCCGCAGCAGTCGCAGTGGCTATGGTTTCCATTCATTCGTACGCCCAATCTCAAGATAGTAGCGATGTTAAGCCTGGATATTTCAAGATTCGAGAAGCCCACTTCTTTTGTAAGTATGGTGAGTTTCGTGAAACCGTAGACTATCTCGACAGCTATTATGGTCCAGGCGAGTTTTCAAACAATACCCTGTTCAGCACTGTGGATTGGCAACGCTGGTTTGACATCAGAGCTAGCTATGAAAAGAAGAGTAGGAAGAAAAACAAAAAAGACTCAGATCAAGCCGCTGAACCACGAGCGCCGAGTTGGCCAGCCTTTGTAAAAGCTTTCTTATCAAGGACTCGAAGCTCCTTCTTGGCAAGAATTGAAGATCCTTCGGACGAAAATATTGTTCTGATGCTCGAAGATTTTGACTCGATCAAGCCAAGGTATTTAGAAGATACAAAGTGCACCGAGACCAATACAAAGTGCCGAGTCGGACTACTGAAGGATGTTGCTGAAGCCCTTGCGATCAATCCGGATAATGACCCACTCTTTGATGACCTTGAGAGATTTTTACTCCGGGGAGTGCCTGCAGGCGTACTTTGTAAAAGTCCTTCCGGCTTAGACTATAAACTTTTTGGTTCGTGGAAAATTCAGCCACGAATTATTCGCATCCATGAAGAACATCGATTAACTCAGCTCAA
>DBAE01000204.1:5637-6425 GCA_002291495.1 Bacteriovoracaceae bacterium UBA1018 | reverse complement strand
AACTCAAATCAAGCGCTGATGAGGGCGAAATCGCTAGCTTGCATCTCACGGTGGCCATCGCCCAACTTTTCCAAGATGAACCTTACGATCCATCAAAAGCCACGATGAGGACAGAACTCCTGGAAGGAGAAAAAAACTATTCAACTATAACTATTGAATTTGAAGGCTCCAACCGGAAAAAGACTCGAATTACCGGTAAAATTGAACAAGTATTTTCAATCCCTGGTGGAGATTTTCTGATTCTGTCAGATAAAAATGGCCTCTTGTGGCCATTTCGACTGGACCACATCAACTCGATCAAATAGCTCCGGTCAATTTAGAAATAAAGATCCCTGCAGCAACTGAAACATTGAGAGAAGTGACCTCACCTTTTGCTTCAATCTTACAAAGCAGATCACACGCCTCTTGAGTGAGACGTCTCAGTCCATTTTCTTCATTTCCGAGCACCAATAGCCACGGGCGGTCTNNATTGGCGTGCTCAGAAGTTCCCAAGATCCAAAGCCCTGCTTCTTTTGCGATTTCAAATGCCCTTTGAAGATTGACCTGAACCGAGAACGGCACAGACTCCATACCTCCACAAGCGACGTCATAGACTGTGGCAGACAAAGGGGCCGATCTTTCTTGCGTAAGCAAGATGCCCTGCACACCAAAGAAGGATGCAGCTCGAAAAATAGCCCCCACATTGTGAGGATCTTGGAGACAATCCAGCGCAAGCCACAGACCTTTACCGTCAGCACG
Source organism: Bacteriovoracaceae bacterium UBA1018 (assembly GCA_002291495.1). Taxonomy (GTDB): domain Bacteria; phylum Bdellovibrionota; class UBA1018; order UBA1018; family UBA1018; genus UBA1018. The sequence goes on along the minus strand of DBAE01000204.1, from coordinate 5,687 downwards.
GTCTTTAGCATCAGCAAAAAGCTCTTCTAATCCAATAGGTTCACGTTCGG
>DBAE01000204.1:4600-5604 GCA_002291495.1 Bacteriovoracaceae bacterium UBA1018 | reverse complement strand
GGTTTTTTTTGGGTCCTCCACCTCCGCCGCCACCGTGGCTATGAGCTGAAGTGATTTGAATACGATTTTGCCTCGCTAAATCACCTACTTTTTTCCACGGATCATCTGGACGAAGAGATGCGTGAGAGGAAGGCAAGGTCACTTGTAGTACATCTTCAGGACGTGTCTGAAGTGCCGCCATAACTGCGTGGGGATTTTTGAGCTGGAGAGTCATGATTGAAAGGCTTTTAACTCAAAATGGTGCCTGACTCCAGGTTCTTCGTATCGCCGGCAAGACCGGTTGTAGTAATCATGTCTCGAGAAGCGGAAAATTCGAACTCCGATTCAAGGTGATCTCGTCGTAAAATCGCGAATTTTCGTCAAAATAACTCATCAAGAAATTACCGCGAGTGTTGACGGAAAAAGTTTCAGGCCCTTTGCCGATGTTTTTAGAGGATCTTTCAGCGACAAAAACAAAGACTGACTAAGCCGAAATCTTAGCTCGGGTTAGCTCTTTCAAGATGTCATTTACGACTTTGCGTGGATCTTCAGCTTGGGTGATCGGTCGACCGACGACGACGGCACTTGCGCCAAGTTCCGCAGCTTCAGCAGGTGTCATCACTCTCGCTTGATCAGATTGATCTGAGCCTGCTGGGCGGATCCCAGGAACAACAGTATAGAGTGAAGGATATTGCTCTCTAATTTCAGCCAGCTCGTGAGCTGAACAGACAATTCCATCAACACCCCAGCTTGGAGCGTGCTCAATGAGTCCAGCTACAGAACTCGAAACATTGATTGCGTGACCAGTCATAGACTTAGTGATCTCTGCCCAGCGCACATCATCAAACGAGGTGAGAACACTCACCCCTAAAATTTTTGGTCTCAAAGCAGGGATATCTGAAAGTTCTTTTGCGGCAGCTCGAACCATCATGCTTCCACCTGCTAAGTGCAGAGTAAACATATCGACGTGCAAAAGAGCTGCTTGTCTAGCTGCCTTAGCTACTGTGTTGGGGATATCATGGAGC
>DBAE01000204.1:0-4594 GCA_002291495.1 Bacteriovoracaceae bacterium UBA1018 | reverse complement strand
GCCATAAAGAGCTCAAGACCTACCTTATATATGATCGATCCATTATATCCGTCTTGGGAAACATCTGATCCAAGATGTTCAATCATCTCATAGGCTTTATCAGCGCGTGGAAAGTCTAAGGCAATAATCAAATCTGTAGTTGTCTTCTGCATTCGGAGCTCCCCGTTCCAGAAATTAGGCTATTAGCATCTAGCAAAAATCGAGCAAGATGCCCGCACCCGTACAAATTATCACGAGTTGCTCGTTGACGCCGTTTGTAAACTAGAACTCGATACCAAAAGATTTGATCTTGCGATGAAGGTGACTTCGCTCAATACCTAATACGGCCGCGGCTTTAGAGACGTTCCAGTCATGCTCTTTGAGCGTTTTAACAATGAAATCTTTTTCAAACTCTTGGCGAGCGTCCCTTAAGTTTTTCCCTGACAGTGACGCTGCCTCAATTGCCCCTGTATTAGGCTCTACTGCGGCAGAAAGTCGCGGGATGAAAGCCTGCGCTTCATCCTTTAAATGCCCTAAGAGGGATGCGGCCGTGATTGCCTTCCCTTCTTCACCTTCAGTAGTCAGAATCATGACGCGCTCAATTAAGTTTTTGAGCTCACGAACATTGCCAGGCCAAGGATAAGACAAAAGAACCTGAAGGCCTTCGGGTGTGAGAGTGCGGTGTTGCTTACCGTGTGTGACTGAAAATTCTTTCAAAAAATGCTCAGCTAATAACGGAATGTCCTGAGTGCGCTCTCGAAGCGGAGGCACTAAGAACGGGATCACGTTGAGTCGATAGAACAAATCTTCTCGAAACTGGTTGCGTTGAATCTCAACTCGAAGATCCTTGTTGGTTGCGGCCACAATTCGAACATCGACTGAGATAGTTTGAGCCCCCCCGACCCGCTCAAACTTTTGCTCCTGCAAAATTCTGAGTACTTTGGCTTGGGTCTTAAGCGACATATCCCCAATTTCATCTAGGAATAAAGTGCCGCCATGAGCAAGATCGAATTTTCCGCGACGCAGTTGAGTAGCGCCAGTAAAGGCTCCTCTTTCATGTCCGAAGAGCTCACTTTCGATCAGTTCTTCAGGAATCGCGGCACAGTTTACTTCAACAAATGGCTTATTATACCGTGGTGAAAGCGCATGGATACTGTGGGCAACTAATTCTTTACCCGTGCCATTTTCACCCGTAATTAAAACTGAGCCTGTCGTAGGAGCTACACGACGGATCAATTCTTGAATTTGTTTCATGCCTGGGCTCTCGCCCACTAACATTCGATGTTTCTGAATCTGTTTTCTTAAGGCCTGGTTTTCTCGAGCAAGGTCCTGAACACCAAATGCATTGACTAAGAGAACTAAGAGTCTTTCGAGTGACAGTGGCTTTTCGATAAAATCAAAAGCCCCTAACTTAGTTGCTCGCACGGCTGTTTCAATGTTTCCATGACCAGACATCATGAGAACAGTGAGATCAGACCATTCAGCTTTGATTTGCTTAAGGACTGCAATTCCATCCATATCCGGCATCCAAATATCCAGAAGCACGACGTCGGGTCGATCGCTCCTGATCGAATCCAAACCTGCTGGACCGGAGGCCACAGATTTTACACGATAGCCCTCATCTTTTAAGGCACCCTCAAGCGACTGTCTAATAGAAGCTTCATCATCAATGATCAATATTGAACGGGACATAGTTTTCCAATCCTTTCCCTCTATAGCTTAAGCTTGATCAAACTTCGAGGGTTGTCGTTTCAACCCGTGCTTAACGGCGGTTGGAAGCTCAATATGAAACTCTGTACCTTCTCCAGGTGCCGATTGAACACGGATAAACCCATCGTGATCATTGACGATTCTCTTCGCAATCGCCAATCCAAGTCCCGTTCCCTCAGCCTTGGTCGAAAAGTAGGGCTCGAAGACTCGTGCTTTCACTTCATCAGTCATTCCTGGACCGTTATCTTTCACGCTCACGACCGCCATTTGTAGCTCTGTATGATAGTGGGTGCGAATGAGAATTGTAGATTGTTCGGACTGTTTTCCTAAAGGCTTAACTGCAGCCACCGCATTATCAAGCAGGTTAATCATCACCCTTTTAATCTGATCTCGATCAAACTCAAAAATCGGCAATCGGCCTTCAGGTTCGAAACTAAATCGGATCTGCGGATGCGCCTGCTCATAGAGAGTTACCACTTCTTTGAGAGCATCATTAATGTCATGCGGTGCAGGAGACGCTTCGGGGAAGCGTGCAAAATTTGAGAACTCATTAACCATCTCTTTCAACTCATCGGTATGTTTGATGATGGTTTCAGTACACTCTTGTAGGAGTGCACCATCACGTCCGCGTAGGCTTCCGAGCCTTCGCTGAAGACGTTGAGCAGAGAGTTTAATAGGAGTGAGAGGGTTTTTAATCTCATGAGCAATTCTTCGAGCCACTTCCCTCCATGCCATCTCTCTTTGGCCCTTAATCAAATAAGTCATANNCCATGGGGCTTGAGTCAGTACATCTCGTAGCGGAGTACCTACGGCAGCCAGCGCTCGCATATTGTCTCCTTTACGAAAGTTCCACTGAGCAACCTCAGGTGAAGCATGTCGATCGTTTTCGTGACTGAGGGATCGCTTAATCACTTCAAGAAGCGGAGCACACTCTGCTGACAAGAGTTCGAGGTAATTTTTTCCTAGTGCAAACTCGGGACTAATCTCGAGGAGCTGAGCCACTGCTCGATTGAACGTGCTGATGGTTCCATTTCGATCTACCACGATCACTCCTGTACCCACGTTAGCGAGCACAGCTTCGAGTTGAAGACGGCGTTTCTCTAGATCGGCGCTTGCTTCAGTCAGTCGTGCCCGATTTTCTTTCAGATCGCGGGTCATCTTATTAAATGATTCGACCAAAACTGCGATCTCATCATGCCCAGAGCCCAAAATTGTCACATCAAGATTGCCTGCTCCGACTGCTTGCGCTCCATAGACGAGTCTCTCGACTGGAACAGTGAGCTCCCGCGCCATATAGAGACCAATCCAGATGGCCACAAAAAGGATCACCAACGTAATCATGATCAGGATTACGAAATAAGCCGTTTTCATGGGATACTTTAACGGATTTGTGTCTTTATAGTCATCGATCACACTTGCGATCTCATCCACTTTGTTAACGAGGCTGACTGGAATATATTTATTAACGACTAATACCCCCTCCACTCCATGTGGAGACCGCGTACGCACTGGAACGAGGGCACGAATCAGGTCCCCAGAACCGACATGCTGCAGTACTGGCACATTTTCACCCGCAAAGGATCTCTCTAAGAGATCGAGTGGCAATCGCGGGTAAGTGATTTCATGTTCAGCTGCTGGTCTTTGAACAAAAATCCTTTCATCCAAGGGATCACTGTAAAATTCGGCGGCATCAACCGCCAATAATTCTCTTTGAGACTCAAGATAAGATCTTAACCAGCCAGAATTTCTTTCTTGTCCCAGGCGACTCGCAATTCCCTTGGCCATGTGGTCGGCAAAGTGCATCGCCGTCTGATCTGCATTCCGATAATAGATGCTAGTGATCTCTAAAGAGGCCTGAAGAGTATTTTGAATCTTAATAGAGAACCATTTATCGAAGCTGGAATTGATATACAGCGCCGAAATGATGAAGAGCACAATCGTTGGAATAATGGAAAAGGCCAGAAAAGAGATGACCAGCTTGGTTTTTAGGCGTGCGCCAAGGACCTTTCGCCGTCTTTCGATAAAAAGTTTACCGATATTTCTAAAAACGAGCCAAACAAGGGCGATCAGAATGACAATATTGACGTTTAAGAGACCAAAAAAGAAGATCGAGTTAACGAATGGAAGGGTGCTGGAGACTTTGCTGAGACGAAACTCGGCAACTGTAAGAACAATAAACAGTGCAGCGAGAGCTACAATTGCTATGCCTTCACGCTTTCTTTTGCGCTTTTCCTTCGAATCGAGTGGAGGGTAACCACCCAAAGCCTCTGGTTTAGGTGGTGAGCGGTGCTCTTCTCGATGTTTTGTCTGACTCATAATTCATCTCGTATGCGGATTGATGGATTTATTGTAACTCAAAAAAATAAATGCTCCAAAATGCCGGGTCTGTGCTCTAGCGTGCACAACTTGGAGATTAAAAAACAGTGCGCATTGCAAATTTCAGAAATGAGATCAGAAACAAAAATGAAAAAAAATGAAAAAAAGTTACATCTTTGCTTGATCTCAGAAAAGATCAAGGTAACATCAAGATAGTGTTGTTTAGTTTGAGTCAACACTTAACGGAGGAAAAAGACATGGCAACTAAAAAGAAAGCAACTAAGAAGAAAACTGCAACCAAGAAAAAAGCTGCTACCAAAAAGAAAAAGAAGTAACTTTTTCTAAATCAGTTTTCACAAAAGCCTCAGACTTCGGTCTGGGGCNNAAAGCCTTAAAAACAGCCTCTAATTCGAAAATAAATTTATTTGGATTTCAACAGAGCACGAGCAATATCGGACGGAAATGTTGGTCCATTCATCACCCATCCGGTATAGATCTGGATGAGATCTGCACCCATCTCAAGTCTCTCTTTGGCATCCTCGGACGAAAGAATTCCACCTACCGAGATAATGGGCAGCCTGGTTTTAAG
>DBAE01000008.1 GCA_002291495.1 Bacteriovoracaceae bacterium UBA1018 | reverse complement strand
CGAGATGCGTCTGTAGTTCATGGACGGCCATACATTCAGATCGAAGTAGGTAAAACCGCTAAATATGGAAGAATTAAGATCCAAAATAACGGCGCAGCGATCTCCGTTGAAACTCAAAGTAAGTTGTTCCATTCCTATATAACAACAAAGCCCAAGGGGCATGGCACCGGGTTGGGCCTAAGAATTTGTCATAAGTTAATTGAAGAAAATCATGGTCGAATATTTTTCTGTTCCGATCAAGAATGCACCGTCTTTGTCATCGATTTTCCCACGAAAAATAGTGCTGCTGGACCAGGTTTGACTCGCACCAATGAAAATGCCACTGACCTTATTCAAGCCAGTGGCAAAATCTTCAGTTAATCTGTTCTGAGTATTCTTTACAAATTAAGAGTTCTTTTATCGACAGCCAATGCAGCCTCTTTGACAACTTCAGCAAGTGTTGGATGTGCATGTGAGGTGCGTGCGATGTCCTCTGCGCTTCCGCCGTACTCAATGACGGTGACTGCTTCAGCAATGAGGTCTCCGGCGCGTGGACCCACGATGTGTACCCCCAATACGCGGTCAGTTTTTGCGTGAGCGATAATTTTAACTAAACCTTCGGTCTCTTCCATCGCTTTTGCTCGACCATTGGCCATGAAAGGGAAGGTGCCTACTTTGTACTCGATGCCTTTGGCTTTAAGCTCTTCCTCAGAAGCTCCTACCGAGGCAAGTTCAGGCCAAGTATAAACGACACTTGGAATTGCGTCATAGTTTACATGTCCGGCTTGACCAGCCATGATTTCTACGGCCGCAATCGCTTCTTCCTCTGCTTTATGAGCAAGCATTGGACCAGCAATCAAATCTCCCACAGCATAAATGCCTGGAGCTTTGGTTTGATAGTGGGCATCTGTTTCGACCTGTCCCAGTTTATTGGTGCTCAGTCCGACAGTTTCAAGACCAAGGTTTTGGCTGTAAGGTCTTCGTCCTGTAGAGACAAGAACGTAGTCACATTCCAGTTTAAATTTGTTTTGTGTAGCAAGCTCTTCTGCTTCTACAACTAACCACTGGCCTTCTTGTTGAGCGCCAAGACACTTGGAAGCAAGTTTAAATTCCATCCCTTGCTTAACAAGAGCTTTGTAAAGTTCATTACCTGCTTGTTTGTCGATGCCAGGAAGGATGCGGTCTTGATATTCAACGACTGTAACTTTTGACCCAAGTCTTAGCCAAACAGACCCTAGCTCCACACCAATCACTCCGCCCCCAATGACGACTAAGTGTTTAGGAACTTCTGGGATCTCGAGAGCTTCGGTGGAGCTGATAACGCGTTTGCCGTCAAAAGGTAAGAAAGGAAGCGCAGCTACATCGCTGCCTGTCGCTAACAAAACCTTACTTCCTGTGATGTAGCGCGGACCAGCTTCAGTTTCGACCGTAACTCTTTGTGCTCCACCTTCGGCACCAGCAAGTTTGCCATGGCCCAAAATGTACTCAATTTTATGTTTTCGAAAGAGACCGGCAATTCCGTTAGTAAGCTGGCGAACAACGGTATCTTTGCGCTTCATCATTGCGCCGAGATCAAGTTGAACATCGCCGACGACTACACCGTGCTTTTGTAGTTTGCTCTTTGCGTAGTGATAATGTTCGCTCGAATCGAGTAAGGCTTTCGAAGGGATGCATCCAACATTTAAGCAGGTTCCGCCCAGTGTCTTGCGTTTTTCGATACAGGCTACTTTCATTCCGAGTTGTGCAGCTCGGATTGCGCCTGTGTATCCTGCAGGACCACCACCGATGACGATCAGGTCAAAATGATTTTCAGTGCTCATGAAATCTCCGTCGTTTTAACTGAGTATTAATAACTGAAGTTCAGTTTTTCTGGATGCTCAAGGAAGTCTTTCAAAGTGACCAAGAAAGTGACAGCGCCTTTGCCGTCAATCAAACGGTGATCGTAAGAAAGAGCCAGGTACATCATGTTTCGGATCTCGACCTTCCCATTGATCGCAACGGGTCTTTCCTGGATCTTGTGCATTCCGAGAATTCCACTTTGAGGATAGTTTAGGATCGGAGTTGAGAGAAGTGAACCGTAGGTGCCACCGTTGGAGATGGTAAAAGTACCACCCGATAGATCGGCGATGGAGAGCTTTCCATCGCGAGCTTTGACGGCCAATTCGCCGATACGTCTTTCGATTTCAACGAAGCCCATGGCTCCAGCACCGCGGACAACTGGGACTACTAATCCTCGTTCAGTTCCGACTGCGATGCCAATGTCATGGTAATCGTGATAGATGATATCGCGTCCATCGATCGAAGCATTGACTTCTGGGATGAGTTTCAGCGCTTCAACAGACGCGCGTGTGAAGAAAGACATGAAGCTTAAAGGCACTCCGTGCTTTGCTTTGAATGCATCCTTATGCTGATTGCGCAGTGCCATCACTGGACCCATGTCTACTTCGTTGAAAGTAGAAAGGATCGCAGCTGTATGTTGAGCTTGCACAAGGCGTTCAGCGATACGCGTACGAAGCATCGACATTGGAACGCGTCGATCGCCTGGGCGTTCTACGTAAGCCGGAGCCGATGGTGTAGCAGGACGAGCAGGAGCAAAACCTGGTGAGGCTGTTTGTCCACCATAGCTCGAAGTTGCATGAGTATGATTAATGACATCACCTTTGGTCACTCGACCGTCTTTGCCAGTACCCGAAATTTTCGAAACGTCTAGTCCTTGTTCGGTGACAGCTTTGCGAACCGCTGGGCTCATGTTTGCGTTAGATCCTGAAGCGGCCATTCCAGGAAGTGGAGGCGGTGGGGGGCTTGCTGGCATTTTGGGAAGAGTGGTGTTGATCGTTTTCTCGCCCGCGTCCGCTGAAGCTGAAGGTGTAGCTGCATCGTCGATGATACCTACAACTTCGCCGACCGGAATTCGTTCGCCCGCTTCTTTCATGATGCTCAGAACGCCGTTGTGTTCAGCAACAATCTCGACAGTGGCTTTGTCAGATTCGATCTCTAAGAGCAATTCGCCGGTCTTAACTGCTTGGCCGTTCTTTTTAGCCCATTTGAGAATGCTTACTTCTGTGATGGATTCGCCTACGCTTGGAGCTACCACATTCTTTTTCATATCTTCTTTCCTTACTCTTTACTGAAATGCTCTCTCGATTATAGCTTTTTGTTCTGCTTCGTGGACTTTAGGTGATCCACCTGCCGGAGCGGAACCGACATCGCGACCAATATATCGGATCGCTCTTCCGCCCACTTTTTCTTGGAAGAAATCTAATCCGCCTGACCAGACGTTAAATACAAAGCTCCACGCACCCATGTTTCGTGGTTCTTCTTGAACCCACGCAATGTCTTTAGCATTTGGATAAGCTTTAAGAATCGCGGCGAGTTTATCTTGATTGAAAGGATAGAGCTGTTCCATTCGAACGATGGCGACATCTGAAACTTTTCGTTCTAGGCGAGCTGAGAAAAGTTCGTAGTAGATCTTTCCGGAACAGAGTAGAACACGCTTTGCTTTAGACTTATCTACGGTTGCGTCGTCGATGACTTCTTGGAATCCGTTGTCGCTAAATTCATTCAATGATGAAATGGCGAGCGGGTTACGCAATAGACTCTTAGGTGACATAATCACCAAAGGTTTGCGGAAGTCCCATTTGAGTTGTCGTCTCAACGCATGAAAGATTTGCGCCGGGGTAGTTAGGTTACAAACAAGCATGTTATCCCGTCCACAGAGATTGAGAAATCTCTCGAGACGTGCGCTCGAATGCTCTGGGCCCTGACCTTCGTATCCGTGAGGAAGAAGCATAACCAAACCACTTTGAGTAGACCATTTGTCCTCACCCGCAGTGATGAACTGGTCGATCATAATCTGTGCACCGTTGAAGAAATC
>DBAE01000121.1:6834-9239 GCA_002291495.1 Bacteriovoracaceae bacterium UBA1018 | reverse complement strand
ACACTGGCCGAGCCGAATCGCTTCTTCGCGTACAGGAGCATAGTGCTCTTTATTGCAAATGATTACTCCCAAAAAACTATCCGAGTGCCCTGTTATGTATTTGGTCCCAGAATGAATCGATATGTCGGCTCCCAAGTTGAGCGGCTGCAGAAAGAGCGGAGTTGCCCAAGTGTTATCGACTAGAGTCGAAATCTTTCGGGCTTTGCAAATTTGAGTGATCGTCGGAATATCCTGAATCTCAAACGTCAGTGAACCCGGCGACTCCAAAAAAACGAGACGAGTATTCGGTTTCACTAGTTTCGAAAACTCAGCCCCGATGTTTGGATCAAAAAACTCAGTCTCCACTCCAAAACGTTTTAAGGACTCGCAGAATCGACGAGTCGGCAAATACACCGAATCTGTGACTAAGAGGTGATCTCCCGATTTTACAAGAGATTGAATAGCTGTCGTAATGGCCGATAGACCAGAGTTGGTACAGATCGCATCGTAACCGCCTTCGAGTTTTGCCATAGACGTTTCAAACGCACGACTCGGAGGAGTGCCTAGTCGACCATAAACTCTACCCGTTCGAAACAGAGGATCGGCTCCCGCATCCTCCATGGCTTTAACGTTTTCATAGAGAGCTGTAGATCCTCGGTAGATCGGCAAATTAACCATGCCGGCATGTGAATCTGGATCACGGCCTAAAGAAACAAGAGATGTTTTAGTATCCATAGCGTTTAACTCCGAATCGATACGGGACGATCAGAAGGCAGTCCCCATTCACTCCATGAACCGTCATAAATAGAAATATTTTTGTATCCAGCCAGCTCTGCTGCGAGGGCTGAAATACAGGCAGTGACCCCTGATCCACAGCTGAATATTAATCTTAGATCGGCCTTAGCCTTACCTTCTAAGATTTCCCTAATTTCGCGAATAGATTTTACGCGTCCTTCGGTTAAGACCGACGTGAACGGCAAATTTTTTGCGCCAGGCATATGTCCCGATCGAAGCCCTGGTCTAGGTTCCGGCTCTCTTCCGTAGAATCGCCCTGCTGACCGCGCATCAAAAACTACATGATCTAATTTACTTAAAGCGGTTTGAACGAAATCAGCATTACAAAATAGCTCCGCGCGCGCTTCGACTTCAAAGTTGCCGGCGGGACCTTTCCATTCCTGCACCCGCTCAGTCGGAAGGCCTTCCTTGATCCACTCTGGCAATCCACCATCAAGCACTGCCACTTCATCATGCCCCATGGACTTAAGCATCCATCTCACTCGTGGGCTCGAATAGATACCCTGAGAATCGTACACCACAATTACACTGTTATTATTGAGGCCAAGCCTTCGAGCCGATTGCTCAAATTCAGGTGAGGTAGGCATCATATGAGGAAGCTCGCTCGTATGATCACAAAACACACGATCAATATCGAATCGTCTTGCTCCTACAATTTGAACTTCACTTGAAATACCAAGACTTCCATCGAGCACTATCAACTGCGGCGATCCTAAATTGGATTTCAACCAGTGAGTCGAAACAACAGGTCCAGGAACATTCAAGGACATCGATCTTCTCCGCAGTTTAAGCAATTCATGAGCCTGTGATAACGCACATGCGCTACCAAAAGNNCAAAAGGTCGGGCCGACCTCTATTGCGCTTCAGGCAAAAGTTTCGGGAAGCTTCGGGTGAGCGCGCGAAATGCAAGCAGTTGCTTGACGAACTCGCTGACGTGCTCGAGATAAAATGCATTAGGTCCATCGCTCTTAGCGTTAGCTGGACGTGGGTGACACTCCATAAATAAGCCATCAGCACCTGCCGCCATCGCTGCACGTGCGAGAGTCTCTAAGTACTCACGCTTCCCACCAGTGCTTTTTCCACCGCTCCCTGCACCAGGGCTTTGGATTGAGTGAGTAGCGTCATAAATCGTGGACACACCAAAGCTCTTCATTGTCTGAAACGAAACCATATCTACAACGAGTGTGTTGTATCCATGAGTGACTCCACGTTCAGTCAGTACAAACCAATCTGGACGAGGAGTTTTGAATTTGCCCTCATCACGTTTTTCGACCTGACGAACCTTTTCGACAATGTTTTTTGCGTCCCACGGTGCAAGGAATTGCCCCTTCTTCACGTTCACACGGTGGCCGTACTTAAGTGCCGCTTCCGCAGCAGCTACGATCATATCGGTCTGACGACAAAGAAACGCTGGCACCTGGATAAAATCAATCACTTCTGCGACTGCGTCAGCTTGATCAGGGGTGTGAAAATCAGTGCAAAGCGGAAGACCCGTTTTTTCACGAACCTTATCCATGATCTTAAGACCCTGTTTAAGTCCCGGACCACGAAAGCCCTCAATCGACGTGCGATTGGCTTTGTCAAAAGAAGCTTTGAAGTAGAGCTCAATCTCCCCTGCTTGAATGAGCGGT
>DBAE01000121.1:0-6807 GCA_002291495.1 Bacteriovoracaceae bacterium UBA1018 | reverse complement strand
GCAATTAGGGTCATGGGTTCAATTTTGGAAGAGTTCGTGGAAAGGCCTTTGATTGAATTCATAATAATCCTTCGGGTGTTATTTCTTGAGATTTCTTAGCAGATGTCCCGGAGAATGGACCAGCTGAATTTTTAGCGAACGGGCCGGGTAACGGGCGCTGAGTACCTTTGGAGATCTCCTTAGCAGCCTTGATAAATGAGCTAAAAAGAGGATGAGGCTGAAGCGGCTTACTCAAAAACTCAGGGTGAAACTGGCAGCCCAAAAACCAAGGGTGATTTGGGATTTCGACCATTTCAACGAGCTCCATCTTGGAGTCTTTGTCGACGTACTTACCAGAGACCAAGAGGCCCTTGCCTTCGAGCGCAGGTCTAAAGGCGTTGGACACTTCAAATCGATGACGATGTCTCTCAGAGATCAGGTCCTTCCCATAAGACTGATAGGCCTTAGTCGGTTTACCAGCATGCTTAGTCACGATCTGACAAGCATAGGCACCAAGTCTCATTGTGCCTCCTTTGTCGGAAACATTTTTCTGAGACTCCATCATATCGATGACGTTTTCTTTGCCTTCGGGCTTAAACTCAGCTGAGTTGGCATCTTTGATTCCAGCAACATTACGTGCGTATTCGATCACCGCAAGCTGCATCCCTAAGCAAATGCCAAAGTACGGAACACCTTCTGTGCGAGCATATTCGACAGCTTTGATTTTTCCTTCGACGCCACGCNNGTACAAGCACACCATCGACAGATCGAAGCACCTCGAGATTTCCGTTCTCGACTTCTTCGGAGTCGATGTAAACCATATTGACCTGCACGTCGTTGGCTACGCCACCGTGGATCAAGGCTTCTGACAAAGACTTATAGCTGTCGCGCCAGTCCGTATACTTTCCTACGATGCCAATCGAGACTGTGCCTTTGGGTTGTTTAATCTTTTCGACCATGGCCTTCCACTTTGAAAGATCAGGGCGTCCAGTCCAGATGCCGAGCTTTTCAGCAATTTTTTCGTCCAAGTTTTCTTCGTTAAAATAAACTGGTACTTCGTAAATCGTGCTGACATCCATGGCGCTGAAAACTTGATCACCCGGAACGTTACAGAAAAGACCAATCTTGTCTTTCACGTCTTGTGGAAGTTTGCGATCCGAACGGCACAAAAGCATATCAGGCTGAATCCCGATCTCTCGAAGCTCTTTCACACTGTGCTGAGTAGGCTTAGTTTTAAGCTCACCAGCTGCTGCGATGTAAGGAACCAGCGTGAGGTGCACAAACAAAACGTTTGCAGCTCCTTCTTGTACTTTCATCTGACGAATCGTTTCTAAGAAAGGCAAACTTTCGATATCGCCAACGGTACCGCCCACTTCAACGATTGCGAGATCTGCATCCGCTGCTGCATCATGAATATGACGCTTAATCTCATCTGTGATGTGTGGAATGACTTGTACGGTTTTTCCTAAATATCCACCTGCACGCTCGCGACGAATCACTGCATCGTAAATACGCCCAGTAGTGAAGCTATTTTTACGCGAAAACTGAGCAGTCTGAACAAAACGTGAGTAATGGCCTAGGTCGAGATCTGTCTCTGCACCGTCATCGAGCACAAACACTTCACCGTGCTGAAACGGACTCATCGTGCCTGGATCCACGTTGAGATACGGGTCCATTTTGATCATGGTCACTTTGAGACCACGTTGTTCCATCAACATACCGATGGAAGCTGCGGCAATTCCTTTACCGATGCTTGAAAGCACTCCACCTGTCACAAAAATATATTTTTTCTGTTTCGCCATGAATTTTCCTTGGTTCACAAAACGACGTATTAAATTACTTTAAGAGCTGTCTGACTTTTTCTAAATCTTCTGGAAGGTCGACCCCGATTGAAAGGAAATCGACTTCGGTAATACCAATTGAGATTCCGTCTTCCATAGCTCTCAATTGCTCAAGCACTTCGGCCTTCTCAAGTGGAGATGGCGGAAGCTCACGAATTCTAAAAAGTGTTTCACGTGTATAGACATAGAGTCCTACGTGCCTTCGACAAGCATGAGGCTGTCCCGCCTCTGCCTTTGGTCCGCGACTGTACGGAATCGCATGCCTCGAGTAGTAGATCGATCGACCATTCTTATCTGCGATCACTTTGACCACTGCCGAGTTAGTGAGATCGGCTGGATCTGTAAGCGGAGTCATGACTGTGCTCATTTGAAAGCGCCCGGACTTTACTAGCTCAAGAGCGGCTTCGATGGCTTTGGATTCCATCAAAGGTTCGTCACCTTGAATGTTGATATAGATATCGGCTGGGATTNNACTCGGTCCGTACCACTATTGATATCCGGAGAGGTCATCACGACTTGGCCCTCACCTGGCTTAACGAACTTTTGCGCTGCTTGCGCAATGCGTTCATCATCAGTCGCAATCACAACTTGATCGATGCCTTTGGCTTTACGAGCTCGCTCATAAACCCACTGAATCATTGGCTTTCCATGAATATCCGCTAAGGGTTTAGCGTGCAATCGAGTGGACGCATACCGGGCGGGAATCACTGCTAGAACTTTCATGGAAGTCTAGACTAGAAGGTCCGCTTGATGGGGTCAAGACCGTAGGAGGATTTCGTAATAAAAATTAGTAGAGATTATTTTAACCCGCTAAGGCTGCGAATGTACTCGCGCATTTCTTCGAGATCTTTGGCAATCTGAGTTGGACTCCGGGGGTCATCTCCAGCCGGCATGCGCTGAGTTCGTAGTTTCGAATCAGCGGTGTCCTTAGGGATACTCATCCTCTTAAATATCTCTTCGGCTAAGGTACCACCACTAGACATCGAGCGACTGAGTTCTTTCTTCAGGGCTTCCGGATTGCCAAAAGGAATGGAGGGAAATCCATCGGTCGTGTGGCAAATGGCGCAGTCCTTTGCGACTGCGGGTACGGCTAACTTCTTAACCGCGTGGCTAACATTTGATAATTCGGGATTGAGTTCTGCCTCCGCAGAGTTTGCTTTTTTTGGCGCACAGTCTTCACACACGACTGCGCTGTTTCGACTCTCAACTTTAAAATTTGTTACCTTGGCGTTGAGTCTTTTGAGAACGCTGCAAGCCTCCGACTGATAAGGCTCATACATGATTGTATGAGGAGAATGTTCCTTAATGAATTTGGCAAAAACAGGACTTTCTTTGGCGAGATCTTTCAAAGCCTCCACCACGATCGGATCAGCTACTGTGTTAGAATCCGCCATAAAGAAGGTCCATTTTTCCTTTGATGTGGCAAACTGATCCCAATCAAACCGAATATCTTGAAGTACATAACGAAGGCCAGCTATATAAGTGAGATCTCCTTTGTCTCTCAGAATTAGGTGGTCTTCAAAGGTCGCCTGAAAAGTCGAGTTCGGATTTTCTGAAAGATCTTTGCCTTCTTCAGTNNAATGATTTTCTGTGTCTTGCAGAATAACTGAAAACTGTGCGCGAAAACGACCGCGATCCTTTGGCGGTATAAATTCAGCTAAATTTGGACAACCGATAAGTGCAGCTCCAATTGCATATTTTCTCTCCGGATAATTTTTCTTGAGAAGTCGATAGAGCCTCATCAAGTTTTGATAATTGATCCGACGGTTCATATTATTATTCGTGTGCCTAAGTATCGAATAATATGTTTTCTGCTTATAATCGACTCCGCGCTCCAAATTGATACTCGAAGTTTTTGAATAAATAGCTTTATATCTAGGATTGATTTCTACGTTTTTTAGAAATTCGATGTACTGATTTAATTCTTTACTGCCCGGCTCAAGAGAGTCATTCAACATTCCATAAACTCCAGCCCAAGTCGGATAAGCATCCCAAATCGGCCCACCTCTATGGCAGGAGTCACAAGCTATCTTCTCACCTTTTGAATTCTTAAAATGACCCTCAAGCACTTCAGGCTGTCCTGCAGGTTGCTTATTAAATCCAATGGTCTTGAATACCCATTTTTCCGTTTTCTTATCCAGTTGAACAATTTCAACCTGATTAAATTTCTTATTTTGGTCTTCAGGAGACAAACTAGGATCCCTAGCACCGGGAAAAGCTAAAAAGAACGTTCCATCGGTTGAAGCAAGTATGGCACGAGGATTTTTAGGACTGGAGTATTGGATACTTCCAGACTTAAAAGCAAATGATGCGTTATCTTTGAATTGAGGCGGTAGTTCTTTCAAGAGCTCTTCGACACTCGAAATCTTTTTCAATCGAATGAGCTCCATTACACGATCAAATGAGTAAGATCCAGAACTCAAGATCTGCCCATGACCCTTGTAGGCCTGATCGACTACTTCTTTTGATGCAATGTACTTGCTCGGCACATCTTGAGCTATCGCGACTCGAATCAGTGCACTGAAAGTGAAGATGCTGACAAAACTCTTATTTAACCGAGCACACACCATCTCACTAGTATAGGTGCCAGTGGTTTAAGACGACAATGTCATTTTAATGTCGTCGTTTCACCCGGCGAGCTGTCGCTCACTTACCTTCGTAAGCCCGCTTAAGTGCGGCAATGTCATACTTATGCATGCTGAGAAACGCTTTAGTCACTCTTTCTCTTTTTTGAACATCTGCGTCCACCATCATCTCGCCTAAGATGATCGGATTGATTTGCCATGAGACTCCGAAACGATCTTTGAGCCAGCCACAATGCCCTTCTTCGCCACCGTCGGACAAAGCTTTCCAATAGTAGTCGATCTCTTCTTGAGTTTCACAGTTGACTACAATGGACATCGCTTCATTAAATTTGAATAAAGGTCCACCGTTCAGAGCAAGATAGGTTTGCCCTTCGATTTGAAATTCAACCACCATCACTTTACCTTCAGGCTGGCCGTGAATTTCGAACCCTTCTTTTCCGTATCGCGATATCTTTCCTATTTTGCCGTTCTTAAAAACTGATGTGTAAAATCGTGCTGCATCTTCTGCTTGATGATCAAACCAGAGACAATGAGAAATGCGAGACATGAGAGGCTCCTTTTTCTTATTTTTCTTAACTCGATTTTTCGACGAGTGTTTTTAGGTTCGAAAGGCCTTTTTCAAACATTCCACCAACCATCTTGTCCATGTTCATAAAGATGCACATAACTCGTCCTGGAAAACTATTTTTGCCTTGGACTTTCCAGGTAACGACACTTTGATTGCCTTCGCTGCGAACGAGATATTCGGCCAACTGGACCATGCTCATAGGCTTTGTGTATTCGAGCTGTATTGCTACACGTTGATTTGGAAGACTTTCAACGATAGTGGCGCTTCCAGTGCCGAGTTGGCCTGAGCTATCCCAGCTAGCCTTAGACCCAGCGCCATCGTCTGGACCGGAATAAATCATCTTTGCCTGAGGATCCATTTCTGACCAAGGTCCCCATTGCTCAGCTAGTTTTGAATTATTGAGGTAAGGAAAGATCTTTTCAGCTGGCGCATTGATTGTGATTTCTCTCGATACAACATAGTCAGACGGAAGAATGGCTGCATATCCTAGAATTAAAACCAATATTGCGACGACAACTAAACCGATCTTTTTTAACATATTCTCGTTCTCCTCTTTAATTTTCGACTAATAACTACCGATTAAACAAACTTCGAATATATCGTTCCAAATGATCAAAGCTCTCAGCCGCGACCTCAGCGTTTTGATCTGATTTTGCCAATATAAAAGCTCCTTGTATGACCGCTTGCACATGAAGAGCTAAGCTCATTGGGGTCCAGCTTGCTTTTGGAGCATAGAGTTTTTTGGCTGCCTCAATTTCTTTTGCGACATCCGATGAATGTCCAAAGATGCTTTGATGACAAGCCTGTCGAATGGCCGAGTTTGAATCATAGGTTTCTTGAACCATCGTTCCTACGAGGCAGGTCACCTCTGGAAGCGTGCCTTGGAGAAGTTCCTTACGAAATGCAACGTAGCCGAGTAATCGATCGAGAGGATCCGAGAGATTTTGATAGGGAGCTGATTCAAAAATTTGATTTGTAACTGTTGACCAATATTGAGCAGCCGAAACTGCGAGGTCTTCTTTGGTTTTGAAGTGATGAAAAAAAGCGCCCTTAGTCACTCCTGCTTCTGCGCAGAGTTCATCGACAGTCGTTGCTGCATAGCCTTTACTGCGGATCACGGTCAGGGCCGCATCAAGAAGTTTTGTCTTTGCTGAAACTTGGTTATCTGCGGTTTTCATATCTTGTCTCTTATCTTTACTACTATCTCTACTAATCGTACCAACCAGTTGGTATGTTTTCAAGTGGTAACTTTACTCGACTGGTCATACCATTTAACTCATTAATTAAATTAACTATTATAGACTCTGTGATGGAAGTTGGCCGAATTAGGCGGCTTTAGCATTCGCCTTTGCCAGCCTGCTGCTGAGCTTTTCATACCGTTTCATCAGAGGTGTAACCGAGAATCCGTGAACTACCACTGAGAGCACGACGACGTTAAAAGTGATCACGATAAACTGCTGAGCGAGCGAAGTACTCAATCCGTATTGGATTGCATACATCAGATAGTAAAACGAACCTACCCCTCTTACTCCAAACCAACCGATCAAATACTTCTGGTAGCCAGGAACTTTATGACCGATGAGTCCCGCCCAAACTGCGGTAGGTCGAATGATAAAAAATAGNNATCGATTCCCAGTTCAAATATTCCCAACGAAACATGGCGCCGAACAAAAGTACGAGCGATACTTCTGCAATGCGTTCGAGTTGTTCATTAAACACAAGCACAGCTTGAGCAGTCAGCGCAGCGCTTTTTTTCGGATCAGAATGAGATTTTACACTACTGAGCTTTGCGATCGCGTTTACGTCTTCAGGCAGTTCACCTCCAGTTTGCGAT
>DBAE01000101.1 GCA_002291495.1 Bacteriovoracaceae bacterium UBA1018 | reverse complement strand
CCCATAGGGATATTAAGCTATGCACCTCCTGAGGTTCTCGGCCAATGGATCCATCGGTTATCGAGTTAGCAAAAGATGAGTTTGTATCGAAGGCAGAACAAAATGGCCATCAACGACTCCTTAAAGTGATGGATCAATGTTTTGGTGTTTATACGCTCGGTATGAGTGCGGTTCTCGCATTCGCTGCCTTCAATGGACAAGTGACCTGGAAGGCTGTCATTGGCCAGCTTGTTTATCCAGGAAGTCATCTGTTTTTATCTCAGATCGCATTCCGACTAAAAAGACGTCGGAAACTTGAGATCTTTAGAACTGTTTTTTCTAGCTGTGTCTTGTCTCCAATTGGATTTTTGCTTGTCGATGGTGTTTTGGATCAGTACTGGACTAACTTTTTACTGACAGCTATTGCGGGTCCAATCCTCGTTTCATCTTCGAGCTCAAATATCCAGTTGTCTCGAGCACTCGTTATTTTGAATACTTTTTGTATGTTTGTAACGGTCGCTTTGACCAGTAAGTCCATAAATTGGTACTCGTTTGTTACATTTACTGGGCTCGCGCTTATGCTAGGTTTATTTATTGTTCAGACGCTTGAAGTGCTTATGCTGAGTTTTCGTCGTGAACATATCAGAGCACTTGAGTTAGTCGAATCTCAAAAGCTAGTATTTACACAGCATCAAGCACTTCTCGCTACTTCGAAAATGTCTGCTCTCGGTGAGATGGCCGGAGGTGTCGCGCATGAGATTAATAATCCCCTCGCAATTCTTCAGATGCTGGCTTACCAGCTGAAAAAAGCGGCAACAGAGGAAGTCAAAGCCGATAAACTGCAGAGTATGGCTGAAAAAGTTTTAAATACCACTCAGCGTATTTCAAAAATAGTAAAGGCGTTAAGGACTTTTTCTCGGGATGCACACCAAGATGCGTTCGTTAGCTCAAGTATTAAGCAAGCGATCGATGATGTTCTGATCTTATGCAATGAGCAACTTAAGCAAAGTGGGATTGAGCTCATTGTTGAAGGGATGGAAATAGATGTTTCCATCCAGATGAATGCGACCGAGATCTCACAAGCGCTGGCGAGTCTGATTACAAACGCTAAAGAAGCCGTTTTGAAAGTAGAAGAAAAATGGATTAAGCTCTCACTATCCGAATCACACGATCTCATCGAGATCCGCGTCACCGATAGTGGCCATGGGATTTCGGATGAAATTCGGGGTAAAGTATTTCAGCCTTTCTTTACTACTAAGGATGTCGGCGAGGGCGCTGGATTAGGTCTGAGTGTGGCTCTTGGTATTGCTCGCCAACACGAGGGGGACCTGGTCTTAGACAATGATTCTGTACATACTTGCTTTGTGCTTAGTCTACCCAAGAGTCAAGCGGCCCGACTGGGACTTCAGACTCAATTTGATGTGCAATATGCTTTCAGTAAAATCTTTCGCGGGCCAAAATAAAAAGCCCCTCTTTCATTGAAAGAAGGGCTTTCTTAAATACTGACAAGTTCTCCGGCGAACTTCAGTTTGCCATAAATCTATCTACGTTTTTTACCATTTGCCTTCGTAGTAGCTTTTCCATTTGTGCGGCCAGTGGTCTTACCTTTAGAGCTCGTCTTTTTAGGGCCACGTGCACTCGCAGAAGCTTTTGCTCCGGTTTTTGTAGCAAGTTTAGCTGATGCCATTCTCGGAGCTTTGATTGCTGCATGTGCAGCAGCCAAGCGTGCGATTGGGACACGAAATGGTGAGCAGCTCACGTAGTTGAGTCCTGCTCGATGACAGAAGTCCACTGAGCTTGGATCACCACCATGTTCACCGCAAATGCCGATCTTGAGGTCTGGGCGTGTAGCGCGACCTTCTTCGATTGAGAATTTCATCAAACGCCCAACGCCGAGCTGATCCAGTGACGCAAATGGATCTCGCTCATAGATCTTAGCGTCGATATAATCTTTCAAAAACAATCCAGAGTCATCGCGAGATAGACCGTAGGTTGTTTGAGTGAGATCGTTTGTACCGAAGCTAAAAAACTCAGCGTACTCAGCAATTTCGGCAGAAGTTAGAGCCGCACGAGGTAGCTCGATCATGGTTCCAATCAAATACTGGATCTTGATCTTCTTCTTGCCACCTTTAGCTGAAAATTCGCTGATCACTTGTTCAGCTTCTTCAATACAGTACTCGCGTACAAACTGAAGTTCTCTCCAATCGCCCACAAGTGGGATCATGATTTCAGGAACAATCGAGAAACCTTCTTCTTGGACAAGCTCACAAGCTGCTTCCATAATCGCACGCACTTGAGTGCGATAGATCTCTGGATAACTGATGCCGAGGCGGCAACCGCGATGTCCGAGCATCGGATTAAACTCATGGAGAGTCTCAGCCTTACGCTTAAGACGCTCAAACGTTACCCCGATCTTATCAGCCAATTCATGAAGCTCTTGGTCTTTGTGTGGAATAAACTCATGAAGAGGTGGATCAAGTAATCGAATGGTGACTGGAAGTCCTTTCATCTCGCGGAAGATGCCTTTGAAATCTCCTTTTTGCATCGGGAGAATCTTTGCAAGAGCTGCTTCGCGTGCATGTTGCGTATCCGCTAAGATCATCTCGCGAACGGCATCAATGCGATCGGCCTCGAAGAACATATGCTCAGTTCTGCAAAGACCAATACCTTCAGCGCCAAATCCACGAGCAACTTTTGAGTCATTCGGCGTGTCTGCATTGGTACGAACATCGATCTGGCGAACTTGGTCGACCCAGGTCATCAACTCTTGGAAGTCTTTGTTCAGTGCAGGAGAGATCGTAGGAACCTGTCCTTTGATCACTTCGCCTGTGCTTCCATCAAGGGTGATGTAGTCGCCTTCTTTTAAAGTAACATTGCCTACACTGAACTCGTTTTGTGAGTAGCTCACTTTGATTGCACTACAGCCTGAGACGCAGGGCTTACCCATTCCACGAGCGACAACCGCTGCGTGAGAGGTCATGCCTCCACGAGCAGTGAGAATTCCTTGAGCGACCGACATACCGTGAATGTCTTCAGGCGATGTTTCGACGCGCACGAGGATAACTTTGCGATTGAGTTCTTTGACCCATTTTTCGGCTGTGTCCGGATCAAAGACTACTTGACCAGTCGCCGCACCCGGCGACGCAGGTAATCCTTTTGCGATCGTGTCTTTCTTAGCTTTGGGATCAAGACATGGATGCAAGAGCTGATCGAGTTGTTCAGGTTGCACACGCATGATCGCTTCTTCTTTAGTGATCAATCGTTCACGGACCATATCGACTGCGATTCGAAGCGCGGCAGCAGCAGTGCGTTTGCCATTTCGAGTTTGCAGCATGTAGAGCTTGCCACGTTCGATGGTGAACTCGATGTCCTGCATGTCGCGATAATGTTTTTCAAGCTTTTGATAAGTCTTAACTAGCTGAGCATATGCCTTTGGCATTACTTCTTGAAGAGTTGGAAGATTTTCAGCTGAAGCTTGGCGAGACTCGACGTTAATCGGCTGAGGAGTTCTGATGCCAGCCACGACATCTTCACCTTGAGCGTTGACTAAGAACTCTCCGAAGAACTTTTTCTGACCAGTCGAGGGATCACGGGTAAATGCAACGCCGGTTGCACAATCATCACCCATATTACCAAAGACCATGGACTGAACGTTGACTGCAGTTCCCCACTCAGCTGGGATGTCATTGAGCTTGCGGTAAGTGATGGCGCGTGGATTCATCCAGGAGCCAAACACAGCGCCGACCGCGCCCCAAAGTTGTTCCCATGGATCTTCAGGAAATTTTTTGCCGCTTGTACGGACGATCTGTTTGTATTTTTTGACCAGTTCTTGAAGATCTTCAGCAGAGAGCTGGGTATCGAGTTCTACACCACGCTCATGCTTCATGTCTTCGAGAGCTGATTCAAATTGGTTTGAGTGGATATTAAGAACAACGTCTGAGTACATACAGATAAAGCGGCGATAGCTATCGTAGCTAAATCTCGGATCCTTCGATTCTTCAATGAGTCCTTGTACGGTTTCATCATTGAGGCCCAAGTTCAGGATGGTATCCATCATTCCGGGCATGGAAGCACGCGCTCCTGAGCGCACAGAAACGAGTAGTGGCTTTTTACGAGAGCCAAACTTTCGTCCCATTTGTTTTTCGACTTTACTTAATGCTTGTTTAATCTGAGCTTCGAGAGCTTTTGGGTAGGATTTTTCGTTATCGTAGAAATAAGTGCAAACTTCGGTGGAGATTGTAAAACCGGGAGGAACTGGAAGACCAAGACTAGTCATCCCATGGAGGTTGGCGCCTTTTCCTCCCAGTAGATCTTTTTGTGTTTCTTTACCTTCTGCTTTCCCGCCGCCAAACGAGAAAACAAATTTTCCTTTTGTGCCGGGTGATGCGTTCTTTGATGCGGTTTTCAAAGTTCTCGACCCGGCTTGAAGTTTCTGGTTATTTTCCCCAGTTCTCGATTTTGTCTTCGAGCGCGCGGATGAGGTTTTCAGCAGGGATCCTTTCTTGGGCCATGCTGTCTCGGTGTCTGAGCGTGACTGTGTGATTTGAGAGAGTGTCATAATCGATAGTAACTCCAAATGGTGTCCCGATCTCGTCCTGTCGGCGATACCGCTTGCCGATTGATCCCGCGTCATCGGTTGTTGCGCGGAATTTGNNTCTTCCTCACATCTGCAAACAACTTGTCTGAGTATTCCGTCAACTCAGGTTTTTTCATCAGCGGATACACGGCCACTTTGTAAGGGGCCAGAGCCGGATGAAACTCAAGCCATGTGCGCTCTCCATCAAATCGATAAGCGTCGGCAAGTGCAACTAATAAAGTGCGGTCGCAGCCCGCTGAAGTCTCTACGATGTATGGAACGTAACGCTCCTTAGTCGCCTCATCGAAGTATTCAAGTTTCTTGCCGCTAAATTCTTGATGGCGGCCAAGGTCAAAATCCGTGCGATTATGAATACCTTCGAGCTCCTGCCAGCCAAATGGAAACTCATACTCAATATCGAACGCAGCGCGTGCATAGTGCGCAAGCTCTCCCGGACCGTGCTCGTGGAATCGTAACTTGTTGCGTCGAATTCCGTTATCTAAATGCCATTGAATTCGGGTTTGTTTCCACTTTTCAAACCAGTCCATATCGCTTCCTGGTTTAACGAAATACTGCATCTCCATTTGCTCAAACTCACGAGTGCGGAAAATGAAATTGCCTGGAGTGATTTCGTTACGGAAAGCTTTTCCGATTTGGGCGATACCGAATGGAAGCTTTTGCCGTGCAGATTGTTGCACGTTGAGGAAATTGACGTAGATCCCTTGAGCAGTTTCGGGGCGCAAGTAAACAATCGCAGCTGAATCTTCGAGCGGTCCCATGTGAGTTTTAAACATGAGATTAAATTGGCGAGCTTCGGTGAGCTCACACTCTCCGTGTTCACCTGGCTTTTTGCTCGGCTTGAGACCACACGAGGTCATATCCAGCTTGTCGGCGCGGAAGCGGCCTTTACATTTTTTACAGTCAACCAGTGGATCGACAAATCCTGCGACGTGTCCAGATGCTTCCCAAACTTTTGGGTGCATCAAGATCGCTGCATCAATGCCTTCGATATCTTCGCGATCAGTCATCGCGCGCCACCAGCGTTCTTTCACATTTCTTTTGAGCTCAATTCCGAGAGGGCCGTAATCCCAACACGCGTTGATACCGCCGTAAATTTCAGACGACGGAAAAACAAAACCGCGTCGCTTTGCGAGCGATACCAGTTCTCCCATGTCCTTCAAGTCTTGAGGAGGAGTTGTTGAAGCGGTGACGGATGGGGTGGAATTCTCTAAATTACTCATAGTTCCGGAGGGTTTAGCAAAGGTTGGGTGGAGTTTCAATTTAATCGAGGGGCCTGTTGCGGCTAGCTAAATTCGCGCTCTTGAGCCCGCTCTCTGGGTGACTGATTATGTCAACTTACTCAATAGGTCTCGATCTTAGATATTCGGGTAAATTGACATCAATTACCCCCAAAGATAAAAGCACCCAAACTTTCTAAAGGACGAGTGTATGCGTGTGGGCGTTTTATTCTTATTGCCGTTGATCATGTGGGAAAGCCTGAACTTCGCTCAAGCTACCCCATCACACGCAGCTCCTAAGCTGCAGTTGGTTGCCAAGTGCCGATACATGCTTTCGGACACAGTGACACCTCGATCTCAGTTTTCGACCACGGGTCCAAATTTCATAGGATTGAAATTTCAGCGAGAAAAAGGTTCCTCCCATAACGACATAAGTTCGGCGATGGGTTTTACTGAAACTGGCCCTAATTCTTATCGTTTTGAAGTCAATTCACCTAAAAATGAAGTCTTTTTGCTTACTTTAAATCAATTAGATAAAAGTAATCGTGCTTATCTCAGTGCTCGATTTGAGGACTCCC
Source organism: Bacteriovoracaceae bacterium UBA1018 (assembly GCA_002291495.1). Lineage (GTDB taxonomy): Bacteria > Bdellovibrionota > UBA1018 > UBA1018 > UBA1018 > UBA1018. The sequence continues at coordinate 6,212 of DBAE01000101.1, read as the reverse complement.
TACATAATGTAATCGCTGAAGAAATTTCGGGTCAAAAACGAGAAGGCCAACTCTTGACGGTTTATGCTCTTACCGTTCTTCGATTAGAAAATGAAAAACAGTACGAACGTGAAAGATCGATCAAAGTGTCCGGTCCACTTCAAGAAACAATCTATTTGGATGTGTATAAAGACGGAAGTATTGCGGCCTGGAAATTTGAACCAGAATCACGGTACCGGAAAGAAATAGACCTTTCAGAGGGCGTGTTTACTTTCTCGCTCGATTATCGACTCAAGTTTGGCCTCTTTGATCAACGCAATGCCCAGTTGATCGTGACAGCCAAAGTCGAGACCAGGCAATAAATTTAACAAAATCAAACAGATAGTCAAATCTTGACACAATGAGTCAAGAAAGCTAGAACTCCTTTTCGAATCCCAGTCGAACCCCAAAAAGAGGAGTATTTCATGTCCAAATTTTGCGTTCATACGATCGAATGGATCATGGTCACTTTAGTTGGCTTAGGAATGTTGGGTGCTCTTTCTGTGATGGCAGGAGGATTGACATAGAATGTCACAGTCGATAGAAGCAGCCCAAATCTTTCTTAAGAATGGGGATGGGTATGAAATCGGCTGCGATCTTTTTATCGACTGCACTTTTGCTATGTTCTTTCAATTGGGCGCGATCTGCTCCCCCAGAAGTACACCCGAAGTTCCGACTCGTAGCTAAATGTGAGTACCTTCTTTCAAATACCCTAACGCCGATAAGAGAAAAAACTGGTAGTCTTCACGTGATCGGCCTCACTTATAAGCACCAGAAGGGTGCTACTCATTCCGACATTCAAAGCGCTATGGATTTTACCTCAATCGGTCAAAATTCGTATCGCTTCAAAGTGAACTCTCCAAAACGTGAAGTATTCTTTTNNCTTTCTAACTTTAAATAAATTGGAACGAGCCGACATCACTTATTTGAGCTCACTTCATTCACAAGAGTTAACTGACAAAATTTTTGAGATTGACCATGAAGAAGGGAATGCCGGTGTATACGCCCTCACTTTGATCCGCACTGAAAATGAACAACCACTCAATTACGAAGCGTCCATCAAAACATCTGGATCAACACGAGAGACAGTATACATCACACTGAGCGAGCAAGGTGATCTGACAGTGTGGAAGTTAAAGGGCGCGGATGGCTCAGTCGAAACACTTGAATCAAGCGACGGAACCTTCTCATTTTCAATGGACTACAAACTTAAATTTGGTCGATTTGAAAAACGGGATGCTCAACTGATAGTCAACGTCGAACATCCGAAACAACTGATGACACAAGCTCTGAAGCATAAACCCCGACCGCTCGATCAGGTTACTCTCGATGAGTTGGTAAGAAGGTTTAAAGAAGAAAATCGAAGTAAGTATGATGAATCAATTGATTTCAAATCGGTGACTGTCGATCCACCTCAAAGCGCACCTAAAAAGAAGAGAGCAAAATTTGTCACAGATTCTAAAATAGATTCTGCGATCAAAAATCCTGGGGTCCAAAAAGAGACCCTTCGGTACTTTGAATTCTCTTCAGGCCTTTTTAAGGACGGACTGATTACTTTTGATGAGTATCGGGAATTTATTAAGAGCATCGGCACAGAGACTTTTGTAAACCCAGTTACTCTTCGTTTGAGCGAGTTGGAGAAGACGGATCCCAACGCCCGTGAAACAAACGGTGAGCTGGTTTTTCACGAAAAGAGTCTCTCTGAGATACAGAAACTAGGAAAGTTCGATCTAGATCTCCTTGAGGATAAGCTCAATCACCATTTGATCGTAATTCAAGCAACCGGCGACCTAGCATCTAAGATATTACGCCTGCCGTGGAAGCTTTCACAGAGGAGAACACTCTCGGGAGCTATTAGGGCACGCATAGACGGCAAAGACGCTGATCAAAGGTTTAAAGTCACCTTTGAGTCGACGACTGACGAAGAGAAGCGTCTGATCTCGGCTTTTTATCCGGAGCTTGNNAACATAGACTTTGAACAGCTTTGGAATCAACTCATGAATGCAGACGCCCATGTTTATCTAGACGATACGTTTGACCTGGGCAGCGAAGAAAAGTTTGTCGAGATTTTGAACCGCCGAGGAGTCAAACGCCAATACATCAGCCAATATATAGAAGGGCAATATCAAGGCGAACCTATTATCAATCCTCTTCTTTTGCAGTTGAGTCACGGAAAATATAAAAATATGTCTTTTCTTCCAAAAGACGCAAACATCTTGCCTAGGCTTATGCATGACATCATGAGCATCGAAGCGATGCTGTATGCAGGAAAAGTTAATTATACAAAGATTTTAAATCGGCTTAATTGAGTTGAAAGCGTTCAATCGGGTCTGGTGTAAGGAAATTTCCACAAGCTTTCTGAACGTCCCCAATGCTGCCTGACTCCGGTTTGTCGACCCGGGGTGGAACATTTTTCACCGGTGGCGATTTCGGCCCATACGCCTTATCGACGTTATTTCGAAAGTCGTAGTTGTACATGCCTTTTTGATCCATAACCTTAAGGCGTTTAATGTGGGATCGAAAAGCTTTCTTAATAAAGCGCATAGAGTCAGCTGGCGGCTCTGTTTGAACAGGCTTGTTGTTTTTACCTACCAGATCGTCTTTGGATGTATCAGGATCATTGGCGGTAAAAATTTGTTCTGAGTAGAGTGCCCATGCGAGTCCAAGTTTTTCAACGGACTTGATTTGGCTCAGCTGGAAGTCCAAAATTTTATAAAGTGCGTTTTGGGAAACCCGGTCAATCTCTTCAAATGAGACATTAAGGTTAGCCATTTCGGCAAGAAAAGTTTCGAGCTGTTCACCGACCCCCACTTCGCTCATTAGATAGTTGTAAAAGTAATCTTGGAGATACTTAGTTAATCCAAGAAAAGTTATTCTTGAGCCCTGCGCGATGTGTTGAAGTTCACGATTGAGTTTGAGAATTTCAAGGGTCACGTCGAGCGTTTGGCCCATTTTGTAGTTCGAGTCTACTGGATGGCTAACGGATGGTTTAAGAATCCGTTTGAACACGCTGTAATAGCGCGAGTTCAGCATCTCTTCAGCATTAATTCTCTGCGAAGGCTCCATTGGCATCGTGTGACTAAGAGAAGCTTCAATCCGAGCCAGTGCGAGAAGTTGCTCGCTCGTGCCCAAGTTTTCAAAGATTGTTATCAGCTGAGAAGTTATGGAGTCTCGTAGTTCGCGCGCATATTTGTCTGCGGCTACACCGTATCGTGGCCCTAAAAGTAGTACGTCCGTGGCTTGCTTAAGGACTTCGATCCTTTCGGTGGTATCAACACGGAATGCAGTCTTACTTTGAGTAAGCGCTTCGTAATAGAGTTTCTTGACTAGAGACCGAACCGTGTCTGAGTTTGCTTCGAGCGAACTTAAGATTTCAGCCGTATGTGNNGTATGTGTAATCTCACTCCAGCCGTAAAATCGTTTTGAAGCGATTTGATCGCGAACCATCTCTCTTTGATCACCTGTTAAGGTATCAACTTGCTCCAGATAGATCCCTAACTCAGGAGTTTGACTTACTTTTGATAGGATTGTGTCCGTATAGGTCCGAAGGGTTGAAATCAGCAATTCTGGACGGTGCTTTCCCAAACCACTCAGAGTGTTCAGCCAATTTTCACCCGTGAGTTGATTCAAATCAATTTTGGAGATTTGGGTGATCGAAGCATCTTTCAAATAATAGTTAAAACTTCCATCATTTGCTGTGGCTAGTCCGACCGCCAAGTCAGGGCGTTCATCGACTAAGGCAGAAAGGCTGAGTCCAGATTGCTTCATTTCAGTCAAAGTTTCTTGCGTTAGATCCAAGAGTTCGATTTTGGGGATTTGAATTTCAAAAAGTGCTACCCGATCCCCTGAAGTTTTTTCCAGCGTAGCTGAAACATCTTCACCAAAGTAAATGCCACCTTGAAACAGCGCTTCTTGATCAGTCAGTTTAATTTTTTCGAGAACTTTTTTTGAAGCTTCGCTATAGGCAGTTCCGCCTAATAACGGAGTCTTGCGTTTAAAGACAGTTAGAGCGGTGAGTGTCTCTTGTCCAAGAGCCTGATCTAACCAAACATAAAACCGAGCGTTGCTAAGGGTTCGGACATGGTGTCGAACAAACTCCTGAGGTGAGGTCGTCGACGAGTCGTACGCCTCCGCATAGGTGGTGATTGAACTTATGAGCGCGACAAACAGTGTCAACGCATGGATAAAGAAGATTCGAGTCATCTTGTCCTTGTTCCGCGCTTAAAGTGAAGTTTAGACTTTAACCGCTGATCAAGAACAATACTTTCAACCCCCAAGTTCAAATGTGATGCCACAGAAGAGTGCATTCTGCAAGGTGGGTACTTTAAATTCCAATGCCGAGTTCGTACTGACTGAGTAGGTTAGAGGCCTGCAAATTTAACGGAATCCAAATGATTTTGGTAAGATGCGGCAGCGCGCTGGGGGGCGACTCACCTTTAGTTAAATCGATAATATTTCCTTTTCGTAAATGAATACNNATACTGCGTCGTTTTAGTTGAGGCTCTGCACGTTTTAAAACCAGCTCAAAGAAGTCTTTCGGGCTCATGTTGAGTTGACTTGTGGCGGATTGGTTTAGACGGATTGCCCCGAGACCTGTTTGCAAGTCTACAGTGAGGCTACATGCCACACATATGGGTAGGTCCAGCGAAGGAGTCCAACCCGTTTCACGGCGGGGGAATCCCAATTCAGGTTTTATTTTTGGAAAGGTTTCTAGAAGCTCATCGATGAGAGACGAATGCAAAGCTTCTAAAACGCCCTTCCACTGACTCATGCAAGAGGAGTTTCCTGGGTGAGTTTGAGAAACTTAGCGTACTCGCCGCTTTTATCAATGAGCTCTTGGTGAGTTCCTGATTCCACGATTTCGCCTTGCTGCAGAACCAAAATACGATCTGCATGCTTAATGGTAGAGAGTCTATGCGCAATTAGGATTGTGGTGCGATCCTTCATGAGGGTGTCTAAAGCACTTTGGACCGCCCTTTCAGAACTGGTGTCGAGGCTAGAGGTCGCTTCGTCGAGAACCAAAATGGGAGACTGCCTTAGAAACGCTCGGGCAATCGAAAGCCTCTGCCGCTCACCACCTGATAGCTTCTGGCCTCGGTCACCGATAAGGGTTTTAAACCCATCTGGTAGTGATTGGATAAAGTCATATGCATGGGCATCTTTCGCGGCGCGAATAATCTCGTCGTGGGTAGCATCTAAACGACCACAGCGAATGTTCTCCTCAATCGTATCGTTGAACAAAAATACATCCTGGCTAACGACTGAGATCAACGCTCGTAGATCACTAAGTGATAGGGTTCGGATATCTTTTCCATCGATCAAAATTGATCCAGAGGTCACGTCAAATATACGTGGCAAAAGACTAATGAGCGAACTTTTACCTGCTCCGCTTGCCCCAACTAAAGCGACAGCTTTACCTTTTGGGACTTCAAAACTAACCCCTTTCAGAACTTCTCGGTTGAGCGCATCTGGATAAGCAAATCGGACGTTGTTGAGCTCGATACGAGAGTTGAAGTCTTTGATGGGCAGAGGATTAGGATTTTCTTGAAGAGTGGGTTTCCAGCCAAAAATTTCAAAGATGCGCTCGCTCGCAGATGCGGCCTGATGCAGTTTCATATTCATGTCGTTGAGGGTACGCAGGGGGTGCATCATCAATGCAAAAGCAGCAAAAAATGCGAGCAGGTCCCCTTGGGTCATCTCATTTTGGATCACTTGACTGCCGCCATAGTAAATCAACGCCGCAATGGCAAACGCTGTAATGAGTTCGACCATGGGGTGTGCTGCTTCTTCGAGGACTGCTGTCTTCAATAAGATCTTAGAAAAGTTATCGCTCTGACCGCGGAAACGTTTACGGATGTATTTTTCGAGCTGAAAGGTCTTGATGACTCGGATTCCGGTAAAGCTTTCTTGTAGGGTTGAATAGAGTCGGGCGTTTTCTTCCTGAAGTCGAGTGATGTAACGCTTGAGGTGTTTGCCAGTATAAGAAAATACGAAAGCAAGCGGTGGGAAAATCCCAAAAGTAATCAGAGTGAGCTTCCAATTGAGGCTAAAAGCATAGCCTAATAGAAAAGCAAACTGGACTGGTTCTCGAACCATGACATTGAGCTGAGCTAAGCCACCATCAATGTGCTGCGGATCTACACCGACTCGCGAAATCAAGGTGCCGGTGCTCTGGGCAGTAAAGTAATCCGCTG
>DBAE01000165.1 GCA_002291495.1 Bacteriovoracaceae bacterium UBA1018 | reverse complement strand
CCGAGCCCCTCACCAAGTCCCCGCCCTTCGCCTTCTATCTCACCGGGATATTCTGCAACCCTTATTCACCTCCCAACCGGACAAACGGGCTTTAACCGCATGCTTCCTGGGAAAGTGAATGTCACTCGTCATTACGGCGGCGTTCTGTACTTTGCCACGGATCGTGGATTGGCCATCTCTCACGACCTCGGTCAAACCTTTACAACCGTAACCACCGCTCAGGGATTAGCAAGCAATCAAGTCAATGATGTCATGGTACACGGCAGTGCTCTTTATGTGGCCGCAGGCGATGCAATTGCTGTATCCGTGAACGGAGGAAAATCCTTTAAACGGTACTCCATGCCATCCAGAGTGGAGCGCCCCGGCTCCAAGTATTTGGCAATCACTGCAGATGAACAGTACATTTATGCGCTTCATACCAATCAGACGTCTGGCATTTACGCGCATAGTATCGAAGCATTCAACGAACAAATGGTTCGAGTGCATTCAAAACCGATCTCGGCACTTGCTCGTGATTTCCAAAGGGACTCCTTTGCGATTGTCAGATCATCCGAGGGCAAGTACATAATGTATCTACCCGGATACGATAACAAAATTTATACTGTGAACTTTGATAGAGGCAGTGAAGATTTCCTAAGATCAGCTCCTCTATCCGAAGATGTTGCCCCGGGAAAACTGATTGGCGTCTTCGCAATACCTAGCAAGACATCCCCTAATCTTGTGCAGAGTCTCTTCGCGATTGTGAATGATGCATCTGGAAACCCAAGCCAGTATCTCATCTCCAACGGAAAATACACAAATCGTCTCCATAACATTTCCACAATGTATACCGAACCAGGCAAGTACTACATGAGCTTCGGACCAGATGGTCTTACTCAAGGAGACTCTGCGCCGAATCAATCTCATCCAAAATCGTCCGACAAATCTTTTTGGCCAACAAATGTCTATTGGGATGGNNCTCCGGCCGGAGCATACAAAAGTACACGCACTTCCGGAGCAATTGCGCCAGCACCCGTGCACCTCAATCCAGCCAATGGACTTCTTCCTAAAACGGATATTGCCCTCATTGACGGAGCTCAAGTTCTCTCCCTTAAGCTACCTCATTCTGGAAGTGCACTATCTGTAGAGAGCACGCTTACTGTTTCAGAAGATGGGGGTAAAACTACTACTCGCACTATTAGTGTTGCTGCTAAACAGATCGTAAAATCAAAAGGGAACATCATCGTACTCTCCAGAACCAACCAAGTGAGGATATCTAAAGATGGAGGAAGCACTTTTACGCTCTCTCGATTTAGTTCTGACGCGCAGTGGTGGAGCTTGATTAGCAATCCAGAACATACTGTCGTCGGCATGATCGGAGATGGCGAGATAGCGATCAGTACCGATGGAGGAGAGGCCTTTAATTTTCGCACGTTTCCAAATACTAAGATTGCGGCATCTGTTGTCAGCTCAAACCAAGTAGTTGTCGCGACAAAAGATGACCTGACCCAACCTAGTCCTACCAAATTTTACATCTCAGCGGATTTTGGGAAAACTTATTCAAGCATCAACCTTTCTTCCTACTTTGTTCCGATTTCAATGAAGCTGATCGACAATGATTTGCATTTCGTATTTCGATTCCTGGCCGACGCAAAAAATAATCATTACTACGCGAAGATGGATCTCATTAAACAGACCTTCAGTCCGTCCTTTGAAAACTTACACACGATGAACTTCACATCAATAGACACGGATGTCGACGAAGTTAATTTTGTCGGAATGGCAATCACAAGCAGCGGAGTGAAACTGATCTACGACGAAGTGTCGAGAAAAGTGAACCCTTCCACCAAACAAGTCATAGATATCGTATCGCTCCAAAAGGTAGCCATTCCGTACATGGGCGCAGATGGCTCGGGAGCAACTCGCCAGTTTTTCAAAAAAGAATCTCCTGATAAGGAGTTTGGAGTACCAAGAATTGACTACATCCGTGGAGTTGACAAGAGCACTCTGTACTTCGTTTCAGAGGGCGAAATCTTCCAGCAGAAAAAGTAATTTTTCGCGATAGAAAATAAAAAAGCCTAGCTCACGCGAATGAGCTAGGCTTTTTAACTTCAAACTAAGTCTAATAACTTATTTCAAAATGTCTTTGAATTCGCGGCCTGGGCGGAATTTTGGGACAGTCATAGCTGGAATTTTGATTTCTTTTCCAGTCTGTGGATTACGTCCCATGCGAGCTTTGCGCTTGCTCTTGGTGAAAGTGCCGAAACCGATTAGGGTAACATCGTCACCTTTCTTCACGCTTTTCTTGATTGTATCGAGAGCGGCATTCAAAACGTTCTCAGCATCCACTTTGGTCACATTCGCATTATCAGCAATCGCTTCGATCAACTGAGCCTTATTCATCGACTAGTCTCCTTACATTCTATTTTAATTCAAATTTGATTGGTAACTCGTTTCAGAGTTGTCAAGCATGATGTCCAAGTATGACTGTTCTGTCAACCCGGTTTCACACTGGTTAAACTAATTTTCTCGAGCGATCCGCAATGAATTGATCTTTACTTCTTCGCGCGGTCGATCCATTGGACNNGGAACACCGAATGTTTTCCATTCAACCAAGGTGTTGGCACTAAAGTAATAAAAAATTGGCTGCCATTTGTTCCAGGTCCAGCGTTTGCCATCGACAAAATCCCTGGTCCATCATGCTTGAGAGAAGGATCGAACTCATCTTTAAAACGGTAACCGGGTCCGCCGGTTCCTTGTCCGAGACGGTCGCCACCCTGAATCATAAAGTTCTTAATGATGCGATGAAAGATGGTTCCATCGTAAAAAGGTACGTTTGATTTATTGCCGGTCTTTGGATCCGTATATTCTTTTTCGCCTGTCGCTAAGCCGACAAAATTTTTCACGGTTTCAGGAGTTTTTTCTTCTTCAAGCTTAGCAATGATCTCGCCTTTGGTTGTATCAAAGATTGCATACAGCCCTTTGCCAAGACCTAAATTTTCTTCTGTTACTTTTTTTGTTGCTTCACTCATTACCGTTACTTCCTTTCAAGTGTCCATCTTTTCGCAAGCGTAAAAAGTGCTTCTTGATAGATGGGATATTTTAATAGACTCATCGCTTTCTTTGGCGTGATCCATTGATACTCAGAGTGTTCCTTTGGATCCAGCTTAATTTCGGGGAGAGGGCTTGGCGCTTGAACCGCAAATACAAATTCNNCAGCGATCTTTAAATTTGAAATCAATTTGAAGCGACTCTGCTTCTTGGGCATGAATGCCTGACTCTTCGGAAACCTCACGAAGTGCCGCCTGTACAAGAGACTCTTCTTTTTCAACCCCCCCAGTCACGGGTTGCCAGCCACCGCCACGCTCAGCAGTCATTCGAAAGAGCAATACCTCCTGCTCTTTCGAGTAGATCCAGACTTGTACTTTTTGTCTTGGGGCCATGTGGGCCGACCTTACACTAGATGCAAAGCATCAGGCTAACCTTTTACGCAAATTTTTTGTCTCAGTTCTGCCACAACTTCGACAAGATCCGTTTGGTTAGCCATCACTTCATCAATGTCTTTGTAAGCTGCGGGGATTTCATCTAAAACGCCTTGATCTTTTCGGCAATGTACGCCCTCAGTTTGCCTTTCAAGGTCCTTGACACTAAATCGACGCTTCGCTTCGCCCCGACTCATTCTTCGACCCGCACCATGGCTACACGAATGGAATGAATCTGCGCAACCTAGGCCCTTCACGATATAACTTTTGGTTCCCATTGATCCTGGGATAATTCCCAGCTGACCAGGTCTGGCGCTCACGGCACCTTTTCGCGTGATCCACACATCTCGACCGAAGTGAGTTTCTAATTCTGCATAATTGTGATGACAGTCCACTCGTTGCACAGTCATCGCCTCTGGCCCACGATCTTCTTTATAAATCGCATGTGAAATGTCTTTGAGTACTCGGATCATCATCTCGTTGCGATTGGCCCGCGCATAATTTTGCGCCCAACGAAGGTCACGGATATAGCGATCAAACTCTTTAGTGCCCTGAACGAAGTGTGCAAGGTCTGGATCAGGAAGATGGATGGCCATGCGTTTAATCAGACTCTTTGCACGACCAATATGTTCTTCGGCGATTCGTTTTCCAATATTTCTGCTTCCTGAATGTAGCATTACCCAGGCTCCACCCTCTTTATCTGAACAGATCTCAATAAAATGATTCCCACCTCCGAGTGAACCGAGCTGTCTCGCTGCATTATCGATCGCTTCGCGGTCAAGGGTGGTTGGCGGATCGCCCAGTGCCGTAAAAGCTTTTTCGGTTCGTTCGTTCATCGTGCGATTGCCTTCACGCCCAACTGGGNNACTGGGACCGAGCGTTCGATGGAACTTCGAAGCATCCGGAGCTTTCGATCGCCGCCGAGCTTATCGTCGAGGATGTCTATTGGGAACGGGAGTTTGACTGCGCACATTCCGCATCCGATATCCACCCCTACTGCCGCCGGAATGATTGCTTCCTGAGTGGCCACAACAGAACCCACGGTTGCGCCGATACCGAGATGTACATCGGGCATGGCAGCCACATGTTTATAAATAAAAGGAAGACTCGCTGTATTTTTAAGCTGCTGAATAGCGGCCGCCTCAAGATTTTGGGCTTTCGTCCAGATCTTAATAGGAGCTCGGGATTCAGTAATTTCGTGATGAACAGGCATTTCCTGCCAAATTTAGCACTTTCTGTAGATGAGCTCTAGGCGAGGGCCGAGT
>DBAE01000214.1:278-9823 GCA_002291495.1 Bacteriovoracaceae bacterium UBA1018 | reverse complement strand
AAAGAGGCTATGGATCTTACTCATCGATGGGCACATCGAAGCTTGGCCGCCCGGGGAGAGTCACCTCAGTCGATGTTCGGAATTATTCAAGGCGCATGTTTTGAAGACCTTCGTAAACAGAGCGCAGATTATCTGACTCAGCTGCCTTTCGATGGTTTTGCCATTGGCGGCCTAGCGGTCGGAGAAACCAAGTCTGAGCGCGAGGATTTCACTGCACTGACTACTGAGCTCATGCCTACCCATTTGCCTAGGTATCTTATGGGAGTGGGTACTCCAATTGATCTCCTCGAAGCCGTACATCGCGGCGTGGACATGTTTGATTGTATCCTGCCGACGGCGCTTGCACAGCAAGGTGTGGCATTCACATCCAAAGGTAAAATTCAGCTCCGCCGTGGTGTCTATAAATTTTCTGATGAAAAATTAGATCCGGGTTGCGCATGTCCTACTTGCCGAGATTACTCGCGCTCTTATTTGCATCACCTCATCAAGTCCAAAGAGTATTTAGGATGGCAACTTGTAGGCACTCATAATCTTTATTTCTATCATGGACTCATGAGTGAAATCCGCGAAAGTATTTTCAAGGATACTTTCCTAAAACTCTATCACGAAAAGCGTCCACTCCTGGAGATGGAAGACGAGGATAATCCTGTAGCGCCGCCGAAAAGATATCGTCCTCCAAGGACCGCACCAAAAACTTTGGGCGCCTATGAGATCGTCAAATCAGAGGCTGGCTACGCTAGTATCAAACATAAAAATTCAGGCGAAATCATGCATTCGGTGAATAATCCCGAAGCTGAGGCGATGGCGCTCTATATCGAGCAGTCAAGACTCGAAACCAAAGTTCAACAAGGCGGCGATTTGCCTCTTGTGATTTGGGATGTCGGTTTAGGTGCTGCGACCAACGCCATGATGGCGATTAAGACTTATGAACGACTCGGAGGAGAGCTTCAGGCTCTTCGTCCGCTTCAGATCATCAGCTTTGAAAACGACTTAGACTCTTTGAAACTCGCACTTAAGATGTCTCATTGGTTTCCACATCTACAGCATGGTGCTCCTCACTTGCTTGTAAAAGACAGCCATTGGAAATCGAAAACCTTGCCTCTTGAATGGAAACTTCTTCACGGCGATTTTCGGGAGCAGATGAAACACGCTCCGACTCCGGATTTGATCTACTTTGATCCGTTCTCCTACAAGACCGATTCAGAACTTTGGACTCATCAGTGTTTTAAACAGATCTTAGATCAATGTGGAGATCATCCTGTCGAGCTTTTCACTTACTCAAATTCGACAGCTGTCAGGGCGAGCCTCTTAGCAGCAGGTTTTTTTGCGGCCCAAGGACGAGGCACAGGTCCTAAATCTGAAACGACAATTGGTTTAACCCGGGCGGCAGTTGTTAAAAGTGAGTTTCAACTCTTAGGCCCAGAATGGTTTGGTCGTTGGGAACGAAGCGGATCCAAATTTCCTATGGGTCTGGATTCAGCGGGCCAGGCGGATTTTGAGCGTCTTATTCGCGGGCATAAGCAATTTGCCGATGCAGACTTAAAGGTTTCTATCGACGCCGCTCGTGTATAAGTTGAAGAACTTTCTGGATGAGCTCCTGATCCTGTTCGATCAGACCTTCGAGGTCTTTTAGCTCTTCCAAAGTCTCGGCCTGAATCTTTGCCACAGTCGCTCGACGTGGAGCCCAGTCATCAGTGTATAGAAATAAGTGGGAATCTTCAGCCCAAATTGCCAGGTCGACGTATGACTGCAAGAGAAAGGCAGCTCTGTTATCCTCCAATTTTGGAAAAATGCTGCCGACGCGAGTCACTTCCGTGCTCACATGACTTACCTTGGATTGAGACACGAGTGCCTCATACAATGTGATCAGATAGGACGTCAGCGTAGGATGCAGTGGTTCTCGATGTACTAAATTTGACGAATACAACCTGACTATTGCAGGCCCAAGAGGTCCAATAATAATTGGCTCGTTCGAAGCAGCACCTTCCTCTAGAAAAGAATTGAGACCACCTGAGCTGCGTCGACGTACTATCCACTCTGTGATGCCTAAGAGTCTGATCATTTTTTCTGTTTTTACAGATGAAGCGAGTAGACCCGTATGGAGGAGGTAATCGTGAATATCGGCAAATTGGAGTCTTTTGGAGTACAGGTCGAGCGCAAATTTGTCTGTGGAAGCAAGATTGCCGAAGATCGGAATAACAAACTTTACTTCTCTCACCTTAAAGTCTGTCTTTTGCGCAAAGATTTTTGCAATGTCGCTGGGTATGAGCTCGAGGTTAAATCGATCATCTTTCACTAGGCCGATCTTCTTCCAACCCTCGACTATTGCAGGTGAGATATAGAAAGATTGGGTTTTGACTGCACCAAGAGCGAGTCCAATTCCCTCCAAATAGAAATGGGAATAATCGAGAGAGATTTCGTAAGGGGCTTTCGAAAAGTCGATTTTGGAAAGTTGATGAACAAAATGATACCANNCGGATTGGAAAGCGGCCGACAAAAGACTTTACCTTTTTAGGGACTAATCCCACGTAGTTTGTGGAAACAAGAAGGTCGTCACAATTTGAGGCGGCAAATGAACTAGCAGGCAGATAAAAGCTCAAAACAGAGAAGATGAGGATAGTAAGTGCCTGAAATCTCATGGCCTCTAACTAGGTGCAGTGCTTCAAATTGTCAAATCAGATCCTTAGGTCAGTAGAAAGATCCCTGAGAACGACGCTTGCAGCTAACGTACGTATGAGTACTGGCGGCGATAGATACTTCAAGATTCAAAACAGAATTCTTAAATTATCTCATTTAGATAAGGTCTTTTATCCCAAGACTGGTTTTACTAAAAAAGACATCATGTCTTACTATCAAAAGATAGCACCGGTGCTTTTGCCACATTTGGCTAATCGAGCACTGACTCTCAAACGCTATCCGAATGGGGTAGAAGATAAGTTTTTCTACGAAAAACGATGTCCATCACATCGGCCGCCGTGGTTAAAAACGAGCAGGACTCAGGCCATTCCATTTTGTTTAGGAGATGATCTTCCAAGTCTCATTTGGATCGCCAACCTAGGAAGTTTAGAACTGCACACTTCGTTGGCGGCTTCAAGCGAGCCTACGCGTCCCCAGTTCATGGTCTTTGATTTGGATCCAGGTCCAGGCGCAGGAATGGAAGAATGTTGCGAAGTCGCCTTACTTTTAAAGGATAAGCTTAAGAGACTCGGGCTTCAGGCATTTCCAAAAACATCTGGATCAAAAGGCATGCAGGTTTATGTGCCCCTGCATACGACAGTAAGCTTTGATCAAACTAAGTACTTCTCTCACCAGATTGCGCTTTATCTTGAATCCAAAAATCCCGATTTGATTGTCTCAAAGATGCTTAAGATTCTTCGGACAGGTAAAGTCCTCATAGATTGGAGTCAAAACAGTGAACACAAAACAACGGTTTGTGCCTATTCATTGCGTGCATGTGATGCACCGACGGTTTCGACCCCACTCCAATGGAAAGAGTTGAAGAAGCCGGATCGGTTATCTTTCGAAGCCTCTGATGTCTTAAAAAGGGTGGAGAAGTATGGTGATCTGTTTGCGCCAGTTTTAACTCTCAATCAAACGCTACCTCCAGCCACATGGATATTTGCAGATCGAAAAGTGATTAAATCCGCGGCGTAACTCTATGAGATCTTAAGATTCAGCCCGTTCTGGCTCTAAAATGATAGGAATATTCACTAATTAGTTTCAGGACGGCTTGCGAATCTATTATTCTCGCGTTATTTAAGAACCCTATGTCAAAAGCCGCTAAAATCTTTACTCTTTCAGTTCTGACTGCGATCCTTGTGGCGAGCTCATGGAGCACTGATGCCGAAGCCAAGGAAACTTTGATCAAAGTCGGTCCATGCAAGGAAGATAAACCTACGAAACTTTGGTACTGGGAGTTTCCCGTACCGGTAGTCAGCTTCGAATTGATTTATCAGATCGAAGGTCGGAGAAATTCTAAGTGGAAAGAAGAAAAGGTTTATAGCTTCCACTGGGGCTTAAAGGATTTTCGCGCGGGCTACCAACATGAGCCGGAAGAAAAACAGATCGAGATTTTAAAGGAACGATGTGAAGAACGTCGTCGAGACTTTGTTGAAGAGCTAGCTCAAATTAAAGCCCAATAAGCTCAAAGAATTTTTCCGCGTAAATGTAAGAGACCCGATTGTCTATTGGATCTTCACTTAGGAGCAATGGTTCTTGTTTTTGAGTTTTATGAGGTGGCGCTAGGGCTTCGATCACAGCTTGCCAATTGTTTTCCTGCCATTGTGGGTTGGTCAGATTGATAAACATAGGATCTAAGTTGCTGCTTCGACGGGCAGCGCGGAGAGCAAAGTTAAGCTTTTCCTGAGATTCAGACTTTCCAAGTACTAAACCAGAATAGAGTCCCTGAAGCGCCTTCTCGATATTTTCACTGTTGTAGAGTTCGAGATGCAGATAGGTCCCATCGACCGCAGCGTGAAGATAATTTCGGTAGAGTCGCTGAGCGCGTTCATCTGCTTTTGCGCCCTTATGCAAAGTTTTTGCGTAAGCTTTCAGCTCGCTCATGACACTGGTCCCAGGATCGTATGTGCTTCCAGTCAGGTAAGAAGTTTGAACAAACTCAGGGCCCACTAGGTCAAAGAGCTGATCTCCCAGAGCCATGTCAGCAGCAATCACTAAGCTTTCGGCAAAATTTAGATATTTTCTTAAACCGTCCTGATCTTGTGGTGGAGGCGGAAGAAAGTTCCAAAGGATTCGATGGTTTTGCTCATGAAAGAGGCTCGTCGTAAATGTGATGAGCATCATGAGATGATCAATATTTTGATTTTCGACGGCATCTGTTGCTGCCCAGAGGAGTTCGTCTTCGATCGGAGAGTATTGGATCTTTTCAGACACGAGAGAGACTGAGCTTAAGCTTCTAGGAGAGGTCACTAAAGCACTCTCAAAGATGCCACCTTGTTCTAAAAAGAGTTTTCTGCTTCGAAGAAAGACAGGNNACAGCTCGCGATCGAGTGGTTGGCCAGGTAGCACAAACGAATCAATATCAGACGAGGCTCCAAGAGGGACTCGATGAGGTGAAGACTTTCTGAGTCGTACACTTCGAGCTTCGACGAGTTGTGACAGACCTGTTCTCAGGGTCTGAAAGTGCTCCATGCGAGGATCACTCGAAATGGTGGCCTTTCGCGGTTTTGCATTATTCGACTTAATTTTTGTCGTCGACTTCTTGGCCGGTTTCTTGACGGGTTTCTTAGCCATTTTAGCGACGACTTAGCTTCGCTTCAGTTCTTTTTTCAAAGAAGCTAGACCTGCAAACGGATTATTCTGAAAAGTCGACTTAGGCGGACGCGACGGCTGATTACTTCGTCCAAACGCCGGTTTTGCACCTGGAGGAAGTGGAGTAGAGCGAGGCTTTACATTAGGCGGTGGACCTGATGGTGCAGCCATAGCTGGTTTTTCAACGGGACGTCGGTTTTGATGATTTTGTCCTTGTTGCCGATCCGCATGTCTGGGCCGTCGATCACCTTGAGGTCTTGCAGCTTTCGGTGCGAGGCCTTTCATGGAGAGCGCAATTTGCTTTTTCTCCATATTGACTTCGATGACCTTAACGGTCACTCGATCGCCTGGGCTCACGACTTCTCGCGGATCCTTGACGAAACGATCAGCAAGTTGCGAAAGATGAACAAGTCCGTCTTGGTGAACTCCAATGTCTACAAACGCACCAAAGTTTGTCACATTAGTGACAATTCCTGGGCAGATCATCTCTTGTTTCAGATCTTTGACTTCAAAAATGTCATCACGATATTGAAATGGCACAAACTCTTCACGAGGATCTCGTCCTGGTTTCTCAAGTTCACGCAAAATATCGTCGAAAGTAAATTCACCGACTTCGTCTTTGATCTCTTTTGTAAGATCTTTGGCGCTCTTGATGAGTTTAACACCTTCGCCCATGAGTTCTTTGATCCCATGGCCTAGTTTTTCAGAAACTTTTTGTAAGACAGAATAACGCTCTGGATGCACGCCCGTATTGTCGAGCGGATTTTCAGCTTCCGGTATTCTTAAAAATCCAGCCGCCTGCTCATAAGCTTTAGAGCTAAAGCGAGGCACTTCAAGCAGCGATTCCCGAGATTTAAAGAGTCCTTTTTCATCGCGATATTTGATGATGCCTTTGGCAAGCCCTGGTCCAATGCCAGACACGCGAGAAAGGAGGTACTGTGAAGCTGTGTTGAGATTAACTCCGACAGAGTTCACGCAAGTATCCACAACGAGCTCAAGACTCTTTTTCAATGAGTGAGGGGATACGTCGTGCTGGTATTGACCCACACCGATGCTCTTTGGATCCACTTTAACGAGTTCAGCGAGAGGATCTTGGAGTCGGCGTGCAATAGAGATCGCACCACGGACGGTAAGATCCAGATCCGGAAACTCTTCGCGAGCCACTTCACTTGCACTGTAAACACTCGCTCCCGCTTCGTTGACCATGACTACAGGGATGCTCAGGCCTTGTTCTTTGAGAGACGCTCGGATGAAATGTTCTGTCTCACGTCCAGCTGTGCCATTACCAACAGCGATTGCACGAATATCACCGGTCTTAATGACTTCTGCGAGTAACACAGCAGCTTTCTTCTTTTCTTCTTCAGACTGCAGATGAATAACAGTGTCAGCAATAAATTTTCCGGAATCATTGACGACAGCTACTTTGCATCCGGTACGAATGCCTGGGTCTACTCCGATCACTGCTCTTGGTCCAAAAGGAGACGCGAGGAGCAACTTTTTCACATTCTCTGCAAATACTTTGATCGCTGTTTCATCGGCGACTTCTTTGAGAGCTTTGTGAACTTCATTTTCGATGCTTGGAAGAACATGCGCTTTTAAGGCAATACGTGCGCTCTTCAGGAGCACAGAAGCACCCACTGAATCTCGCTCGGTACAGGCTTCATTTTCAAAAGCTTTGAGAAGATCGTCTTCGTAATTTGTGTCGGAGCTACTGCCTGCTTTGTTTTCTGTTTTATTTTTGGATTTAGAATCGGCGGCAGTTCCGTCGCTGTTAGCTACAGGTGGTGCACCAATTCCAAGAGTGAGCTCTTCTTCCATCCAACCTCGGCGAAGTGCCAAGTATNNGGTGTGAGTTTTGCGGTTCAAGCAGGGACGTAACAGGCTCATGGTAAGTGAAATAATTTTCGTATTTGCTATTTGCCTTAGCTTTTTCTGCTTTGCCTGTCTTTACACATCCCTTTTCAAAGGTCGTGGTTCTGACCAGCTGTCTTAAGTGCTGCGTCTCAGAAAGGCGCTCAATTAAGATGTCTTGTGCACCGTTGATTGCAGTCTCAGCATCGTTAAAGCCTTTTTCTTCATTGCGGAACGTAAATGCCCAAATTTCGAGAGTCTGGCCTTCGAGTGGCTTCTCAGTTCCATGGCCGCAATTCCAGATCCAGTCGGCAAGGGGCTCCAAGCCGGCTTCTTTAGCGAGCGTGGCTTTAGATTTCCTTTTTTGCTTATAAGGAAGATAGAGATCTTCCAAAAGGTTCAGTTCAAAGGTGGTTGAAATCTTTTCTTTGAGCTCGGGAGTTAGTTTCTTTTGGTGCTCAATTTCGCCAAGAATAAATTGTTGGCGTTTGATGAGATTGTCCCAGCTTTCTTTAGCATCGATTACGGACTGGATCGCCACCTCATCGAGATTGCCTGTCTGCTCTTTACGGTATCGAGCAATAAACGGAATTGTAGCGCCTTCAGCTGAAAGGCTAAGTACCGCTTCGGCAGAACGAGTTGGAATAGTAGGATGCGACTTCTGGAACCAAATTTCAAAATTCATGTGAGGCTTTGATTTATCCTATGGATCTCGACAGTTGTCTATTAGGAAGAAACCAAAGCTCAATTTTCTGCATCGCGTCTAATTACATCCTGGTTCCCGTGGCAGGCACCGTATAGGTTAACCCGCTCGGACCGCCGCTGATATCGTACGTAATAGTGATAGTCGAATTGATGACTTGCCCTGAGGTTCCTGCACTAGGTGCAAAATCAATCGACTGAGTGCAAAAGTTGTTTGAAAAAACGCTTTGAAGATTACAGTTACCCGTGTTGAGGCTGTATTTAGGATCGGACGACGTGATACTGCTGATATAGATTCCCATATTGTGATAGTTGGTGAGAGTAATACTCAAAGTATTCAGAGACGAGACTGTTCCAAAGTTTAAGCTGCTAGGACTCACATTGATATGGCCCGGGCCATTGTCTCCGTTACCGCCACAATTCATTCTTTTGCCTTCTTTATCCGCCAAGCTGAGATTGTCGTAGGTGTTCTGAATTGCAACTGTTCTGCTTGAGAAAAGATCGATCACTGCACGACCCAGTTCAAAAAGATCTAAGTCATCGTTAAAGTTTTGTGGGAGACTCATCAAGTAATCCGGCAGCGTCTGGCCGGATTGACAGAAATTTGTATTTCCCTCGATGATCCCTGCAACTTGGATCAGGCGTTGTGGACCAGCAGGAACGATTAGTTCTACTGTGGATTCGCTCTGTGCAGAGACACCTCTTGAAAGAATTCCAGGATAGGCACAGCTTGAGCCAGCGAGCATATCGCCCAAACGAAACTCTTCGCGTTCATCTTCTTTTTCATCATGTCGAGTGCGGACGGCGGGGATATTTGGACCCACGACATTAACCGCTAAGCAATCGAACTGAGAAGCTGAAGGACGAGGCGAAGCGCTAGCACTCATGATTCGCCGACTTAAATCAGTGGGGGACTGCAGAAGATTTGCAGGGTTTTGAGATGAACTTTCTAGATTAAGTCGAATCTTGAGAGTTTCTGGATCAGCGGGCCTGAGAGAACAAGCTGTGCTCAAAAAAAGAAATACACAGAGTCCTGCAGTCGAAAAAAAAGAGTGTCGAAAATAGCTCATGCATTTACGATAAAGAAAGGAATCAAATCTGTCATTCGTCAAGAAAGTGACACGCGATGATCAAACACTATGTGCCTTCAATTCTGTCGATATTTCTTGGAGTCCTGATCTTCTGGGCACCAACGCTTGCCGTAGCAATCGTTTCCGGGACATTGATTTGTTCGGGAGTATTCTACGCAATTCATGTTCATAAGATCCTCAATCGAGATCGACGTACAAACTTTCGAGCGGCTTCAGAAGAACCCGACTTCAAAGCACACCTGGCTCGTGTCATCGTTGCTTTTCGATCATTAGGCGGCCGTTCTGATCAACGGTGATGATGACGAAACCTCAGTGAGTGATACGAGCGACTCGAAGTCTGATGAAGACTTTTATATCGACCCAGCAACCGGCTATCTCGTATTTACACGCAACTATCATCTCAAGCGCGGCTATTGCTGCAAAAGCGGATGTCGACATTGTCCGTATGGTTTTAAGAAAGACGGGCCTTAGAGCGGATCGTAGGTTTTTTGTGTTTGTGCGCGGTGGGTGCGGCGCCGAGTTGGGTGCGCGTGGGGTTTTGTGGTTGCACACGGTAGCCTGGTTCTAGAGATTGCGCCGCCGCCGGCGGCGGTGGATGCGGTCACGGTGCTGGCGGTGCTGCGCGAGTTC
>DBAE01000214.1:0-254 GCA_002291495.1 Bacteriovoracaceae bacterium UBA1018 | reverse complement strand
TTTCTCTACTTTTAGGCTGGTTTTTGGGGTGTTTTTTCGCATTTTCGATCAATATTTTTATTGACGGTTTTGAGAGGGTGGAAATTTCATGAAGCTCCTAGCGCTTTAAAAATCCTCTGAGCGTGCAGCATTTGGCTTCAGGCATGGGCTTTTGGAGCGGTTCGTTTTTTAAAATCAAAAATCATTTTGTGAGCTTCCTCGGTCAATTGCGAGCATGAAAAACAAGCATGCTAAGGTCGCTTCCTATGATGAAG
>DBAE01000290.1 GCA_002291495.1 Bacteriovoracaceae bacterium UBA1018 | reverse complement strand
TGCACGAATATCGGCGAGTGCCAAGCCGCGTGTCCTAAGCAGATTTCGATCGATACGATCGCACTCATGCGTCGAGACTACTTAAAGGCAACTCTTAAGAAGAGCTAGAGTCTAAAGAGAGTTCGACAGGTACTTCGACGAGGTAGTGATACCCGTGGGTTCGTGAGGTGCACGGGGCTGAACGTGAAGTGACTTTGTAGCCTGTCTTTTTTAGGATAGCGTCGATCACTGCGACTGCGAGAGTGCATTTTTCATATCCTACGATCCGTACGCTTTTCAACGCGACTTGAGGATCCTTTTGGCTAGATGCCGTAAGAGCCTTGAAGCTCGCTTCTCCATAGATGTTGTTATTATAAGGATACCCGCTCGAGGCTTTCGTTCGCACATCAATCGCGCCCAGCCGCTTGAGAGCGGCTTCTGCAATTTCGGTAAATGAAGCTGCCGGACCATAAGTGTCTGAACCGGTGTTAAATGTCTGAGCCAATTCATAAGAATTCCAGCTCCCAGCCATTGCGGTAGTAGTGCTCAAGAGACTGATGAGTATTGTCCATGCTTTCATTTGATTCGGCTTATAGACAAAACCTCAAGATCGAGCAAGCTTTAGTTGATTAAAAAGATCGATTGAATGAGCTCAATTTCCTTTCCGCTTCAATTATTTCACCTTGAGACGACACCCTCTGGCGTGAAATGACATTTATAACTACATGATATAATTAGACTGTTAAGGTTACCAAAAGATTACTTCATAAAAACTGTACTATTAAGGTATAGTAATAACTATATCAATGTAGGGGGAAGTTTCATGGGCTCCATAGAAATGGGAGACAACATTAGGTCCGAAGCAGGACTAAGCTTTATCGAGCTGATTGTGACCTTAGGGATCACATCGATCGTCATGCTTGGGATCAGTAGTCTCATGGAAACTTCCGTGAAAATGAAAAAGGGGATTGAGCTCAGCGCTAAGCAACTCGACCTCGTTAATCAGATCCGAGTTGTCTTAAAGAAGCCAAACTCCTGCACCCTTAATCTGAAAGGCCTTACGCTCGATTCATCCAATCCTAAAGGACAAGTGATCGATCTCTTCTATCCAAAAGCAGGAGCGGCCGATCCAAGTGTGTTTACTAAGGGTCTATCGATCTCAAAGGATCTCGAAACCAGAGGGATCCAACTTGAGCCTCTGCGGATGGTTCCTTACGTACCGCTCGATACAGAGACTTGGTTAGTGAAGGTTTTGATTAATACCAAGAAAAAAGGAAATTTTATCGGGACCCGCGAAGCGTGGGATGAGGTGATTGCGCAAGTTGCAATTGATCCTGCTACGCGAGTGATCACCAACTGTCTTGCAATGACCGAAGATGACATGCCTAAAGATGATGGCAAAAACGAGTTCAACGATCGCATCTGCCAACTCATGTCTAACGGCGAACAAATTTATGATCCGATTACTAAAGGATGCATCAGTAATCTCACTTGTGTTCCGGGCAGCGAATATACGGCAGCGTGTCCAGCTCAAACTGAAATTGTGAAGTGTGATGCAATCGGTGTCTCAGACCCCGGTGCAGTAAAANNAGTCCGGCCCTCCGCCAGCTATTTGCGAAACGGATAAGGCAACAAATTCTGGAAAGTGTCTCTACGCAACAGGAAGTGATCATTCGGCTGCGAAGTGCCGAGCCTGTTGTAAACCTCTACAAGTGATCACAGCAGGTAACTAACGTTAGTAAGAAAGGGTGTCCATATGAGTAACCCCACTCAAGTTGTACGTAATCAGCGGGGATCAGTATCTTTGAATGCGGTAGTTATCGGAACTGTCGCTACCATCGTGGTTTCCAATTCAACCGGCCTTCTGAAGCCAACTCAAAATCTTGTGCAAAAAGCTAAAGTCGAGATGGTTGTCACTGAGAAGGTTCAGGAGATGAAGGCTGTTTTAAAGAAGCCAGAACTTTGCATGGAAATGCTTAAAGATTTTGATTTCATTGATGAAGAAAAAAATTCACAGGGCGTTCACGCTTCACAGGTGAAAAAGAAAAAGAAGGGCCTCATGGCTTTCTTAGATCGCCTTGCATCGGCATTAAAAAAGAAAAAGTCTAAGCCAGGAGCATTGGCGTCTTCATCGGGTGAGAAGTCAGCTACTCGATCAGTCTATAACTTAAATAACATCAGTGTAGAATTAGGTCAGCCAATCTTTGCTGGTAAAAACTCGTATATCTCAACTCTGACCTACACAGGACAAGCTCCGTCGGGTGTGATCATGAAAAAGATACCCGTCTACTTAGTGCTCGATAAAAAGGGAAAAGTTCTCTCTTGCCAAGGCACAATGCTTTCTCCAAGCCGTTTGACGACTTTAGAAGACTCAGTATGCACATTGAGCTTTGGGACAGACTTCGTGTTTAATCCCGAAACACAGAACTGCCAAAAGCGCAGTTAAGCACAGTTAAACAAAGTTACACTGAGCTAAGTTACATCCTCTCGGGAAGTGGGATACCGATCAGTCCAAGCCCTTGAGCAAGGACGCGTCTGGTTGCCTCAACAAGCATCAGGCGAGCCTTAGAAAGCTCGGGTGCTTCCCCTAGTAC
>DBAE01000288.1:15579-19401 GCA_002291495.1 Bacteriovoracaceae bacterium UBA1018 | reverse complement strand
GGACTATTGGCCTTAAGCACATCAGCAATCACTTGGCCGTAAGCCTCAGCAGTGTAAAACTTAAGTGCTGCGTTGTCTGCGACATGAACCTTTTGAGCGCCGTAGTGAGCAAGCTCACCCGCTAGGCCGCTTACGCCTTCACCGAGTAATACAGCGTGGGTTTCATTTCCGGCTGCTGCCGAAGCACCCAAGAGTTCAAATGTAGATTTCTTTAAACGACCATCTCGCTGTTCCGCGATAACAAATACTTTTGCCATGATTAGACCACCTTTGCTTCTTCGTGGAGGAGTCGGACCAATTCTTTTGCTTGAGCTGCAGGATCACCAGCAATCTTCTTGCCTGCTTGTTTAGGCGGTGGAAGTTGAAGGTTTTTGTAACGAATCTTCTGATCTGCATCCGATACGCCTACATCTGCGGCTTTAAGACTCTTCACTTCTTTCTTTTTAGCCTTCATGATGTTCGGAAGTGTAGCATAGCGAGGTTCGTTCATGCCTTTTTGTGCAGCAATGAGAGCAGGAAGTGGAAGCTCCAAGATTTCAAAAGCTCCGCCTTCAATTTCACGTTTGCACTTTACAGTTCCGGCGCCGTACTCCGCATTCAAGATCACTGTCCCGTATGGAACGCCATAATACTCAGCAATCAATTGGCTGGTTTGTGCCGCGCCATCATCGATCGCTTCTTTGCCTGTGAAAATAATGTCCACTTTCGCTTCTCTTTTAAGAGCAGCAGCAACTGCTTTTGCAGCCATATTATTGTCAGCTGTTTCTGGTAGCTCGATGTGGATGCCAGTGTCCGCACCCATTGCTAAGGCAATACGGATGGTTTCGACAACACGAGCCGGGCCAGCAGAGAGTACTGTCACTGTGCTGCCTGCGTTTTTTTCTTTCAGTCTCAGAGCTTCTTCGACTGCAAATTCATCGTAAGGAGACATGATCCATTTAATGCCAGCGGTATCAATGGAATTGCTGTCCGCGGCCAACTTGATCTTGGTTTCGGTATCAGGGACTTGCTTGATGCAGACGTAAATATTTGTCATCGCCATATGAGTTTCCTTCAGTTTCTACTTATACAAACAGACTCTGACTTATGGAAGTAATAGTTAGGTTTGAAAAACTGCAGACAAATCTTGGACTCTTCCGATCGGACGTTTTTTTGCCAACCACAGAGCAGCTTCGATCGCGCCACGAGCAAAAATAGAACGGTCTTTGGCATGATGATCCAAAGTAATTTGATCCCCTGGTCCATCAAAAATTACTTTATGGTCGCCAATAATTTCGCCTTCGCGCAAACTATCGATCTTGATTTCTTGATCTGTTAAATTGGCTAAGACTTTCTGAATAGTCAAAGCAGTCCCGCTTGGAGCGTCTTTTTTGTGGACGTGATGCGCTTCATAAATGCTGACGCGGTATCCCATCTTAAAGAGCAGGGGAGCGTGAGTTTTTAAAATTTCTAAAAAAGAAAATACTCCGAACGAAAAGTTTGACGCGACCAAAACAGGGGCCACTTTCGCATACTCTTCAACAATTCGAAATTGAGCGGCCGTCCAGCCAGTACTTCCAACGATGAGTGCGGGTTGATGTTCGAGTTGGAGCGCGCTTTCAATGTGATCAATTACTCCTTGCGGCGCAGCAAAGTCGATGACTGCATCCGCCTGGAGACGTTGGTTTTGATCCACCAGCTCTGTTTGAGCCAAAAACTCGGAAGACATCAGGTCAGTGACCCATTTTCCCATACGACCGTTTTGACCGATAACACTAATTTTGGTGCGTGTAGTAGCTGGGCTCACTCTAGTAAACCTTTCCCTTTTTAATTCCACATTGTTCAAGTGCTGTGCGGATCTTTTCCTGGCTATTTGAAGTTAAAGCGGCGAGAGGCGCTCGAAGATGGGGTTGGCAAAAACCCATTTCTGCCATCGCGTATTTAATCGGGCCTGGATTACTTTCAACAAAAAGATCTCTGAAAAGAGGGAAGTAGCGTTGATGAATTTCTAGGGCTTTTTGTACTTCTCCTTTTTCATAGAGTCTTTGCAGTTCGACCATAGCTCGAGGAAAGAGATTGCTTGCCACGGATATTGTTCCTACACCGCCGATAGATAAAAACGGAAGAAAAGTAGCGTCATCACCCGAAAGAAAATCCATCTTCTCTCCCGAAAGTGAAACAGACTCCATCAGTTCATAACCGTAAGTAAGATTACCCGAGGCTTCCTTAATAGTTCGAATACGAGGATGTTTTGCCAGTTTCGCAACCGTAGCTCCAGTCATACTGAGATTAGTTCTACCCGGAACGTTGTAAAGGATGACTTCGCACGTGACTGCATCTGCGATCGAAGTGAAATGGAGTTCAAGGCCCGCGGGAGTTGGCTTGTTGTAATACGGAGTGACAATAAGAACTCCATCTACACCTGCATGGCTAGCCCATTTTGAGAGTTCGACACTTTCTCGCGTGTTATTGGATCCAGTGCCCGCAATCACTTTTGTGGGTGAACCCTTGAGCTCGGAAAGGGTAAATTCGATGACCTTTTTCTTTTCCTCGATGGAGAGCGTGGGACTCTCGCCAGTGGTTCCACAAGCGACGACTTCAGAAACGCCTGCATCTTTTTGATCCTTTAAAATCTTTTTCAATGAATCAAAATCGATCTCGTCATTGGAAGTGAAGGGAGTGATTACAGCCGTCATTACACCGCGCATAAAAGTAGGTCCTTTCCAAGCTAGGTCTATCATTCAAAAACAATGCAGGATAGAGCAGTCTTGGAGCGTGCAATGAGTTTCAGCGATTCACTGAGTTTGGCCTTGATCTATTTGGCCGCAATGGTTTTAAGCGTGCCTTTGGCAAAGCGTTTTGGGCTTGGGATGGTCCTCGGGTATTTGATCGCAGGAACTGTTTTGGGGCCAAGCGTTTTGGGTATTCTTCAGAGCCATAACGAGGGAGTGACCCATCTCTCTGAGTTTGGCGTCATCATGATGCTGTTCTTAATCGGTCTCGAACTGAAGCCCACAGTGCTTTGGAAACTTCGGGGACCAATCTTTGGTTTAGGTGGGATTCAGGTCCTTCTTTCGACTTTGATACTCATGTTTGTCGGAATTTTTTCAGGATGGAGCTGGCAAGTTGGTCTTGCCGGGGGAATGATTCTTTCTCTTTCTTCAACCGCTATCGTACTTCAAACGCTTCAAGAAAAAGGAGCGATCAAAACAACGGGCGGAGAAACTGCGTTCTCTGTGCTCCTGTTTCAAGATATGGCCGTGATCCCGATGTTGGCGATCTTTCCGGCACTTTCGATTGGAAAGACGATTGAGCATGCCACATCAGCTTCCATGGATGTCGGAAGTGCATGGTTGCAAGGAGCCAAAACTTTAGGTGCAGTGATATTGGTGATCGTCATCGGCAGATATCTGATTAGGCCTGTCTTTAAGATAGTGGGCCTAGCTCGTCTTCGAGAATTGTTTACGGCGATGGCACTTCTGTTGGTCTTAGCGATTACGCTATTGATGAATTCGGTAGGACTATCTCCAGCATTAGGTGCATTTTTAGCTGGTGTTGTACTCGCTGATAGCGAATATCGACATCAACTCGAAACAGATATTGAGCCTTTTAAAGGATTGTTACTGGGCGTGTTCTTCATTTCGGTGGGAGCCGGAATTGATTTTGCTCAAGTGAAGACAGAACCTGGTCTGATCATGGGACTAGTAATGTCCATTTTGGCAGTGAAGTGGACTGTCCTATTTGCAGTAGGTAAGCTTGGAAAACTGCCTATGCCCGATCGATTACTCTTTGCTTTTAGTTTGGCTCAGGGCGGAGAGTTTGCTTTCGTTTTGCTCAGTAATG
>DBAE01000288.1:9746-15537 GCA_002291495.1 Bacteriovoracaceae bacterium UBA1018 | reverse complement strand
TGAGCATGATAATCCAGTGATCGTCGCGGGATTTGGTCGGTTCGGACAAATGGCAACTCGACTCCTCAAGGCTTCTGGATTTCAAGCGACAGTTCTAGACTTTGATGCCGAACAAATTGACGTGATCAGGCGCTTTGGCTCAAAAGCATTTTATGGAGATGCTTCACAGATGGACCTTCTCAAGTCTGCCGGGGCACAAAATGCAAAACTATTGATCCTTGCAATCGACGATGCAGCCAAAGCCTTAGAAATTATCGATTCGGTGAAAGTTACGTTTCCTCATCTGAAGATCCTAGCTCGCGCTTACGATCGCATTCAGGCCTACGAAATGATTCATCGTGGAATTGAAAGCCCGTATATTGAAACAGCTGGAAGTGCCTTAAATCTCACAGTAGACGCGCTCAAGTATCTGGGTGTACCAGCTGAAAAAGCGTTTCATGCAGGACAAGTTTTTAATCGATTTAATAATAAGTCGATTCAAGAATTGGCAAAGGTCTATCACGAGGCTGACGAGGCGACTTTTGTAAGCCATGCCCGAAACTGGCTGACAGCCTTAGAAGGTGTGCTTCAAACAGATGCTGTGTCTGTGCCTACTGATGGTGTCCGGGGATGGGAGGCAGCTCCAACCCCATCTATTCCAAATCAGTAGAGCTCTTTAGCCACCAGGTCTTCATAGGTTTCACGTTCTCGTATGACTCTAGATTTATTACCCTCGACCAAAACTTCGGTAGGGCGAGGGCGACTATTATAATTACTGGTCATACTAAAACCATATGCTCCGGCTGAGAGAATAGCGACCAGGTCACCTGTGTCCAATTGAGAGGAAATAGATCGATCGCTAGCAAAACAATCTGAGCTTTCGCACACGGGACCTACGATATCGGTCTTAATCTTAGAGTCTTTCGTTCTTCTTTGATCCACTGGAATAATTTCATGATAACTCCCATAGAGAGCAGGCCTCATCAGATCGTTCATCGCTGCATCGATAATAAGAAAGGCCTTTTTGCCTCTCTTTTTGCGATATAAGGACCGGCTTACTAATATGCCCGCATTTCCTGAAATGGTTCGGCCAGGTTCGACCAATACCTTCAAGCGATTTTTGTAAGGTGAGCGTGGACCAAAATGTTTTACAATCAGCGCACAATACTTATCGACGGCCGGAGGCTTTTCATTCTTATAAGTAATTCCGAGACCACCGCCAAGATCCACAAATTCTAGGGCTTCGGGAAGGAGTGGTTCAAGTTCTTTGATGAGAGCAGACAACTTGCTAAAAGAGTCTTTCATCGGACTTAAAGACAAGATCTGACTGCCGATATGGATGCTAATTCCGCGTAATAGTATATTTGGAAGCCGCTCCAGACCTTTAGCGATCTGAATAATCTCATTTCGATTGAGTCCAAATTTGTTTTTCTTAAGTCCAGTTGAGATATAAGGATGGGTTTTGGCATCTACGTCGGGATTAAATCGTAACGCCACGCGAGCCTGTATACCTTTTGAGCGAGCCACTTCATTCAGCAATTCAAGTTCAGCAACTGATTCGACATTAAAAGAGTAGATCTTTCTTTCCAAAGCATAAGCCATTTCTAAAGCAGTTTTACCAACACCGGAAAAAACGACTTTATCCATCGCCACACCCGCCTTCTCAACGCGAAAAAGCTCACCTTGAGAGACGAGATCCATTCCCACTCCAGCTTCCCCTAACATTTTGAGAACCGAGGGGTTTGAGTTCGACTTTACAGCAAAGCAAATCTGAAAATTAAGCGGAGCCAAACCTTTTTGCAGTTCACGGATGGGTGTGAGAAATGCCTCACGCGAATAGACATAAAGTGGAGTGCCATACTCGTTGACCAGATCCGAAATAGAAACACCTTCTGTTGTGAGGACAGATTTTTTGTACTGAAAGAACCGAGTTGGGTTGAATGAATTCACGAATTAAGGACCTTTTTTTGTTTTTGGCTCAGAATTAAGCTTTGCATCAGGCGAAAGAGAGTTTCGCGGATCTACACTAATGGCCTTAGGTGTAGACATAGGACCACCGGGGCGAGGGGCCGACTCAATATTGCTCATGTTTGCTGGAGCTGTAACCCCAGAGTCGAGTGGGCTTTGTAAAATAGCACGCTCGTCTGAAGATTGTGGTGTGTCTGCAACTGGAGGAAGCGGAGGGCCCNNCCCTTCACCCCACAGGCAGCTGATAAAAATGCGAGTAACAAAATGTAGAAAGGGTTCATTGGATTAGAACCGTAGCACAAGCCCGGCTCCAATAAAATCGAGTCCGAGATCTACTCTTAATTCCCAGTTTGGGCCTACCTGCATCATTCCGCCAACCCCAAAGGCAGGCAAAGTGCTTCCAAGTTGAATTACGTCTTCTTCGACGCCAGAAACTTGGGAGACTACTGTGTTTTTGAGCATCCCACCGTATACAAAGAAGCCATAGCTCTCGCCAAATAATATATTGTACCTGAGGGTCCCAATCACCGGCACCAGGGTATAGGTGTCGTTGGTTTCATCATCATCGTCGTAGTTGATGATTCTGTAGAGAGCTATGCCACCCTCGAGCGTAAAGGAGTCATGCAGTCGGCTCTTGTTCAGAAAAATCATATGAGCAAAACTGTAGCCATATCTAAGCCCACCGCCACCGTAGGTTGAGCTGATCGCATTGACATTATAATTTCTGAATTGTCCAAACTGTAAAGTCAAAGAATGAAAGTTAAAATCAGTAATCACTGGTTCTTCGACAATGACTAAATCGTCCGGGTCTTGATCTTCCGTCTCGTCCAGAACTTGAGCCTCACGTTGGGAGAGACCTGGATCTGGGGGGGCAGGTGCCTGATTCTCATCGTCCGTATTTGAAGGAAGCTCTTCTAAGGCTGCTGTAGGATCTTCAAGATTGCCTTCAAGTTCACGGAGATCTCTTTTGTCCTGTTCGGTAGGCGGAGGTGGAAAATAGTCGGCGATTTTTTCGATAGCTCGAAAAGTAACTCCAGGATTGAGATTGGGATAACCTGGGTACACACGTACTCGTTTAATCGCAAATTGTTGAGTATTGGGATAGGCCTTAAGAACTCGAAAAGCCATAATGTTTCGCAATTCTTGTTTGAGCAAAATAATGCGCCCTGGATTAGGTGCCTGACGAACATTATTCTTAGCCATGTAAACTTTTTGTGAGCGGCTTCGACCGATGATAGTCAGGTCATAAACCTTAGCTGTAATATCCGGAAGCTTCTCACCGTCCGCCGCGGGCGGCGGGTTGGCCCCTTCATTCATGACAGGCTCAGGGTTTGCGTTCGCTTCATCTTGTGCAAGACTGAATGAAGGTGATAGCAGTGTGCAACAGCTTACGCTGAAGACTGCTAGCCATTTCAAACGGAGTGCTCTAGATGATCTTAAGAAAGTCACTTTTATCAAGTTTATCCCGGCTCGCTTCGAGTGTCGAGAAACGACGATTTAAAACTCGCCGTCAACAAATCGTCGCTCTTACTGTTTTGGCCTGTCTGACCCCAATGATCCATCATCAAGCCAAAGCCCAAGAGGTCGAAGCAGAAACAGCCAAAAGTCTAATGACTAAGAAAAAGTGGCCCGAAGCGATTGAACTCTTAAAGAAAGAAGCCCAGTACGATCCGGGCAATGTCGAACTTGTGTCGGATTTGGCAAAAGCACTCCTGTTTTCAGGTCGCAGAGAGGAGTCCTTGGATACACTTCGTAAAGCTGCCGCTAAACAAGGAAAAGAGAAGCGGGAACTCCTGCTTAAGAGAGCAAGAATTTCATCCCGTACATTTTTGACCAACACCACATTTCAAATCTATCAAGATGGGCTCAATCTACTTTGGGCCAAACGTTTTAAGCCGGCTCGAGAGAGATTCGAAAAAGTACTCGAGACTGAGCCAGACAATGCAGAAATCTTAACTCGTTTGGGGCAATGCCTATTACTTGAGGGGGACTTTCAGCGAGCAATCGAACGCTTGGAAGTGGCTCGTAAACTCACTGATCAAGAACCTGAGGTCAGACTTTGGTTAGGTAGAGCCCTTCATCATAAAGGATTAATGAAAGAAGCATTGGCCGAACTGAGCTCGGTTCAGAAAGAGATACCTGACTCTGAGAAGGCGGTGGTCNNGTGGTCTGGTTGGCAGATACACATTTTGCGGTCGGTCAGAAGTCTCAAGCAATTCGCATCCTGGAGCAAGATCTAAAAATTCATCCTTTGCATGTTAGTGGGCTAGTTGCGCTGGCAAAGTTTAAGTACTCGCTCAATGGTCGTGACATTCAGCAAGTCTGGTCCGTAAGGAAAGACCTTCAAGTTGCGCAAAGTCGCTTAGAAAAGTACTCCACGTTACCGCGAAAGATCGATTCGGATTTTGGTCTTTATTATAAGAATGCAGACGAAACCGCGCTCGAAATTAAAAATCTTTTGGCCAAAGTCGATGAAAGATTGAANNATAACGAGATCTTAACTGGCCTTCTTTTTGGAGCGAGAGGGCAGTTTGAAATCTAGCTGTTGCGCGCCTGATAGATCATCCAAAGAGATTAGTTCTTCCAGTGTCTCCTCATGTTCGGCTGCTTTTTCGGCGCAGATACGATCAAGGCTCCGGAGTAGATCCTCAAACTTGGCTGACTTCGGAACAAACCGTTCTTTATACGGGGAGAGCCGATCAGGAGTATGAGAATAAACCAACGTCGGAATGCTAGTCCAAGCTCGATTACATTTTTGAATTTTTAAAAACTTCCAGCCATTAAAGTCAGGTAGCTCGAGATCAAGAAGAATTACATCCGGTAAGAGTCCATTGGACAGTTGGTCGAGGGCTTCTTGTCCGGTGCATGCCACTGATACGAGATAATTTTTTTCACTAAGTCTTTGAGCTAAAAGCGATCTTGGTGTCGAATCATTGTCTACGATTAAAATCTTGCGGCATTCCATACCGCACGCCATTGCAGGCTTTGTGCCGCATCAAATATAACGGAATTATTATTTCTACAACAGCAGTGTAAAAAGATATTGAGCGGCTTAAAAATATGGGTATTCTCAGGTGCATAGGGATGTGAATAAAAATTCATATCTGCAGCTAGCGTCAGAGGACAGACACCATGATGAATACAAGGGCTCTTAAGAACGAAATATCCAAAAAATATCTGAAGTACGACCTCAAATACTATTTCACACCAGGGAAATGGATGAATGATCAGGATCTTGCGCGGGTCATTCATGCGATGGAGTACGTGAATCGAACCTCCGGTCGAAATCTTGATTATGGTATTTTTGATAGTAACTACGATGCGGCTGAAAAAAGAGAATTTCTTAGAAAAGCCAATCTCTGCGTTATGCGTTTAAAGGGTGAGCCTGTCGGATTTTTCTTCAATTTGGTACTGCAAGAAAAGCCCTTTCCGACCATTCATGCCGGATTGGTGATGATAGCTAAAAATGCTGGCGTTGATCTCTTGGCAATACCTTACGTGCATATGGCGATAATGCAGTATCAGCGGTTTGGTCGCTATTTTTACACTAATATTTCTTCTACTCCCTCTATCATTGGAATATTTACGTCTCTTTTTACCGATGTTTGGCCAAGTGAGAAGGCTAACTTATTAAAACNNAAACCACCCTCAAGAGCCTATCGGCAAGTAGCCGAGCTACTATTTCGTGAGTATGCTCAGAAGTACTTTCCGAATGACCAGGTAGAGCTCGATATCAAGCGATTTGTTATGAGGTCACCGGTGCAGGATATGGGATTTGAAACCAATCCAAGAAAACTTCCAAGATATAAGGATCTGCGGACTAATCTCTTCTGTAATTATTGGC
>DBAE01000288.1:0-9741 GCA_002291495.1 Bacteriovoracaceae bacterium UBA1018 | reverse complement strand
ACATGATACAAGTTGGTAAAGTGGATCTAAGATTCTTTTTAAAGGGAACTCTTATCTTGATGGCGACTCGATTCATGCAGCTAAAGCAGTCTCTGTCCTACGCGCGAGCTAAGGAAGTCTCGTCCGAAAGAGCAATATCTACACCGAAGACTGCACGAGTATCTGTAGCAGTAAAACAGGATGAGCTGATTGACATAATTCAACCACAGGCAGGGTCTGTTGTCTCAGCTGAAAAGGCGATCCTCTAGCGCAAAGAGTTAGCCAGCAAGCGCAGGGCCGTCTTTTGTTTTCGCAGCGGTTTGAGATGGTAAACGGATAACGAAGCAAGTATTAGATGCGTTTGCGTCTACGAAAATGCTTCCGCCATGGGATTCTAAGATTTGTTTACAAATCGGAAGTCCAAGTCCCGAGCCGTCTTTTCCTTTAGTTGTGTATAAAGGCAAAAAGAGTTTTTCGTGAAGATCCTTCGGGATTCCTTTTCCACTGTCTGTCACAGATATCGTCATCTCGCCTTCATTGATGGCAGCTTTGATTCGAACCCATTTCTCATCAAGGCCTGATACTGCATCTAGCGCATTAGAAATAAGATTAACCAAAACTTGATCAAACTGAAGCTTGTTTGCCCACACTTGGATCGAGTTCTCGATCAGTACTTCGATCTTTGCTCCGATCGACGTTGCTTTAGTGGCGCAGTCTTCAACTGCACTCTTCACTGCATCAAGTATTAGAAAGGTTTCACATGAAACTCGTTTCGAATTTCTCAAGTTTGATTTTGCGTGATGCGTGAGTCCGATAATCTTTTTCGTTGAACGTTCCATCGCTTGAACGGAATACTGGAGTTCTTCGCCTTCCTTAGAACCTTCGTTACTTAAGTCCAACGATTTGAGTCGAGTCAATCTCAATGAGATAATTGAAAGTGGATTAGAAATTTCGTGAATTAGCTCACTGGATACTCTTCCAACAGAAGCAAAGCTCTTTAGATTTTTGCTTTCTGCATATTTTCGAAGACCTTCCTCAACGACTGCATCTACTTTAGAGGGCTGAAATGGCTTTTCGATGAAGCGAAAGATTTGATGCTCGATTGCTTGAATGATAAGCTCTTTGCTTCCGAAGGCAGTCATCATGATCAAGACCGCCTCGGAACCGAGTTTTTCTTTTGCCAGGATGAGGTCCATTCCTGTTCCATCAGGGAGGTTATAGTCGGTAACAATCAAAGCAAAGTCGTTATCCAATAGAGCCTGCTTGGCCTCGGCTAACGAGCTCGTGATTGTAAGGTTGCCATGTTTAGAAAGCAGGACTTTCAAAGAACGAATTATAGAAGGGTCATCTTCGAGGACAAGGATTTGATGAGATTCATGCGCCGACGTACTACGATTGTTGAATTCCATAACAGTAAATACTCCCCCAGGTGCTGACATGCTGATTACTATTACTTCAAGAATACCATACCGGATTATATTAATCAACTATAGGGATTGAACACCAGATCTAAGGATCATCATGGTCTTCTTTTTAGTAGAAATCTCTATGATTTCAAATATATACAATGTATATGGAATCAAGTGCGCTAGTGTCCACCTATGATGCGAAGTACCTACAGGCTTTCATTGAATTAAATCTCGAGTGGATTAAGAAATATTTTGCTGTCGAGGACGCTGATCAGAAACAGCTGTTCGAGGCCGATGAGCTGATCCTTAAAAAAGGAGGCGAGATCTTCTTTGTCATCAAAGATCTGGAGGCGCTTGGCACATGCGCAATGATCCCATTCAGTCATGATCGATATGAACTCGCAAAGATGGCCGTATCTCCGAAAGCACAAGGGAGAGGTTACGGAAATCTTCTGATGGAGGCCGCCATTAACTGGGCTAGAGCGAAGGGGGTAAAAGAAATTACACTTCTTTCAAATCATATTCTTGGGCCGGCTCTCAATCTCTACCGAAAGTATGGGTTTAAGGAAATTGATGAAGAGCATCCTGAATACAAGCGGTGTGACGTGGTGATGCGACTTAAGCTCTAACGCATAATTCAGATGTGACAGTCTCAAATCCAGATGATACGGATTTTGTCATGTCGATGCTCGAAGGCTCTCATCAAAATCCAAAAAGTTACTGGGTAGGTAACTCCGCAAAATATCGAATCATAAAGGCGCTCATTCATGACTGCAGTGGCACTCAGGTTCCAATGAGAGTGCTCGATTTTGGTGCCGGAGATGGCGGTGATTGGGCCAAGGTGGTGCGCGATCATCCTCAAATAGAACTAACCTGTTTTGAGCCTAATCCTGAGTCGAACAAGAAGTTATCGAATCTACTACAAGGTACCTCTGCGCGAGTCATTAACTTCGAACAACTTCGTGCGCACGAGCCCCAGCATTTTGATCGAATTATCAGTTTTTCGGTGTTCGAACATGTGCTCGACCGAAAAGACTATCTCCATACTGCTCATCGTCTTTTGGCTCCGCACGGCATCTTCTATCTCAATTATGATGATGGTCACTTTCGTAATCGTCTTGATGTAGGTGTACCGAGAACGTGGAAAACCGCGGTTGGTACTTATGTAACTAATCACCTTTCGTCCTTTAAGATGAAGCACGGACTCAGTGACAAAGCGATGTTCTATGAAAGAGTGGCTGAAAAAGATGTCAATCAGCTCATTGAAAAGCTCGGCTTCGAAACCAAAGAAACTTGGTATGAGAACTTAGAAGCATTTAAGCTTTTAGCTAAATCGATCAAAGACTCTCAGGCTAAAGTCGAGTTCATGGACTTCTGGCTCGAAGTCGAAAAAACTCTGAATACCCGCTTTGCCCGACCTCTGCCGAGTCCACATCTGGGTGATTCGAGCAATCTCTGGCAAGTGGCGGCGTCTAAGACGTTAGCCTTAGTGCGAAGAAAATGATGCCTAACAGCTAGATTAAAATTTTAGCTGCTTTTTCGGATAGATTGGCACCAATACTCATAAGCGCTAAAAAGCGAGACTTTCGAGGAAGGACAAATATTCATCATGTACAAAAAATCCAGGCCTTGGAGTAGTACGCTTGGTTGGCCTTCTCGGGGCGAATCGTGAATATACTCAGGACGTACTATCTTTCCTTGCAGAAAATTAATTTGATCAGAGATGCGGTCAGCAGTTTGAACTGCTAGTCTGCCAGCAGAAGTCTTTTCAAAGAGTTCTGCTTCTTGTTGTGAAGCAAAGATTCTAAAGTCAGAAATATCTTTCAACGAGATGAAAAAGACCGGCGCCTTCTTTCCTCCGATAATAATAGCTTTCATTTCAAACTTGAGTCCGTCTTCATAAAGTTCGAGTTTCCAGCCGGCGAAAGGGTTTCCATGCCGATCGTTTTCGACTGCGAATTTATTGATTAAAGGACGAGCAATTAACCAATAAAGTCCATGACCGAAGAAGGTGCACCACATGGCGTAGGTTGAATTAAACTTATTCAAAAGAATATCATTTCGAAACTGGTAAAGCCCGAGGGCAACGAAAATTAGGACGCTCAAAAGAGCAAAAGATGTTTTCAAAGTTCTTCGGAACGCTAATATTTGCGAAATAGGGACAAAGGAGTCGCCTTCTATAGGTCGAAACATGTCTACTCGACTGCGATTAGTTTTTAGAAAAATTTCGCAAAGATAGTGGAGTAGAAAGCTAAATACAAAACTGCTACCGGCCCAGTAGATTAGATCATCTTTAGCGAAGTGTTTAAGAGATAGCCATATTTGACCTACAATGATTACTGACAGGCCGCACATCATAATTAGGGTTTCAGCGAGTTTGTTCGATTTATATATATTGGCTCTCATCGCACTAAAATATCGGTATTTGATCCAATCTCCTTAACTATCGAGACGAGAACTAACAAAAAGCCCCGACCTCTTTCGAAGTCAGGGCTCTTAAATTTATGACGATGGTATATGACAAAAGGTGCGGAGNNCGGAGCACCTTTTTGTTAGCGCTTATCGATCGAAGCGACTTTCACGTCGGTCTTACCCGTGTAAAAACCACGTGGGCGATAGATACGGTTATTGGCATACTGCTCAAGCACTTGAGCTGACCAACCTGACACACGGCTCACTGCAAAGATTGGAGTGAAGTCGCGCGGGCGAAGCTTAAGCGCTGTGTAGACAAGACCGCTGTAGAAGTCGACGTTAGGCATGAGGCCCTTTTTCTCTTCCATTTGCTCTTGGATACGAACGAGCATGCGGTGGTAGTCTTCGAGTCCTGCTTTTTTACAGGTTTGAAGTGAAAGCTCTTTCAAGATCTTGGCGCGTGGGTCGCCGTTTTTGTAAACGCGGTGACCAATGCCCATGACCTTTTTCTTGGCATCTACTGCATCTGCGATAAATGCATCGACTTTGCTGTAATCGCCGATCTCTTTGAGCATCAACATCACGGCTTCGTTAGCTCCACCATGCAATGGCCCTTTGAGTGAGCCAAGTGCTGCAGTGATATCGCTGTAGTAGTCACTTGTAGTGGAAGCAACAACCCGAGCAGTAAATGTAGATGCGTTCAATTCGTGGTCAGCATGAAGTACGAGCGCAGTATCGAAGAGTTTTTCTTCTTCGGCAGTAGGCTCTTGTCCACGGATCATGTTCAAGAAATTCCAAGCGATAGTCTTTCCTGCAACTGGAGCTACTGGCTTCTGACCTTGCTCAAAGCGAGAAAGTGCAGCGACGATGGTTCCCAACGCGCCGGTGAGGCGAGTCGCATTTTCAACGATGCCAGCATTGGTGATATTTTCAGCGTTCTTATCGAGAAGACCGAAGTGGGACACCGCGGTGCGAAGTTTTGCCATTGAGTGAGCATTTGTTTTTGCGATCGTTTCTAAAACCGGCAAAAAGTCAGCTGGCAAGGTAGCGTTAGCAGCGAGCTGTGATTTAAATTTTTCGAGCTCAGATTTATTTGGAAGTTTGTTGTTCCAAAGAAGATAAGCTGTCTCTTCAAATCCACAGTTTTGAGCCAAATCTTCGATCGTATAACCTCGATAGAGGAGTGTTACGTCGTGGATGGTGCTGATTTCTGTAGTACAAGCGACAACGCCTTCAAGACCTTTGTTCGCAGTTGCTGGAATGTTAGCAGTTTCTGGAGTTTGCGCCATAAATGCCTCTATCTATGAAAAATTAGTTATTACTCGAGAAACATTACAGATTATCATGCAAAGGTCCAGAGTTTCATGGATGTCCCTGATTTTTCTCCTACGCAAATCTTGACTTCATCGTGCTATTGACCCTATGACCAAATGCACGCACATTTTTTTGGGGGATCAAGAGGGTGAGTACTGAAAAGATTTTCATAGCGGTGGCGGGTAATATTGGAACTGGCAAAACCACTCTTACGCAGATGCTCTCCAAAAGATTTAAGTGGGAAGCACACTTTGAAGTTGTTGCTGAGAATCCATATCTAGCGGACTTCTATAAAGACATGAGCCGCTGGTCCTTTCCCTTGCAAGTGTTCTTCTTAAATAATCGATTTAGAGCACATCAAAAAATTACGCAGAGCACTAATAGCGCGATCCAAGATCGCAGCATTTATGAAGACGCTAATATTTTCGCTCGAAACCTTTATGAACAAGGTCAGATGGAGCGGCGCGACTATCTTAACTATTTAGAGCTCTACGAAACGATGTGCGGATTCTTAAATCCCCCGGACTTAGTGATCTATCTTCGTAAGTCGCTCCCTAAGCTAAAGGAGCGTATTGCGCTTCGTGGGAGGGATTATGAGAAAAATATCCCAGATGAGTACCTGTCAAATCTCAATCGCTATTATGACGACTGGATGGAGAGTTACGATCTCGGGAAAAAGCTTGTGATCGACAGTGATGAGCTCGATTTTTTGAATAATCCAAACGATTTCAATAAGATTGCGCGAGGCATTATAAACGCCCTGGATCAGCGAGATCTGTTTCTGGAATCGGTCGCGACGGCGGCCTCTGTACCAGCAGCCGCAGCAAAGCTGTAAGTTTTTAATCACACACTGACTATTTAAAAAAAAGCTTTAAGGAATGGGTACTTTTTTCCGAGACGGTCTTTGGAGACCTCAACTATGGAAAAAAGATTTTCTAACTTTTACATCTTAGGACTCTCAATCCTGATGTCATCACTCGTTACCGGTTGCGCCATGTCCGAAATGAGCGAAGGTGATGACCTTGATGCTGCCAGTGACGAGCTCCCAGTTTTAGCAGAAACCGACCAGGTTCCAGCCGAAAATGCTGAGAATCCAGGATTGGATGACTTGGATGNNATTTAGGAGCTCAGGATCCAATGATGGCTGCAGCAGATCCGCTTGAACAGCCAGCTGACCAACAACCTTTAGATCAACCGCCTGAAGCTTTGCCTTCAGACATGCCTCCTGCGATGGAAGATCCAGCAATGCTTGCAGCAGCTGAACCAGCGCCGCCTGTTGATCCAGTCACGACTGAACCAGCTCCAGCCATAGAGGCAGAAACTCCAACGATTCCTACTGAGTCGTACGCATCATCTTCGTCTGAAGGTTCTAGTCAAGACTACACCGTTCAAAGCGGTGATACTCTCATGAAGATTGCTTTCGAAAATTATGGTGACCTTTATCAGTGGAAGAAAATTTACGAAGACAACCGTGAAAAGATTACTAATCCCAATGCCATTCCACGCGGAACTGTTCTGACCCTCAAAGATGTCACTACAGTAGAGATTGCAAAGAACGGTGATAAGTATCTCATTCGTTCTGGAGACACGCTTGGAACGATTTCTGATGATATCTACGGGACGACAAAAAAATGGCGCAAGTTGTGGCAGAACAACAAGCAATTAATTAGAGATCCAAATCGTATTTTCGCTGGATTCTACTTGTACTACACGATGACTCCGGATGAGCGACGTGAAGCAGAAGAACTTAAGCAGATGCGTGATCAAACCGTTGAGCCAGCACCAATGGCACAAGGCCCTGACTCTGGATTGCGCGAACCTTCCGGTGTGCCAAGTGCCCCGTCAGCTGCAGCACCTATAGCACCTTCAGCAGAAATGCCACCTGCAGGAGCATTGGCTCCTCCACCTCCAGCGGTATCTGCTGTACCAGTTGCTCCAAACGGCGGCTAATATTAGGCGTAGATTCTAAAACTTCTGAAGGGTAAACTGATCCAGCGTCATGAAGATCAGTTTACCTTTCCAAATTCAAAGAAAAGTACTTTGCTTTCAACTCGTCCTCGCTCTGGTAGGGATGACTTCTTGTGGGACCGTTCCTGAACGGCCCGAAGTCAGTCAAGAAGAGCAGGTTAAGATTGATGTCTATCAAGGACGTGAGCTTTCTCACGGTCTGGAAAGATATCTCAAAGTGCACAAGGACCTCGAAGTCACCGTCTTTTTAAGAAATTTAGCGCAAAAACTCGTAGACGCCACTCCAGCGCTCAGTGTGATGCCAATCGGAGTGCTGTTAATCCATAGTCCCGATCAGCTTTGGCAAAGTTATGCGTTACCAGGAAACAAACTTTATCTATCTATTGGTCTACTTAAACAAATGAAGTTTGAAAATGAGGTCGCAGCTGTCTTAGCCGTTCAGTTGGCTCACCTCTTAGGAAGACACGTTCTAAAAATTCAGGCTACCTCTTCCAAAAAGATTCTACCCAGTGAATACTTAAAAAAGAACGGGCTCTTTGCATTTGGTCTGAATGAACATCTCGAAGCCTGCGAAACAGCAGTTGGAATACTGTATCGTGCGGGCATAGATGCTCGTGGGTTAGTTTCTCTCTGGACCAAGTATCAAGAAAATCCCCAGAGGTCGCCGTACTCGTCTTTAGAGCTTGAAAACCTCATGGAAAAAACCCGGCAGACGATCGCTTTGAATTTGCCGTTACGTAATCCGGTCGTTAGATCGGAAGCGTTCGTAAAGGTGAAAAAACGAATTGATCGATTGTGAGATACCCATGACAATGACTTTAGGAACAAAGAACCTACCGAACAACTTTGGAGTAGAGGTTAGAGCGATGATGGATCAGTTAACTGCGGGCGATGAAGAAGTAACTCAATGGTTGGAGCGCTCGCGCACGATCGATTCATTGGTTAAAATTCCTGGTGATGCTAGCACCCGACGTTATTATCGCCTTTCTGCAGGAGGTAGTTCTTTTATATTAATGAGAATGGAGCCTTTTCCTCAAGAGGGTGACAAGCTCAATTTTTTGGTCATTCAGAAATTGATGAAGACTGCCAATGTAGACGTTCCGACCGTTCTAGATTCTGATCCGGAACGTGGCTTCATTTTACTCGAAGACCTTGGCGACGTGACTCTTCTTCGAAGACTCCAAGAGGTTTCCAGTCCCGACGTCGAAAGACACTTATACGAGAAAGTAATCGATC
Source organism: Bacteriovoracaceae bacterium UBA1018 (assembly GCA_002291495.1). Classification (GTDB taxonomy): domain Bacteria; phylum Bdellovibrionota; class UBA1018; order UBA1018; family UBA1018; genus UBA1018. Next base: position 1,423 of record DBAE01000288.1, on the reverse strand, counting down.
CTCTTGTGGATTTACAGCACAGCGTAACTGTAGAGATGGCGAGCAAGCTTTACTCAACACCGATCGATGCGTTTAAACTTCGTTTTGATCATGAAAAATTGATGTGGGAAGTGAACTTCACGATGGAGCACTTCTATAAAACTTTCTTGGCGAGAAATATTAAGCCAGCTGACATGAAAATCATCCAAGATGGTTTCAGCGAAATTTGTCAGACTTTAGCCGATCAGCCGACAGTCTTTACGCATCGAGATTACCATAGTCGTAATGTTATGGTTCATAGTGCTGATGAAACGGGAGCAAGTGATCGATTTGTCATGATTGATTTTCAGGATGCACGACTGGGTCCAGCACAATATGATTTGGCATCACTACTCAAAGACAGTTACTACCAACTCGACGAACTCCAAATCAAACGTCTACTCGATTACTATATTGCACGGAGAGAGGCAGTTTCGCAAAAACCGATTGATCGAGCCGAGTTCATTCGGATTTTCGAACTGATGTCAGTGCAGCGTAATTTTAAAGCTATAGGAAGCTTTGCTTCCTTCCTTAATCGTCGCGGCAATCCTGGGTATCTGAAGTACATTGGAAATACATTCGAAAATATTCGACGTACATTGCTGAAGTTTCCTGAGTACTCGCGTTTACGAGAGGTCCTGTTCCATTACTACTATTTCTAACGCCATGATGATGGCTGCGGGCTTAGGCACGCGATTAAGACCATTCACTAATCATGTGGCAAAGCCACTTCTTCCGCTTATGGGTATTCCCATAGCTCAGTATGCTTTGGATATTTTGGAGGAGGCGGGTGTCAAACGAGTAGTGGCAAATATTAGTCATCTCCCTGAGCAATCTGAAAAAGCGCTGTTGAGTCTTGAGCGTTCGCCTGAGATGGATCTTATTATCAGTGACGAAAGTAAACTCCTCTTAGGAAGCGGCGGAGGAATTAAAAAGGCGCTGCCTCACTTTGGGGGGGAAGCATTTTTTGTCGTTAATGGTGACGTCGTTTGTGATGTTGATTTAAATGCCTTAGCTAAAGCGCATGATCAGGCAAAAAAACTCTTTAATGTNNATTTAAAAAAGGACCACTGGGCGCCAAGTATCGAGAAATCATGATCGAGACACCGACTCAAGATGGACTCGGGTTAATCGAAGACTTTGGTGTACTCCAAGAAGCAAGACCATTTTTCGCCGGAGTTTCAGTGCTTGAAAGTAGTGCGCTTGCAGGCATCACGTCTGAGGGGCCCGCCGATTTTGTCGAAAAAATCTTGGAACCCGCGATTCGCGCAAAAAAAGCCGCGTACTTTCTAGTCGACTGGGATCATACGACTTGGCTCGATATTGGGTCTCCAGAGCTTTGGCATTCTTCACACTTTGAGATGATGAGAAAGCTTGAGGCGGGAGAGCTACCGCTTTCCTGGGT
>DBAE01000277.1 GCA_002291495.1 Bacteriovoracaceae bacterium UBA1018 | reverse complement strand
CGTCAACGATATCCACGAGTATCCGATATTTCCGCAGCCGCCACTTCTTATTCATGAACCACTTTTGCACTGGCCAGATTTTGCTCCTGAGCGCTTTCTAGAGAAAATGAATAAGTACACTTCGATTGAAGCACGAGATCGAGTGGCTCGCNNAGAACCAATTGGTTTAGGATGATCTTTGCCTTTCCAGCGATGTTTTTGAAAAATTACTTTTACTATGGCGCTTATAAAGACGGCATCCACGGTGTTGCAATTTCTGTATTAGAAGGCATCTCGCGCGCAGTGAGACACGTCAAGATTTGGCAATACGGACGTGATGCTGATCTTGGAAAAGTAGAAGGTAAAAAAGCGGGTGCGGTATGAGCGGCACTATGAAAGTTTCAGGATTTACACTCGTCAGAAACGGCACTCAGTTCGATTATCCATACATGGAGTCGCTGAAGTCACTGCTCCCTCTTGTCGATGAGCTGGTGGTTAATGTCGGCATTGGCGACGACGATACTCTCGCACGTGTGCAAAAATTGGCTAACGAAGATGGCGCAGGAAAAATTAAGATCTTTGAAAGTAAATGGCCACTCGATGATCCTGAAAAAAAACGTGGCGGCTTGATTCTCTCTGAACAAACCAACTTGGCTCTCGATCGATGTACAGGTGATTGGTGCATCTATCTCCAAGCTGATGAAGTTTTGCACGAAGAAGATTATCCTAAGATCCGCCAGGCCCTCCAAACTTACTCAAGCGACTCTCAGGTCGATGGGCTCCTTTTTGACTATGTTCATTTTTATGGCTCCTTCGATGTGATCCAGCAAACTCGCAGTGCCTATCGACGTGAAGTACGCATCATCAAAAAGAGCTCTGGAGCCCGTAGCATCGGAGATGCGCAAAGTTTCCGAAAAGTAGGACATGAAAAACTTCAAGTCGCTCATTGTGGCGCCAAGATCTATCACTATGGTTGGGTAAGACCACCCGAAGTGATGAAAGAAAAAACTTTCTTTATGGATAGCCTTTATCATTCGGCGAACGGAAGTGAGACGAATGATACAAAGATAGGTGAAGCCCAAGCAGCTTCAAACACCTCGGCAAATCCGCCCAAAAAGACCACCGCCACCGGCGATAATTACCGATACAAAAAGATCTGGGGACTCAAACCCTTTCGCGGCACTCACCCTAAGATAATGCAGGCGCGTATCTCAGGTAAGGGCTGGAACTGGGACCTAAAAAGCTCACCACTCGAATGGAAAACTAAAGACGCTAAGAAAGTTGTCTTAGACACCTTAGAAAAACTCACTGGCTATCGTTTCTTTGAATATCGAAGCTACCGACTCATCAAAGGATCTCATCGATCATGAAGATCCGTGCCTCACTTCTCTTAGCAACCTACAACATGCCAAAGCATCTCAAGATGGTGCTTGCAGCACTAGATCGCCAGAGCTTTCGTGAGTATGAGATCATCATTTGTGATGATGGGTCAGACGAAGAGACTAAGCAGATCATCGAAACGTTCAAAAAGAGCTCCAAACTCCATGTTCAACACATCTGGCAAGAGCACAAAGGTTTTAGAAAGTGCCGCATTCTCAATCAAGGCTTAAGACAAGCTCAAGGTGAGATCTTAGTTTTTTTAGATGGGGATTGTGTACCTCACAAAGATTTCATCCGCGATCACGTTGAGTCCCAAGAAAAGGGAAGATACCTCGCAGGTCGAAGAGTTGAGCTCGGTGAGAAAATTAGCGCGTGGCTCGAACCTAAACATGTTGCTCAGGGCTTTTTTGATTTCCCACATCCGCGCCTCATCTTGAGTGTCATGCAAGGGGATACAGAGCACCTTCAGCGCACGATTCGTGTGAAAGCGCCCTGGCTCCGCAAAAAACTTGGGATGGAACGCATCGATGACCTGAAAGGCTGCAACTACTCTGTGAGTCGCGCAGATCTCGAAGCAATCAATGGGTTTGATGAAGAGTACGAAGGCTACGGCCGCGAAGATACGGACGTCGAACTCAGACTTCAGAACTTAGGGCTTAAGATCAAGTCCCTCAAAGGGCTCGCGCTTCAGTACCATGTCTGGCATCCGCGCCGAGAGTTTACTCCTGCAAATGACGAAAGACTCGAAGAGATCAAGCGCACGGGGCGCGTCAGATGTAAGAATGGGCTGCAGAAATAACAAAAGGTGGTCCACACCTTTTTGTCTAGTGCCGCGTCATTTTGGATCTGAACCAGGTCTGTAAACTAGATACTTTTTACCGCCACCGGCGGCGGTGAAACTGCCTAATTTTTACACACACCCTGAAAAACTCACCCTGAAACCTACTCAAAAGATGCTCAAATCCCTTTATATTCGAGCTCGCTTGGTATACCTCCTGCTCTATGTCGAGCGCCGCTAGACGGCCGAAAGGTATTTGAATATGAAGATTACAATGAATAAATTGAGTGTTTCCTGGAAGTTGGCATCTACTGCCATCGTAGCACTCAGCGCAACCATGGCCATGAACGCTTCTGCACAATCCTATCAAGCTGAAGCAGCGAAGAGAATTCATCCAAAATACGATTTCGGTGGCCCGATGAACAGCGACTCAAAAAACGATTCAACCAAACACGAACAAGACGATGTAGATTTGAATAATCTTACCGAAGAAGAGAGTAAGGCGGCAGAAGAAGCAGCAAAGGCTGAAGTTCGTCGCATCCGCTTGAATGGTTATAACCGCTCAGACGACATCATCATGCATAGATAAATTTACATTTTCCCCAAAACAAAAAGGCCGACTGGGAATCCCAGTCGGCCTTTTCTATTTCATACACTCGAACTAAAAACCTTAAACGCTCTTACCTCGGCCAACGCCGTAGTAATCAAATCCAAGCTCTCTCACAGTCGCTGGATTGTAGACGTTACGTCCGTCAAAGATCACAGGCTTTTTGAGAAGTGATTTTACGCGTTCCATATCGATGTGACGGAACTCATTCCACTCGGTGACCAAAATCAAACCGTCACAGCCCTCAAGTGCTTCGAAACTCGATTTGCAGTAGGTGATCTTATCGCCTAGATAATTTTTAGCATTATCCATCGCAACCGGATCAAAGGCACGGATCTTTGCGCCCATACCCATGAGCTCTTCGATCACAGTGAGGGATGGTGCTTCACGCATATCATCGGTGTTGGGTTTAAATGCCAAACCCCACATCGCAAAAGTTTTGCCTTGGAGGTTAAAACCAAAATGATTTTTTACGTGCTGAACAAGATGTCTCTTTTGACGAGCATTGGCTGTTTCAGCTGCCGAGATAATTCCCATCGGAACATTTTCACGGCGCGCAGTAGCCATCAAAGCTTGAACATCTTTTGGAAAACACGATCCACCGTATCCAGCGCCGGCATAAAGGAAATGTTTACCAATACGTTCGTCTGAGCTCATCCCACGACGGACTTCTTCGATATCGCCGCCGACTTTTTCACAAAGTACAGCAAGCTCATTCATAAAACTAATGCGGGTTGCCAAGAAAGAGTTACAAGCGTACTTGGTCACTTCAGCAGAAACCGGATCCATCCAGATCACTGGATTACCCTGGCGAACAAATGGGCCGTAGAGGTCCGCGAGCTTGAGATAAACTTCTTCTTTTTCAGTCCCGATAATCACTCGGTCTGGGCGAAGGAAATCATCAACTGCAGTACCTTCTTTTAAGAACTCTGGGTTACTTGCAACATCAAACGCATGAGTCGTATGAGGCGCAATCCACTGAGCGACTACTTCGTGAGAGCCGATTGGGACCGTCG
>DBAE01000169.1 GCA_002291495.1 Bacteriovoracaceae bacterium UBA1018 | reverse complement strand
AGGTTGACGGGAATCAAGTACTCACTCGCAGCGGCCATGATCCTTTTTCCAGTAGCGACACTCCCGGTGAAAAAGATCTTTGCTGGTCTTTGATGAATGATGGCTGATCCTAAGGATCCGTCGCCGATTATCGCCTGAACAAGATCGTTTGGTAGACCAGCCTCTTCGCAAAGTTCTTGGATCTTTAAGCCAATGAGCGGAGTCACTTCACTGGGTTTAAAAACCACCGCATTTCCTGCCATAAGGGCCATGATGATTTCGCCGAAAGGAAGCAAAAATGGATAGTTCCACGGCGAAATGACCGCAACAACACCAAGGGGCCAATATTGGAGATAACTCGTGCGATGCTTCATCAATCCTAATGGGATAGGCTTATTTTTAAGGAGATTTGGCCCTTTTTTGGTGAAGTAGGTGATGAGCTCAATGGTGGGAAGTATCTCATTCACCATGGCTTCAAATCGAGGTTTGCCATTTTCTTGAGACACGAGGAGCGAAAGATCATCAATGTGGTCGATTAGGACTTCTCGAAGTTGCCGTAGTATTTCAGCGCGTTTTTTGAGCGAGTAGGAAGCCCATTTTTCTTGGGCAATTCGAGACTTTGAAAATATCTCAGGTAGGGAGCTTGGGGGTGTGGCAGGTATCTCTTTTAAAACACTTCCATCGGCGGGGTTTCTCGAGATGATCGTTTCCATAGTCTCATCCTAGACCCGGGTTGATATCATGAAAAGCGTTAGTTCACGTCGCAGGCATTCCTCAAATTGACTTCCTGTTCCAGTCAGTGATATCCGAGCAAAATGGATTTTGATGTAGTAGTTATCGGTGGTGGTCACGCAGGTACAGAGGCCGCTCACGCAAGCGCAAAGCTTGGATGTCGTACGGCTTTGGTGACTTTAAACCCCGACAGAATCGGGTTTATGTCCTGCAATCCAGCCATGGGCGGACTTGCCAAGGGTCAGTTGATTAAAGAGATCGACGCTTTGGGTGGCATCATGGGGATGAATACCGATAAAACTGCGATTCAATACCGAAGATTGAATTCGAGCAAAGGACCTGCGGTTCGTTCTTCACGTGCCCAATGCGATAAAGCGCTTTATGCCTTGAGGATGCAGGAGTTTTTGCAGACTGTTCCAAACCTGACGATCCTTCCCGTTGAGGCGACTGAACTCATGGTGGAAGCTCAGAAAATTGTCGGACTCAAGCTTGCCGATGGCTCTGCACTTCGAACGCGAGCTGTTATTATTACGTCAGGCACTTTTTTACGTGCAGTGATGCATACTGGATTTGATCAAGAAAGTGGTGGTCGAGCAGGGGATCGCGCCGCCATGGGATTAAGCGGGAGTTTAGAAAAATTAGGCTTTAAACTAGGGCGTTTAAAGACTGGAACGCCACCAAGGCTGCACAAAGACAGCATCGATTACACAAAAGTTGAAGCTCAGCCTGGAGACGAAAAACCGATTCCGTTTTCATTTTACTATCAGACAAACCCTTTTCCTCTGCTCCCTCAAGTGAGCTGTTTTGTCACTTATACTAACGAAAAAACGCATGAAATTATCGAATCCAACTTTGATAAATCGCCGATGTTTACCGGTATTATTCAGGGTGTGGGACCGAGATACTGTCCTTCGATCGAAGATAAAGTAAAACGGTTTAGAGAGCGCGAAAGACATCAAATTTTCCTGGAACCAGAAGGACTTACGACGGATGAAATCTACGTCAATGGGATCTCAACCAGTCTGCCTCGCGATGTGCAAGAGAAATTTGTCCATAGTATCATAGGGTTAGAGGGCGCTCAGTTTATTAGACACGGGTATGCGGTCGAGTATGACTGCATCGATTCCCGATCACTTAAGTCAACATTTGAATCGAAAGACGTTCAAGGCTTATTTTTCGCGGGTCAGGTAAATGGCACTTCTGGATACGAAGAAGCCGGCGCACAGGGGTTAGTGGCAGGGATCAACGCTGGGCTTGGAATTCTTGGAAAAGACCCTCTCATTGTATCGCGTCTGGATGGGTATATTGGGGTGCTAGTGGATGACCTAGTCCTCAAGGGCGCAGATGAACCTTATCGAATGTTCACGTCTCGAGCAGAGTACCGCTTACATTTGCGTGAAGATAATGCCGATTTACGATTGAGTGAAATGGCGTATCGAGCCGGCATGCTCTCCCTAGAGCACTATGAGCAGTTTTGTACAAAGCGGGATCAGATCGATTCTTTGAAAAAGAAAGTATCTGAGTCGTATTTCTATCCCACTCAAGAAACCAATCAAAAGTTCGAAGCCCGTGGGTTGAGCACACTTAAAGACCGAGCCTCTGCTGAGGTGGTGCTCCGGCGCCCAGAGGTCACATGGGACGTACTTTGTGATCTAGGATTTGAAGGACGCGACATACCTGAACAAGTGAAAGAACAAGTAGAAATTCAGGTAAAATACGAAGGATATATCCGAAGGGATATGGACGTTATGGAGGGAGTTCGTAAGAACGAGAATCTGCGTATCCCTCTAGATCTCGACTTTGCTGAGATCCATGGCCTTTCGAGTGAGATTCGAGGACGCCTGACAAAGGTTCGTCCTGAAACCATTGGACAAGCGAGTCGACTCACCGGTGTTACACCCGCGGCCGTGGCGGCGCTTATGATTCATCTCAAGATGAAGGGATCGCGCAGTACTTTGGTAGCTGGGCTGGAAGGGTAAGGCTACGGTGTCGGATACATCCTTTTTAGATCTTTTGCGCAAAGAATTGCCTGAGATTAGTTCCGCCGTAGCAGATAAGATCGATCATTATAGAGATCTGGTCTTAGCTGAAAACGAAACTCAAAATCTGACCCGGATTTTGGATCCAATTCCATTTATTGAAGGGCATATTTTGGATTGCCTGGAGCTACGTAAGTCGGGCTTTCTGGGTGAGTTGTCGATGGATTTGGGTTCTGGAGCTGGTGTTCCTGGCCTAATTGCTGCCTGTTTTGGTGAAAACCAATGGCTCTTGGTGGATTCAGAGAAGAAAAAGGCGGAGTTCATCCAGCGAGCGGTGAATGAACTGGGTCTTACAAACGTCCAGGTGTTCGGCGACCGAGCTGAGAACGTTCTAAAAACAAGGACGGTTGATACAGTCGTAGCCCGTGCAGTGGGGCCGATCGAAAGAATTTATGGGTGGATTAGGGGATGTTCCACGTGGAACACTCTTGTTTTGCTTAAGGGACCGTCTTGGGAAGAAGAGTGGCAGGCCTTTCAGCAAACATCCGCAGGAAAAAAGCTTCGGATAACAGGCGAGCATCGATATACGGTTGGTGCTGAACAGAAGAAGCGGATTATCGTACAAGTTGCTCGATAATGGCCGGATGTTCCACGTGGAACATCCGGCTAATCTGCCTATCCACCGGCTTAAAACGCACCGACTATCCATGTTCCACGTGGAACAATCATGAATATTCACTGAAAAACTTTAACTATTCACTTGATCACCCAGATATTCACGGATAGCCTTATGAGTAGGTAAAGTTTTTGGATTAAAAACTGTTGATTACCCACCACACCACATAATCGAAGTGGGGCGCTAAGCCAATCAACAACAGGTTTCACTTAGCGCCCCTCAAAGATGACCGGGTAATCAATCATTCTAGAGAGAAAATTCATGGGAAAAGTGATCGCTCTTACTAATCAAAAAGGCGGAGTAGGAAAAACCACTACAACCGTTAATCTGGCAGCATCTCTGGCAATGGCGGAAAGAAAAACCCTTGTGATCGACTTCGATCCCCAGGGCAATGCTTCATCCGCATTAGGTATCGACCGTGAAGCGGTTGCTCAGGGAAAGTCGATTTATCATGCGCTCATAGGCGACGCATCTCTCGAAGAGGTCATCCGCCCAACAGAAATCGACTATCTCTACGTAGCGCCAGCGAACACTGATCTAACAGGCGCAGAAATCGAACTCGTAACATCCTTTGCTCGCGAATCTAAACTCAAGGCAGCGATCGCGGAGATTAAGAATCAATACGACTTTATTCTCATCGACTGTCCACCATCTCTAGGGTTACTCACGGTCAACGCACTTACCGCAGCAGATAGTTTTTTGGTTCCACTTCAGTGTGAGTACTTCGCACTTGAAGGTCTTACACAACTCCTTCATACCGTTTCGCTCATCAGGCAGAGTATCAATCCGTACATTCAAGATGAGGGCATTGTTCTCACCATGTTCGACGGAAGAAATAACTTAGCTAACCAAGTGGTCCAAGAGGTGCGCAAACACTTTGAAGGTAAGGTATTCGACACCGTCATCCCACGTAACGTGCGCTTGAGCGAATGTTCTAGTTTTGGAAAGCCGATCCTTCTCTACGATGTCGATTCGAAGGGATGTCTCGCATATCTGAATCTTGCTAAAGAAGTACTGGCTCGCAATCAGCCAGCGGAGGCGTCTGCGNNGAAAAAAGTCTCAAGGGGAGCCGAAAACCCACCCGGCGCCCCTCACACAAGGCAGCAAGAAATCTGAAACCCGAAATACTAAGATAAATTAACAATTAGACTTGGAGGAAATGTGGCCCAAAAATCAGTATTAGGAAAAGGCCTTGCGTCTTTGTTGCCAGGAGCAGGCGGACCTCTACCAGCA
>DBAE01000072.1 GCA_002291495.1 Bacteriovoracaceae bacterium UBA1018 | reverse complement strand
ATCATGTATACGTCCCTAGCTGGTGGACTAGCTCTAAACCTTGGCGCCGCGGGATATGAATGGAGAAAATCCAAAGAAGCAAAAGAACTCGCGGAACTCTATCGCACCGCTGCCATTGGGCAAGGTGGCGACAAGTATCTTATGGATGNNGCGAAGAAGAATTCAAAAAGTACACCGCAAATCGTCTCTCTGCGATGATCAATCTAGGATTAAGCTCTACGGATATTGCTGCCATTGTCCGTGTAGGAATCAAATCTGGAAAGACTTTATCTGACATAAGCGATGACCTTCTCAATCGCCTCAATTCGAAAAGTACTGTGAAAGGAATGGCTGAAAATCCATTCCCAAATCTTACCCTCAAAAAAGTGCAAGATGCCGATAGCGAAACTCGAGCGGCGTTAGATAAATTGGGAATAAAGTATTCAAAAATAATACAAACAGGAAATGACGACACGAAGACCATGCTCGAACGACGGATAACCTCCAGAGGAAAACTGGCGGATAAAAGTGAAGCTGAAATGAAAGAACTAACCAGTGCAACATCTCTCTATAAAATCACAGCATATAACTTGCCAAAGCCTGGCAAGAACGATCCCAATGAGCTCGCACTCCTTCACCCAGAATTTCCTACTCTCCTCAAAAAAATTGAAGAAAAAGGATACAACTTAGCCATCGATCCCACTGTACCCCTTTCACGATCTGGAGCGTACTTCCATCCCCCGAACCTTAGGATTGCAATCAGTCAAGAATCAACCTGGACCAACCTAGTCCATGAGTTTCAACACCTCGAGTTTGATCAGGCCATTAACAAAGTCTGGTACCAACTCAATAAAATGGACCCCACAGGAAAGCTCAATAGCTACGAAGATAGAATGACTGACCTTGACTATTATGATTTTAAGAATTTAAAACCCCAGGAAATTGAAACTTATAATCAATCCGTTGCCGAATCTCCTCGGCTAGTTGAAGCGAATCTACTTAGAAAGAAGACTCAACTTTCTGAGGAAGCAGTAAATGAAACACTAGCAGTTCGACGGGAAATAGAAGCCCTCAAAAAATTCGGATATTCGAAACTGGGAGAGACCTATTATGAACTTCGCGCCTACGCGCTTGACCATCAGATTCAAAGCCTCCAGGCTTTGTCGTCTCTTACAGAAATTCAAAAACAAACCTTGCGAATGGCCCAGATCGAAACCTTAGTTCTGGAGGCCATCAAAACCTTCAGAAATCGCTTAGTCCAATTGGGTGTAGCGGGCACTGCAGCTACAGCTTACGTGGGCTATAATCCTAAAACACGCTCCTATGTGATTCGAGTTGGGAATGAATTGAAGAAGATTTCAATCGAAGATCTGAAACTGACAGGAGATAAGAGATGAAGCTACTTTTCGGACTCTGTTTTATTTATTTAACTAGTCAATTTTCACCTATTGTAAATGCTCAAGAAAAGTTAGAGGAAGGACGCCTCACCCGACACGAGTACCTCGTTCATCTTTTTTATTGCGTAAATGTTCTCGGACTTATTGAACATGATCCAACCAAGCAAAAAGAAGTTCTTACTCTTCGTGCCGACCGACTGAAGCAAGGCGAGCTTCAAAGCGGAATTTATGTTTTTACTCCAAGATATGCCCATTTTATTCCAGATCCTGTGAGCTCCAAATTCCCTCCAGGTAAAGATATTTGGCTTTCTTTAACAGGTGAGAACCGGCCACTTATAATCATCAATCTGCAAAATACCGACAAAATGAAATGGAGGGTTGGCTCAAAAAAACCGAATGCCCCTGTTCCTGCTAGTTTCTCGATGAGTGAATTATCCCCTGGTGATTCACAAGCGACTGGGGCACTCGCGGATGAGCTCGTCAAGGAAATTAATCGGACTGAAACCCGGTGGACGGCAGAATTGACTTCTGCTCGATATACCCAGCTGGAAAAATGCAGAGCGAACGGCACTGGCATCGTCAAAAGCGTGGGCACAGCATTAAATCAACAGATCAAAGTACTAGAAAAAAAACTCACCGAACTCAAAACTGTACCGGAAGTCAACGGTACTTTGACGGAAAGTCCCGCGGACCCAAAAGCTGCTAGTGCGATGGAATAATGAAATCTCAAGCTCCCAGTTGTCTGATGCCTTCATAAACACTGATCCCCACCGTGGTCGACAAATTGAGCGATCTCACACGCGCATCGTACATCGGGATACGAAACGTTTCTGAAGCGTACTTGTTTAAAATCCAGTCAGGCAGACCTGAAGTTTCTTTTCCAAAAATGAGATAAGTGCCGGGCTCAAACTTCCACTCATAAAGTGTATGACCCGCCTTTTTGGACAGAAATACTTTAGGTGCATTGGGTGGCAATGATTCGAAAAATTTTTCAACACTAGAGTGACGAACAACGTTGAGGTGCTCCCAATAATCAAGGCCTGCTCGTTTGAGGTGTGCGTCTGTAATCTCAAATCCAAGTGGCTCAACGAGATGCAGAGTGGTGCCAGTTGCTAGGCAAAGGCGACCAATGGATCCGGTGTTTTGCGGAATCTCAGGTTCAACTAAAACTACATTCAGGTTGTGGGGCATAGCCTTACTTCTTTCGGATTGAGTTCTGTTTCAAGGACTTTTTGGCACCAGCAGGGGTCATCACTCGTGGAGAGCCATGTATAACTTTAGTTATACATGGCAGGAAATGCGTGCACCACCGACTGGTAACAAAATGCACTTCTGACATCGAAACCACGCACCAAAAAAGTTAAGGGCGAAGGGTATTGAGCATCCTTGGATAAGGCACCGTCTCTCTCACGTGCTCCACTCCAGTCATCCAAGCGACGGTTCTTTCTAAACCTAGACCAAAGCCAGAATGAGGAACGGATCCGTAGCGACGGAGATCCAAGTACCAAGAGTAGTCCTCTTCACGCAATTCGTGTTCAGCGATACGTCTTTTCAGTACGTCTACATTTTCTTCGCGTTGACCACCGCCGATGATTTCGCCGTAGCCATCTGGAGCAATCAGATCGCAACCCAGTGCATATTTACCCGTACCTGTCACACCAGGGCCGCCCACGGTATCTGATTGCTTGAAGTAGAAAGCCTTAATCTGTGAAGGCATGTGATGAACAAAAACAGGTTTACCAAATTCTTCACCNNGTCTCATGTGGAGCACCAAAATCTTCACCCCAAGGCAAACCGATTCCGCGCTTCTCGAGAACTTTCAATGCTTCATCGTAAGAGATACGAGGAAATGGTCCTTTGATCGACTCGAGTTTTGTCAAATCGCGTTCAAGAATTTTTAGTTCAGGTGCACGGTTAGCGAGAACTGTTTGTACGATATGCTCGATAAACTTCTCGCCAAGATCCATATTGTCTTCGAGATCTGCAAAAGCCACTTCAGGTTCAATCATCCAAAACTCGGTCAGATGTTTACGAGTCTTAGATTTCTCAGCACGGAAGGTTGGTCCAAAAGTATAGATGCGACCAAATGCCATGGCGCCAGTCTCACCATAGAGTTGACCGGATTGAGTGAGGTAGGCTTTTTCATCAAAGTAAGGAGTTTGAAAAAGGGTTGAAGTCCCTTCACACGAACTCGGAGTCAAGATCGGCGCATCGAAACGGACAAACCCGCGCTTATCAAAAAACTCTGCAATCGCGCGAATGATCTCTGCACGAATGCGCAGCGCTGCCCATTGACGCTGACTGCGGATCCAAAGATGACGATTGTCCATCAAGAACTCAACACCATGCTCTTTAGGAGAAATTGGATACGGCTCAGCAACGTGTATGATCTTAAGAGATTGGATACCCATTTCGTATCCACCGGCGGAGCGGGGTTCTTTACGAAGCTTACCTGTTACTTCGACAGAAGACTCTTGAGTGAGTTTTTCGAACTCAACAAAAGCTTCTTCACTGCACTCGCCTTTGAAAAGCACACCCTGCATGAGGCCAGTTCCATCACGCATCATCAAGAACTTGATCTTGCCTGAGCTGCGTTTGTTATAGACCCAGCCTTTGATCGTGACGACTTCGCCGTCGTGCTTGCCAGCGTCTTCAATATAAAATCTCTCTTTTTTCATAACTACTCCTAATACTTCTAATGGTCCTACTGGACTTCTCACACTAGAATTGGAAAGTTTTGGGTTCAGGCGAGGAAGTTTTTAAAAGTAATCCGGAGCATACGCTAAAGTATGTGAGGAATTACTTTAAAAAAATGACGAAGCATCAACCCAAAAATACCAATTCCAATTATCCCTTCGAAACTAAAAATCAGCGGCGAACCGGGCTAGTGTCCGCACATGCATCCCACTCGCACCCTTCTTAGGAAAGTAGGAGAGATGACCCATGTTGCTTGAGGTATACGCGATATCAAGATGCGCCCACGGTGTGCCTTTTTTGATAAACTGCTTTAAGAAGATACCACNNCACCCATACCGTCGTTCGCGGAGTTTTTCATATCCGCACAGTCTGATTTTAAATCTTCGAAGTAGATGTCATAAAGTGGAAGCTGCCAGACATTTTCAGAGCATGCCTGAGAAGCGCGACGAACTGCTTCGATGATGCCATCATCATTACCCATGAGACCTGCACAGTGACGGCCGAGCGCGATACCTACAGCACCGGTTAGCGTCGCTGCGTTGATGATCGCATCGGGTTTAAAGTCATGTGCATAATCCAAGACATCAGCCAAGATGAGGCGTCCTTCAGCATCNNTGCACGTGAGGTGACGACATTTCCTGGTTGGATTGCTTTTCCGTCTGGCATATTTTCCGTAAAGGCCAAGATCGTGACAATGCGGTTTGGAACTTTCATCTTTGCCGCAAGCATCGTCGCGCCCATCAAAGTCGCCGCCCCAGTCATGTCGTGCTTCATTTCTTCCATTTTCATGGAAGGCTTGATGGAGATACCACCGCTATCAAATGTGATGCCCTTACCAACAAATGCGATTGTCTTAGGATTTTTCACACCTTTTGGAGCGTACTCGAGAACCACGATGCGCCCCTCGCGCTCAGAACCTTGTCCAACTGCGAGAAAGAGACCCATCTTTTCACGAGCGGCATCAGTCTCGCGCAAGATTTTACATTTTAGACCGTACTGACGTGCAAGCTTTTGAGCTTCGGCTGCGAAGTATTCTGGCGTTCCGTAGTTGGATGGCTCATTGGACCAATCGCGAGAGACTTTGAGTGCTTCTACGATGGCGTAGATTTCAGGAATAAAACCATCGATATCTTTTTTCAGCCCCTTGTCTTGCGTGAGGAGCGTGATTTTTGATGGGCCGATATAGTCTGCATTTTTATCTTTTTTGGCATCTTTCGATTTATGTTTATCGAAGCGGTAGACACTCATCATCAATCCTTCGACAAAAGCATAAAGCACCTGGGTCGAATTGAGTTGGTTAGAAAGTCCACGGACTGAAGCTAAGTGATCGACATGGATCACAGCAGAGTCGACCTTTTCGGCAGTCATCTTTGCAAAAGCGTTTGCACCAGCAACTCGAGCCTTTTCTTCAGTGAGGTCTCCCGCTTGTCCGAAGCCAACAAACAGGGCATTTTCTGCAATCCCATTTCCGCCAAAGCGAACATATTGGACTGAACCACTT
>DBAE01000003.1:19613-22776 GCA_002291495.1 Bacteriovoracaceae bacterium UBA1018 | reverse complement strand
GAAGGCCTCAAACCGTCGCGTAAAAACCGCACTGGGATTCGCCTCAATTATAGCTTTGGTCCTGAAGGAGATCGGATCTTGCGAGTTCAAGATCTGAATCGAGCACTTCCAGTTGCCGAAAACTTTTATAAAGCTGGCCTCCGAGAAGGAATGCAGATCCTCAAAGTCGACGATAAAGTTGCTGAGGAACTCGACGTCTGGGAAATTGAACAACGCCTAGCAGGAGCCCGCGGAAAAAATGTGGCTCTGGTTTGGAAGCTTCCGGGTAAACCTGCCAAGGTGCCGCAGACTCCAGGGACAGCGCTTGAAAAGACGCTGTCTGTTTTGTTGGAAGAGACTAAATAAAAACCCGCTCAATTTTCCACGCACCTTCTTCTTTGCGGGTGACGGCGGCGAGTTTCTCGCCGCGAAAAAGCGTGAGGCATTCTAACTCCGCCGGCGGTTTAATCCGGGCAATGATATCGATCAGTACCGATTGTTGCCCGTAGATCAGCGCGCGCTCTTCATTTACGGTGATCTGGGCCTGAGGGTAGCCTGCCAAGATTTGATCAAAAGGGATCCAACAGGGGAGGTTCTCCAGAGAAGTAACTATTTCGGGCGGCGATGAGGCCTGCACGGAGGAGCTCTTTTCGAGTGCCTCTTCGATTTGGGGCAACGTCATCGCATGGTCTAAATTAAATTTTCCAGAGCCTACACGGTGCAAGCGCTCAAGCATCGCAACGCCACCCATTTTACGCCCAAGATCTTGAGCGAGCACGCGGATGTAAGTACCTGCGGTGCAGGTAACACGAAATTCAGCGCGGGGTGCTGCGTAACTTAAAATTTCAAATTGAGCGAGCTTGCAAAGCTGTGCTTTTCGTTCGACTTCAATGCCTTGACGGGCCAGCTCGTAGAGTGGTTTGCCATCGAGTTTTTTTGCCGAGTGCATGGGTGGAGTTTGCATGTAATCGATCCCGCAAAACTCGGAGGCCTTTGCCTGAACTTCTTCGAGCGATTGAGGAATCACCGCCGAAGTTTCTGTGATCGGCGAAGTCGGATCACCGGGCACCGTCGTCTGCCCAAAAACGATCGTACCTTCATAAACTTTTTGGGATCCTAGGAGATAGCGCGCGAGTTTTGCGCCATTTCCAACGCACACCACGAGCAGTCCTGTCGCAAATGGATCCAGTGTGCCGCCATGGCCGAGTTTCGGTAGGTCTTGGCGTTTAATGCGAGCGCCGCCAGCTGCCTCTTGCATCTTTTTGC
Source organism: Bacteriovoracaceae bacterium UBA1018 (assembly GCA_002291495.1). Taxonomy (GTDB): domain Bacteria; phylum Bdellovibrionota; class UBA1018; order UBA1018; family UBA1018; genus UBA1018. The sequence goes on along the minus strand of DBAE01000003.1, from coordinate 21,531 downwards.
GCAGGGTTCTTTGGAGAACCTCGATGACACCAAACGAAGAGATGCCATCAGGTTTATTGACTAAGAGTGCCCCATGGGCTTCGAGTGGATTCATCAGTATGGCCTAAGCTAATCCGCTAAGTCAGGGGCGAGTAGTTAATTTCTCAACCTTCAGGAGAGATCTTTTTTAGGAGATCATAAACCCGAGCTGCGTTTTCGAGACCTTTGTCTTCTTTAAAAATAAGCTTAGGGATATGTCTCACGGTCAAAACGCGAGAAAGATGCTTTCGCAAAAATCCGCTTGCCGAAGTGAGGCCATCAATACAGTCCTGCATCCGGAGTTTTGCTGCTTTATCCGACAGAGGAGGGACTCCTTCGCCTTCATAGGCTGCGTGTGCGCCACCCAAAATGGAAACATACACAGTGGCCTGGCTTCCGTCTGGAGTCATTTCTACTGCAGTAAAGGTAACGGTGGGGACCCGCGGGTCTTTTACTTCCCGCGGGACTACCATTGAAAGCTCTTCTTGAATAACTGCCGCAAGTCGGGCTTTTCTAGTTTCTTGCATTTTATCCGTTCATTTCGCCAGCAACCATATCGATTTGGTACGCTTCGATAATATCGCCTGGCTTAAGGTCATTGTAATTCTCAAGTCCGATACCGCATTCAAAGCCAGTTGCGACTTCTTTTGCGTCATCTTTAAAGCGCTTGAGGGAGGACATCTTACCTTCGAGGATAATGCGACTGTCACGAAGCAATCGAACATTGGCTCCACGAATGATTTTGCCGTCGATAACAGAACAACCTGCAATCGTTCCCACTTTTGGTACGCTGAAAGTCTGACGAACTTCGGCGCGGCCCAAGAAGCGCTCGACTTTTTTCTTGTCGAGAAGACCGAGCATCGATTTCTTCACATCATCAATAAGTTCATAAATGATGTTGTAACATTTGACGTCGACATGTTCCGCCTCAGCAAGTTGTCTTGCTTTGGTTTCTGGACGAACGTTAAATCCGATGATGATCGCGTTGGATGCGCTAGCGAGCATGACGTCGCTTTCGGTGATTCCACCTGGAGCAGAGAAGATCACTTTGATCTTCACTTTTTCGTTGGACTGCTTGAGTAAGCTATCGCGAACTGCTTCGACAGAGCCGAACACATCGCCTTTAAGCACGATATTGAGTTCTTTGACAGAGCCCGTTTGGATTTTCGAGAAGAGATCATCCAAAGAGACTTTGCTTCCAGCACTCAGGGCTGCTGCGCGGTTTTTATTGACGCGGTTTTCAACGATTTCGCGAGCTGCGCCTTCGTTGATCGGAGCATCAAATTTTTCACCAGCGCTTGGCAGACCTTCAAATCCAAGGATTTCGACTGCAAATCCAGGTGAAGCATCTTTCACGTTTTGTCCAAGATGATTGGTCAATGCGCGAACTTTACCTGAGAAAGTGCCAGCAACGATTGCGTCTCCAACACGAAGTGTTCCGCGTTTCACAAGAACGCTGGCCACAGGCCCGCGTCCACGCTCAACACGTGCTTCGAGAACGGTTCCGCTTGCACGAGCTTCGGGATTGGCTTTGAGATCCAAAACCTCAGCTTGAAGTAAGATCGCCTCTAAAAGCTTATCCAAGTTGGTGTGCTTCAGTGCTGATACCGGGATGAACATGGTTTGTCCGCCCCAGTCTTCAGCAAGTAAGTTCAGTTCGGCGAGCTGTTGTTTGACACGCTCAGGGTTTGCGCCTGGCTTATCAATCTTATTGACCGCTACGATGATCGGGACGTTTGCAGCTTGAGCGTGGCTCAATGCTTCGCGAGTCTGAGGCATCACAGCGTCGTCGGCAGCAACGACCAGAATGACGATATCGGTAACGTTAGCTCCACGAGCACGCATCGTTGTGAACGCTTCGTGGCCAGGAGTATCGATAAAGGTGATCAATCGACCGTCT
>DBAE01000003.1:16048-19506 GCA_002291495.1 Bacteriovoracaceae bacterium UBA1018 | reverse complement strand
TGGAATGCGACGTTCTTCACTTCGTACTTGTACTCAGCTGCCACTAGGGTTGCTGTATCAAAGTCAACGGACTGGTTGATGGTTGCCATAGTGCCCATTCCCATGAGCTTACGAATGACATCCACAGCCTTTACGTTCAGCTGATTAGCGAGCTCCTGTACGGAGATCGTATCGGCTTCCATTTGAACAATACGTTTAGCTGCTTTTGGAGTCGTTTTTTCTGTCTTCTTGATCTCTTTTCCAAGAGGAATTTTCTTCTTCTTAGGAAGGAAGACCATTTCTTTTTTGCGATAATCTGCAAATCGAACGTCTTCCGGGCGGATCTCGAGTTCACGACCACCACCGCGCTTTTTGGCGGCTTCTTCCTCAACCATTTGGTCGAGGTTTTCTTTGGTCATCTTAATGATCTTAAAGCTCTCTTTGTCTCCGGCTGGCTTAATTGCAGTCTTAGGCTGCACTGGGCTGACTGGAGCTGGCTTGATCATGGGACGCGGCGGCGGTGCCGTCACTTCCACAATTTTTAAGATGCTTCTTCGAGGAGCTACTGGTCGAGGAGGTAAAACAATAGGTGCTCTCTTGACCGGTGCTTTAGCTTGGGTAGGTGATGCGCCTGAAGTTGCAGTGCCTGCGTCTGTCCCTTGAGCAGAAGCCGCGGCAGAGTCAGACTGAATGCCAGCGTTTTCGCCCGCATCTGCTTCAGCTGAAGCTAACTGATCTTCAGTAGAAGTTTGACCGTACTCTTCACCCGCTTGGGCTGCAGCCATTTGTTCCTCGACAGCTCGATCATAAGCTTCTTGCGACATTTGATTTTCGTCTGTCGCATACTCAGCCCCAGCTTCACCTTCTGCGTGTTCAGCGTCACCGGAGTATCTGGAAACCACAGTGGATGCGGTTTCAGTGTCCCCATCCGCTTTTACTCTTCGGCGAATAATTGGAGAAGCTGCACGTTTTTCAGCTGGAGTTTCTTTGGCCGCTTCTTTCGCTGTAGTCTTAGAAGCAGTTTTTGAAACTGTTTTGGTGCTTGTGGCTGTAGTTGCTGCAGTCGAAGACGATGTGGACTCAGAAGCGGTCGTGGCTTTTTTTCGAGCTTTAGCGACCGTCTTAGTGCCAGAAGCAGTTTTTTTGGTTGCTCCCTTTTCTTCGCCTTTTTTACCTAATGAAGAGCGTGCAATGCGAACTTCTTCGCTTGCGAGCTCACTCATATGGTTCTTAACTTTAATGTTCAGTCCACTGAGTTTGTCTAAAAGAGAGATTGAGTCGACACCCAACTCCTTAGCTAACTCGTAAACTTTCATAGATTCTTGTTCAACCATTCGATTCCTCCGATGCAGAACCGCTGCCATCTGATGTGCTTGCTTTGCGCATCATTTCACGCAGCCGCTCTTCGGCTAATGTCTTTGCATCTTTTACTGGGCTTGCGCTAAATGCGCCCTTATCATCACCTGTTTGAACGGCCGGGCCTGCGAGCGCGTCGCCTGCTTTTTCAACGACTGCTGCCGCACGTTCTTTCAATGTTTTGGCTACTTCTGCATCTTCGTATCCTGGAATCTTTTGGAGATTTTCGATCGAAGCATCAGCAACTTGACGAACATTGAGGTAGCCAGCTTGGTAAATCGACTGGGCCATGGTCTCATTGACACCTTCAATATGTTGAAGGTTGAAAGTTGCATCCGAAGTACGCTTTTGGAGCTTAGATTTAGAGATGATATCGAGTCTCCATCCTGTCAACTGAGCAGCAAGACGAACATTTTGTCCTTTGCGGCCAATTGCGAGAGAGAGTTGGTCATCTTCAACCATGATTTCCATGGTTCGATTGCGCTCATCCATTCTGACTGAGGAGATCTCAGCAGGGGAGAGAGCCGAACGAACAAAAATCACTGGGTTGTCTGACCATGGGATAATGTCAATCTTTTCGCCTTTTAGCTCTTGGATCACGTTCTGAACGCGGATCCCTTTCATGCCAACGCATGCACCGACTGGATCCACATCTCTGTCCTTAGAAGTGACAGCGATCTTAGAGCGAGCGCCTGGTTCACGTGCACAAAGCTTAATTTCAACGACACTTTCACGAATCTCTGGAACTTCGACTTCAAAAAGTTTCATGAGGTACTTCGGAGAGGTTCGGCTTAAGTAAAGTTGTGGTCCACGTGGAGTCAACGCTACGTCAGAAAGGTAGGCTTGAACTCGGTCACCGGGTTTGAACTGCTCGCCAGGAATAATTTCTGTTCTTGGCAAGAGAGCATCGGTTTTACCTAAATCGATCACGAGATTGCCGCGTTCAATGCGTCTTGCAATACCAGTGATGATTTCACCTTTTCTGTGGATGTATTCGTTGTAAACAATCTCGCGCTCTGCATCGCGAACTTTTTGGAAGATAACTTGTTTAGCAGTTTGAGCATCGATGCGGCCAAAGTCTGGAGTCTCAACTTTGATTCCGAGTTCATCGCCAACTACGGCTTCAGGATCGAGCTTGCGAGCTTCTTCGATCATGATCTCTTCGGACTCTTCAAGCATCGCTTCGTCAGACTCGACCACTTTCTTAAACAAGAACAGATCGATCTCGCCGGAGTCGTTATTGTAGTGAGCTTCAAGTACTGCAGTTGGGCCGTACTTTTTCTGAGCAGCCATAAGGACAGCTTGCTCTAAAGCACTGATAATAATCTCTCGCTTGATTCCTCGGTCTTTGCCGACCGATTCAATTACTCGAGTTAAGTCTGTTGCGTTCATGTGGACTCCTTCGTCTGAGCGTCTTCCGGATTCAGCGAAACGACTAGGCCGTTTGCGGATTCCGTATCTGCTCTGCTTTCGAGAATCTCAAAGTCNNTTTGGATATGAGGGGAAGAGGAATCATGACTCGGTCGTGACGCTCTTCCTCGCTATTTGTAGTAGGGCTAATTTTCGATCTATTCGCAGAGTCTTTTAGGCCCTGTGCTGCCGAGGCAGCACGATTAGATCGGACGGCTTTGCCCTTTTTGCCGAAACCTTTTTTAACTGCTTTGGAACCTTTGCTGGCAGGGATATCGAGAACAATCTTGGATTGATCCCCTTGAAGTACGACGCCTTTTATAATGCCCAGGAAGTTTTTCTGCTTAGGGTTCTTCTTTTGATAATCTTCATTGTCGATTTCATCGAGCGTCAGTGGACGGTACAGATGAATCCTGGCTTCGCGTCCGGTAAAACGCTCATAATCCTTTGTTCTTCTTAATGGGCGATCTACGCCAGGGGAGGAGACTTCAAGTTCATAAGGACCACTAAAGAGCTGATCCATTTGAGGCATTTGGTCTAATGGTTCATCGAGAGTACGAGAAACTCGGACGCAGTCTTCTACTCCAATCGACTGGGTAGGATCGTTTGCATGATCAATAAAGACTCTGAGCAATTTTTGACGACCATTTAAAACCTCCAAATGCACAAGCTCGTAGCCAAGAGGGTAAATAAGCACTTGGATGGCCTCAAAG
>DBAE01000003.1:13348-16029 GCA_002291495.1 Bacteriovoracaceae bacterium UBA1018 | reverse complement strand
GTAGAGGTTCTAGATTCTGTCATTAAGAGCTCGAAATTGATCCTTTTTTTAACTTTTTTAGTACTACCTAGTACTACTTTTTTAGCGTTTTTGCCATCCTGGCACTCATCGTGAGCGCGCAGCCGGGTCCCAAATCATCGGGCTCCGGATAAAAAAAAAGCGGGCGTTTGGGCCCACTTTTCAGCGACCTAGATGTGACGTCCATGTCTCTTAGCATGACAGAAGGGCAAATCTCAATATCCTTGTCTAGCCTATGAATGGAAATTTCCTATAGAAATTAAGGAATAGGACGTGACGTAACCCCCGGAAACCATTAAAACGGAGAAACCGAGAGTAAAGCCGGGTAGGAAAGCGGAGCAGTCGGCCGTATTAAATTCCTTTTGGTTAAAACGGGTTAACTTGACACAACTAATAGGGACTGGTGCAATAAAGAATATGAAGGTTGGATTGTTTAAATCGCGACTTAAACGGCGATGGTTGAGCAGCTTGGCAGTGTTTTCTATTTTAGCCGGAGCAGGGGTATCTTATTTGATTGAACACTCTCCTGCACAAGCTCAATCTCCTGTGATCGCTCCTTCAGATCTCCAAATATTTACCCGCCGATCCGATTCCAAAACTCATCTCAAGAGTCTGAGTTTAAAAGATTTAGGGACATTCAAACNNNGCAAGTCGTCTCGTGGAAAGGCGTCTCACTTGCCTCACTCGTCGACAAAGCCATGAGCACTCTGTCTGTCGAAGAAAAAGCATACGTGGATCTCGTGATTGTCAGAAATGATCAAGACGAACGAGCTCTCATTCCTCGCGCTTTTATTAATAAATATCCGCTGTATCTAGCCATGTCTCGAGACGGAAAATCGTTGGGCGCCGACGGTCCTCTGTATTCAGTTGCACCTTGGACTTCTAATTCACGAATCCGCACTGAAGGCTTGTCACTTGAGGCGCTCTTTGTTCCGCGAGTTTCCAAGATTGAGCTTACAAACTATCGAGATCAGTTCGGTGCCATGTATCTCAAGAGAAGAACCGACCCAGCCGCAATTCGTGGCGAAAAGCTTTTTGTTCAGAACTGCCTCGCTTGTCATCATAGTCAGGGCGCAGCTGCGGGAGTTTCTTTGGCCTCGGTGAGTGCTAAAGCATCTGCTCCGTCTGCTGCTCCATCTGTGGCAGAGATCTCTGGTAGTCAGAAGAGCCGTAATTTAGCGTCTTCCGGACATCCTGCAATTAAGGGTGCTCCTAAGTTAGAGAGCAAGGACATCCGCGCTTTGACGAGCTATCTCGATGCCTATCGCGCGGAAAATGGCGGCGCGACTCTCATTACTGAAAAACCAGTCTCATCGGCATCTCGCTAAAAAGGTGGTCCACACCTTTTTGCATTGTCTGCGTCAAATGAACTGAGCTTGTAACGCATGTGCGCTACCAAAAAGTCGGGCCGACTTTTTGTTTTTGCGCTAGGACATGGGCATGACCACAAACCCAGTTCGAGTTCGTTTTGCCCCATCTCCCACAGGATTTTTGCACATCGGAGGAGTGCGTACGGCGCTTTTTAATTGGCTGTATGCGCGCAGGCACGGGGGCCAGTTTATCCTTAGGATCGAAGACACTGACCTCGAGCGTTCTGAAGAGCACTTTACCCACGACATTATGAGCTCGATGAAGTGGTTAGGTCTCACTTGGGACGAAGAGCCTCTTTATCAAAGTAAACGTCTCAATGTTTACATGGAAAAGGCGCTCGAACTTGTGGCGCGTGATCAGGCCTACTGGTGTACTTGCTCCGAAGAAGATGTCGAAAAAATGCGAGAGGCTGCGACCCAGGCAGGCAAAAAACCGATGTATGATCGCCGATGCCGAGACAAAAAACTTCCGGCGCCAAAGCCTGGCGAAAAAGCCGTGGTACGCACGAAGATCCCACTCGATAGTTATGTCGAGTTTCATGATTTGATTCGCGGCACTGTGAGATTTGAAAATACCGAACTCGATGACTTTGTGCTGATTCGCTCTAACGGCGCGCCCACCTATAATCTTTCTGTCGTTGTAGATGATGTAGAGTCTCGAATGACTCATATCATTCGGGGTGATGATCACATCAATAACACTCCAAAGCAGATGCACCTGTATCAGTTCTTCAATTATCCCGTGCCTAAGTTTGCTCATCTTCCGATGATCCTGGGACCTGATAAAAAGAAACTCTCTAAGCGCCACGGTGCCGTCTCGGCAAATCTCTATCGAGCAGAAGGTTATTTGCCTGAAGCGCTTCTCAATTTTTTGGCTCGCTTAGGTTGGAGCCATGGGGACCAAGAAATCTTTACGATCGAAGAGATGATCGCACTCTTTGATTTTGATCACGTCCAAAAAAGCTCGGGCGTATTTAATAGTGAAAAGCTCATGTGGTTAAGTGGAGAACATATTCGTAAAGCACCATCGGACCGACTTGCTGCGATTATCGCCGAAGATTTTCCGCATCATTTTCAGTCGCCAGCCCGCTTGGACCGCGTAAAAACTCCGCTTGGTGCAAAACTCGTGGGTCTCATCCAGCAGAAGGTAAAGCTGATTAGCGAAATTGCAGAACAGCTCGTTCCGCTCTGCACTCCAGGTACAGTGGAAGTGGATGCGAGTGGGCTAAAGTGGAATAAAGATCCGGCTCTTAAAACAGCTCTTCAGGCTGCGGTGAAGCATGCGACTGATCT
>DBAE01000003.1:0-13343 GCA_002291495.1 Bacteriovoracaceae bacterium UBA1018 | reverse complement strand
ACCGACTTTACTGGATGCTGGAGTAGGGCATAGCGATGTGGACACGCTCCTCAGACAAGTTTGTACTGAGCACGGAGTCAAGTTAGGTGATCTCACGCAACCGATGAGACTCACAGTGACCGGCCGTATGGTCAGTGCAGGACTTTTTGATCTTCTGCCGATTTTGCCATGGGATGTGGTTGAGCCTCGACTGAGAAAAGTAGATACTCTGTAGTCGAATGAAGAGCAGCAAGTACGAGATCGACTTCAATGAGCCGGTAGTTTTAGGGAAGCTCCAGCAACAAGTTTACATTCGTGGACGTAAGCGGAGTAACCCGTTTTTGCTCGTTTTGCATGGAGGACTTGGAACCTGTGAGTCACCTTTAGCTCATCATTATGGGGGGGTTCTTGAACATCATTTTAATATGGTGCACTGGGATCAGCGGGGTCGCAATCGCTCCTATCACGCTTCCATTCCCAAAGAGTCGATGACGATCGAGCAAGTTTTAAACGATGCTTGTGAATTAATTTCCTGGATACAGACTCAGTACTCGCAAGATAAGATCTTTCTAGTAGGACATAGTTGGGGCAGCCTACTGGGGATGTTGATCGCTCAAAAAGTACCTGAAGCTATTTATGCTTTTATTGGTCTCGGACAATTAGTCTCGCTTGCCCGAAATGAAACGCTTTCTTACCAATTTACTCTTCAACGCGCTCGAGAGCTTGGAGTCTCAGATGCGATCCATCAGCTCGAAGCCATGGGTCCGCCTCCTTTTAAAAAAACCTACGACGTACTCACTCAGCGAAGTTGGCTTACTAAATTTGGCGGTCTCTTGTATCAGGAGCGCAGCATGGACAAAATCTTTTCTGTGATGGCCAAGGCTCCTTCAGGTTACGAATTTACTGAAAGTCGAGACCCAGGAGGTCATTTCTCATTGCATGCGATCTGGCCGGAGCTTGAAAAGCGAGATCTATTTGTCGAAGTTCCTCGTGTCAACGTGCCGGTGTCGATCTATATGGGGCGACATGATTACTGCACCGTCCAATCGGTGGCTCACGACTATTATCAAAAGTTAGAGGCGCCTTCAGGCAAAAAGTGGGAGTGGTTCGAAAAGTCAGCTCATTGGCCCCACATCGAAGAGACCGATAAATTTACATCGTCGTTATTGAGAGACTTTACTCTCTAACTACTCGCTAAGTTTTTGGTGCGTAACCCACCAACTCGACCGTGGTTGAGCCAGCAGCAAGCGATGAGGATGGGATCGCAGATTGACCTTTGATACGAACTCTTTTTTTCTTAAAAAGTTCCTTGTATTCGGTACGCGAAATATTTTTCAAAAAGTGATTATCATTTTGCTGCCTAAGAGCTTCGAGTAGAACTGTATCGATCCGAGGCTTCGGAGTCGACAGCGTTAAGGTGATTGTAAAATTCGTTTGCGTTTCGTTTTGTGAGCCAGCCACTTTTAGTCCTTAGAAAGTAGAATTGATTTTCGAGTCTGAATGTATGCTTCTTTGCGTCATAGAAGTAAAGCTCGATTTCAACGCCTGATCGGTCGTGTGGACCTGTGTGAAAGGTGATTTGATTAAAGGAGTTTACTTCTTTTCTCAATCGCGTAGATGTAGCGGTCCCTGCTTGAATGATGAGGGACTGGCACTGAGGCTGAGTCACTGCAAGATGACCTGGATTAAAATGACTGTGATGAAGGNNCCCGATAGAACCACGTCAGGGCAAAGATCTCCGACTGCTCTGAGATTTTTGATTTGAGTAATGGGATGATGGAGCACGAGTACTTTGAGCTGATCTGAGGCGTCTGTCTCGGAGCGTCGCCAAGATCGAGTGGCTTTCAAAAGCGAACTGGTTTTAAGCCGACCTGAAGCGATCGTTAGGCCATGCGCCGATGTGACGCCGATTAAGGATACGCCTGGAAGCGTGAGTTCAGGCGAAAGGTTACGAGTAACCCACTTGCGATAGCGTGAGTAAGGCCTAAAGAAACGTAGAAAAACATGATCCAGCGGAATGTCGTGGTTTCCTGCCACAACAAGCTTTGGAGCTGGGAGTGAATCTAAGAAGCNNCTGAGAGGGCCGGGCCCGTTGGGTCAGATCACCCGAAACAACCACGGCATCGGGTTGAGATTGATGTGCAAAGCTCTGCAATGCTTGCACGGTGTGGGCGTCAGTTCGTCCAAAATGCAAGTCTGAGAGATGAAGGATTTTAGTCATCTAAAGCACGAGGCTCTGCAACATTGAGTCCAGGCATACTACCTGGTGGATTTGCCTAGTTTTTGCATTTGGCCAAATGAACATGGGAAACACAACTCGACCTAAGCGCGCCCTCGTACTGATTAATCCCACATCTCGGCGTGGCCGAGAGGCCAAGACGGAGGCACTCGATGCTTTGAGAAAGATGGGTGTTGACATGATAGAGCCATCCGAAAAAAATCCGGGCCTCTATTGCGACTTAATATACCGATTTAAAGATCAAATTGATCGAGTGATATTAGGTGGAGGAGACGGTACCTTGAGTTGCTCACTTAAAGCGCTTCAGGACACGGAACTTCCGATGGGTATTATCCCGCTTGGAACAGCAAATAACTTTGCACGAAATCTTGGGATTCCTCTTTCGATCGAAGAAAGTGTTTCTGTGATTGCTGAAGGAAATACTCGACTCATCGATGTTGGATTAGTGAACGGTTTGCCTTTTCTGAATGTCGCAGGAATAGGACTAAGCACGCGAATTAATCGTACGGTTCCCCATCAGCTCAAAAAGAAATGGGGAGTGCTAGCCTATGCTTTTTCGGGATTTAAATTAGCCAAGCAAGCTCGGCCCTTTAGCGCGCTCATCCGCTGCGATAATCGCCGGATCAAGGTTCGAACTCTCCAGATAACGGTCTGTAATGGCAAACATTATGGGGCTGGAATGACTATATCGCCTGACGCTACCATTGCTGATCAACTCTTAGATCTATCTAGTACAGAGGTCAAAAACTGGTGGAATGGTCTTAGAGTTTTGAAAGCAATGAAAAAAGGTGATGTAAAAAATACAGCGGGAATCAGGCTGATGCGTGGCAAAGAAATTGTTATATTGACTCGACACCCAGTATCAATTGACGTGGATGGAGAATTGCTCGCTCGAACTCCTGCTCATTTTCAAATTAAGCCCAATGCTTTAGCCGTTTATGCCCCGCTCGAAAAAGAGCAGGTGGCTTAAACGGTTGCACGGTAATTGCATTGCAGTACCTGCTGTAACGGGGGAGGTAATTCATGAAATCAGATCAGACTCAGATATTTGGTATTCAGCCGCACGACCATGTGATGGGTAAGAAAGATGCTCCTATCAAACTCATTGAGTATGCGGACTTTGAATGTCCTTACTCAGCAATTGGCGCTGAGATGATTGCTGACCTCAGAGAGACCTACGAAGACAAGATCTGTTACATCTATAGACATTTCCCACTCAACGATATTCATGATTTTGCAGAAACCGCTGCAGTTGCCTCAGAAGCCGCTGCAAAACAAAAAAGTTTCTGGAAAATGCATAATTTTATCTTTCTCAATCAAGATGGTCTCGAGCTTCAAGATATCCACGACTATGTGGAAAAAATCGGTCTTAATCTCGAACAGTTTAAAAAAGACATGGAGTCTGCAGAGGTCCGTGAACGTGTGCAGTATGATCTAAGAAATGGCGAGAGTTTGGGTGTGGACTCGACTCCGACATTTTTTATCAACGGCAAACGTTATGAAGGTCACACTGAACTCGCTTCACTATCGGAGGCGATTGAGAGCGCATTAAATGAGGGACAAAACACCGCAGCGTAAAACTCTAAAAGGATGGGTCTTACCCCTTCTAATTCTTGCGCTGATCTGTATTTTTACAGTGATCAAAGGATTGCACTCCTGGGTGTTTGATCGGTCGTTTCCATTTCTTGAAACTGCGTTTAGTCCGCTGGAGCGTCAAATTCAGGGTCCCACTCCTTTGCCAGGGCCGGTACAACTCACAGCTAATCAAAGTGTGTTAGCCCTTCAGCGCTCAGGTCAAGCTGCTGATCCTAAGAAACAAGAGGCAGTACAGTCGCCTAATTCTCAGCAAACTCCGATCATCGAACCTATTGCTGAGGCAAGTCCACAAGCCTCGCAAGAGGATGAAGATACACAAATCGAACAACTCAATCGGCGTGAGAGAGTGTCGGCGCAAGTCAATGTGATTCAAAGCATCGAGTCTCAACTTGAGGCACTACAGACTCAACAAAATCAAACTGCCATTGCAAAGCGGAGATCTGGAAACGCGGATCAGCTGAGGCAGATTGAAGATATGAGGACTTTGAACGAATCGATCATAGCGGAGCAAAAAAATATTCAGCGAATAAATCAGGAAATCCGAGTTCTCAAAGAAAATCCTCTCATCGCTAATGCACCTTTAAAAATTAATACCTTTGAGGAGCAAGTTAGGGATCGTATGACGATCTTAAACAGTCTCAATCAGCAGAAAGAGCTCCTTCGCGAACAATGGGACCAGGAAATTAAAAGAGAGCAGATCGCATTTGATCAACAACAGCTGAGGCTCGTAGAAACTGAAAACCAGTTACGAGCCCGCCTCGAGGCCGAGAAGAGAGCGTTAGCTGCCATTCAAAATCAGCAGCAGACCAGAGATGGAAGGCCTATTCAGCAAGCTGGGCAGGAGGGCTCTTAAGTTTGATGTGCAAGGTCTTTTGGACTTCGGCGACAACCTCGCCTTGAGCATCTTTGATGAGGATCGTGTATTCGGGCTCGACTTTGGGTTCTTGCTTCAGACGCTGCTTAATTTCGTTAATCTGATCTTCGGTGAGTTCAAAGCTGGCGTAGACGGTCTTGCGGGTGGGCTTCTTGTAGCGAATGGATCCGCGTTTATCCCAGACGATATAGCCAGGACCTAGATTCTCTAAGAGCATGAGGACGTAAAAGGGATCTGTCATTGAGTAAAGTGATCCACCAAATTGGGTCCCTAAGTAATTCTGATTCCAAAACCGCATCTTCATCTGCACTTCGATCTTTCGAAAGTCGCGGCTCACCGAATTGGCTTTGATTCCCGCACCAAAATAGGGAGGCCAGTAATTAATTAAACTAAATAATTGATGTTTAAAGGGTTTTAGGAGCTTAGACTCGAAGAGTTTTTTCATCTTGAGTAGATTAAATCGACCTTTGTTCCATAAAACCACAAAAAAATGGCATATATTGCGCTGTGTNNCTGTGTCTTTAATAATTGATTAAAGTACTCAAACCCTTCACCGATAGGGTTAATAGTTGATTGATAAAATCAACATAAGATTTAACAAGGAGTCCACGGTGGCTCAGAGGGGGATAGATGTATTTTAATCTAAATCGCGCGGTGATGATGGGGCTTGTGATGGGGTTAGCAGTTTCGGCCACAGCATGTAAGCCTTCCAGACAAATCGTCAAAGGCGTCGATTTCCGCACCTATGAACAAGAAACCGAAACTTACGCAGAAGTAAAGACTGTGATCAGCATGGGCAATATTGCTCTGCCGACTCTCGTTTTTCCAATCTACGATCGTAACGACCGAGGTGATCAAATTGGCCAAGTTGCTCTACGTGCCACGTTAGATGGTAAGAGCGAAATCGGTCTATCGCTGAATCTAGACCGCGTCACTAACGCCACTTCTGTGGATGGTGATGTGCTTCCAAATGGTCAACCGATCCCAGTAGGCGGCCTCGGCGACACCAAGATCATCGGTCTTGCGTTTGGAAAACAATCTCGAGTTTATGTCGGGTTAGGTGAGAAGTTAGCGCTCTTTGGTATTGCGCTCACCATCCCAGAGTTTGACGATGCAGCTCGTGCTGTTTCGATCCCACTTAATATCTTTCCACAGTTTAAACTGGCCAATAACGTAAGGGGTGTAGCTGGACTCTTTACTAGCACCACTTCAGGCCAAAGCGGATTAGCTGTCTTTGTTGACGCAAAGAAAGCTCAAACAACTGGTCCTTCAATCTTGGCTTACCAAGAGAGAGCGACCTTCTTAGCAACTGGCAACCGTGTGTCTGAGAAGAAAAACGGAGACGTTTACTTCAAGGATCCGGCAGCAAGTCCTGAGAATGAAGAAAAAGTGCACTCTCGACTCTATCGCCTTCATAAGAAACGCGTGACAGTCACAGTCCAATAGGACGGGGGTGAACACTGGCCCTGGTCCCCAGGCGAAAATGGGGACAATTTTTTAGATCCTAGTTAGTAGTTATCAGATAGTTAAAAAGCACGGAAAAGGGTTGGGGCAAGATGCTTCTGACCCTTTTTCATTTTTATTAGCTCGCTTCCTTAACGTCATCAGAGCTTTGTGGTGCTGAGGTTTGTGGAGCAGGAGCTTCTGGCGGTTGGCTTCTTTTGTATTGCTCTAGTTCATTTAAATAATCTGTGTAGAACCGATTAAATTGCAGCGTGAGTACGAGTGGGAAATGATCTGACCCTCGCACTTCATCTTCGGCGTAACGATAAATCGAGACGTCTTTCACACTGCTTTGAAGACTCTCGGATACGAAAAACATATCAGGTTGTTTACTTGATTTGCCTTTAATTGAGGGATATTCCCCGTAAGTAACTCTTTCGGAGCGTGGCGGAGGATTGCTGAGTAAGTCAAAAACTTCTTTCATCCGAGCACCACTTTGAATTGGGTCTAAATCTGTAGAGTTCGGATTGGCGTTAAAGTCTCCGCCTAATATGATCCGAGCGTGCTTCCCAAAACGCCTCTTATAATTTTCGATAATTTGTTTGAGCCGTTCCATCTGAGCTGTGCGTCTCTTTTTTCCCAGAGGATCTTTGCCTGTAAGCGACGAGTTCCTTCTCTTGGTCTGAGACTTACTATGGTTGCTAATAATGATCGCGAGCGGGGGACTATCTTTTGGCTTCCCTTTTTCGCGCAGGATCACAGTTATAGGATCCCGATTGAAGACTGGTACAGGGTCCGAGTCTTCAGGAAGTATCGGATCTAGAAACTCTTCGTGCATGTGGGATTCGACTTGCACATCAAAGGGGAAAGCTTTCTTGATCAAGATACTATTGTTGATCCCTTTCACCGGAGGATGTTTAGTGAAATATTCGTAGTACTGATCACCGAGCTCAGAGTCGTCAAAGGTATGGATTGTGTGAACTCCTCCGATCACTTCTTGGAGGATCAGGATGTCGGCATCAATCTTAAGTACCGTTTTGGCAATAACTTTGGCCTGTGCGGGTTTGTTGTTAAAGTTAAACATATTAAACGTCAGAAGCTTGATGTCTTCGACAAACGGAAGTGGCCGAATGACAACCGTAGACGATTGGGAGTTTGCGCTGAGCTTTTTGCCGCAACTTGGTTCTGTTTCAGCAAATGAGGATGAAAGCGGACTGATTACTGACCACGTTAGAAACGTGAGAGTAGCGAGTGCAAATGAAAATGATCTTCTGAGCTCACTTCCACGACTGATAGATCTAAAACTGAATGACATGTGTCGTACAGTTCCCCCCACCAAAAGTTGTAGATGATGATTTGTAAGTCTGTCGAGATAAATGTGTGATGACTAGTGCTCTCTTCCGCATTAGAGTAGACGTCAAATGAGTTCAGGTATTCAGAAAAGTTCAGTCGCGATTATAGGCTCGGGCCCAGCAGGCCTCATGGCTGCCACCGTTCTCGCACGCGCTGGAGTAAGCGTTGATATCTTTGAGAAAAAGACCGGTCCTGGACGCAAACTTCTGATTGCAGGGAGTTCTGGGCTCAATATTACGTACGATAGCCCTGTCGAAAAATTTGCAGAGTTTTATACTGGGCCGCGAGATTTTTTTGATCAGCTTTTTCGAGAATTTTCATCCGAGGATTGGATCAAGTTCATCGAAAATCTGGGTATCGCGACTTTTAAGGGGACAAGTCGGCGATACTTTGTCGAAACCATGAAGGCATCCTTATTACTCAAGGCTTGGACCTCTGAGCTCGACCGTCTTGGGGTGCGAGTTCATTTCGATCAGGAGCTTGTAGATTTTTCTACCGCCGCCGGTGGTGGCGGCGTGGTGCGACTGCGCAGTGGCTCCTCCGGTGAGGAGAGTGTGCATGAATTTTCAGCCGTGTGCCTGTGCTTAGGTGGCGGGAGCTGGGAAAAGAAAGAAAATCCACTTCGGTGGCCGGAGATTTTTATGAGAAAGGGTATGCAGTTCGTGCCCTTTCAATCCTCCAATGTTGGATTTCAAGTCGCGTGGCCTGAAAAGCTATTGACCGAAGTGGAAGGACAACCCATCAAAAATGTAGTGCTTGAATCTTCGCGCGGGAAGCGCAGTGGAGATCTTGTGATTACTTCCTACGGTATCGAAGGGACACCTGTTTATTTTGCCGGGATTGAGGGCGTGGTTTACCTCGATCTAAAGCCCGATTCGAGCGTTGAGGCCTTGTTAGAGAAGTGTGAACGGGTTCGTGAAAACCTTTCGCCCATGAGACGAGTGAAAAAAGTTCTAAATTTGGGAGAGGGGGCCTTGGCGTTGCTCTTTCATATGACAAGTCCTTCCGATCGAGGAGACCTCCGGCAACTTGTGTCACTTGTGAAAAGATTTCCACTTGAGCTCTTAGCTCGTCAGCCGTTGACGGAGTCGATCTCGTCGTCGGGTGGTCTTTCTTGGAATGAGATTGGAGTAGATGGGTATCCGCTCATGTTGCGACGTAAACCTGGGGTATTTGTCGCAGGCGAGATGATCGATTGGGATGCTCCGACGGGAGGATTTCTCATTCAAGCCTGCGTGTCGCAAGGAGTGAGTGCGGGACGACAGATTTTAAAATATTTAGGCATGAACGCATCGCGTGACAAGTAAGTACCGTCACATCTTTGCCTGACCCATGATTGCAATGGTTCCTTTGCGTGGAATAAAGCGAGTCAGTGCTGCAAAGCTTGAGTTTTGCACTCCTGAAATCACAGTCGGGGATTTGCGCTTTTTAAGTGCCTTCAGTGCAGTGGCAACCACTTGCTCAGCAGTTTGTGCAAGTTGCTCGGGGTAATTTTCTTTCACTCCACCTGCACGAGTATGAAACTGACTGATCGTAATCCCCGGACAGAGATTCATCACGTAGATGCCTCGTTTTTTTTGCTCATACCAAAGCGATTCGGAAAATGATGTGACGAAAGCTTTGGTTGCCGCGTACACTCCGTTTGCAGGCATCGGCAAAAAAGCGAGTGTCGATGAAGTATTGATCAAAGAGTCTCCCGGAAGTGCATGATTGAGATAGGCATGCGAGAGTGCGACCAATGCATCCATATTGAGGCGCATCATGTTTTGGTAAATCTTGAGATCGGTTTCTGGAAAACTACCGTAGTGACCAAAGCCAGCATTATTGAACAATAGATCGTAGTGAGTCTCTGTAAATTTGTGACTCACCTTGGCAATGCCTTCGGCAGTAGATAGATCCGCAGCCAAGACAGAGTGACCATCGCCTAGTTCTTGAGCGAGTTCGTCGAGACGTGTTTGATTTCGAGCGACTAAAGTGAGTTTATAACCTTCCGCAGCAAGCGCCTTGGCAAACGCTCGACCAATTCCTTCACTTGCTCCTGTCACCAACGCATTTCGATTCGTCATATTTTGTCCTTATTAGAGAGCTTCTAACTTGAAAGCCATTGAAACTCAATTGCGCGGAAGATAGATTCAAACGGTTGAACTTACAAACTACACTACAAGAAAAATTTGGCTTCGAGGAGTTTCGACCTTATCAGCAAGAAGTCTGCGAACTGGCTGTAGCTGGGCGAGATCTATTGCTGGTGATGCCGACCGGCGCTGGTAAGTCACTTTGCTATCAGTTGCCTGGTATTGTTCGTGGGGGCACGACACTTGTGATTAGCCCACTTGTCGCGCTCATGGAAGATCAAGTCTACAAATTGAAGAAACAAGGCTTTCGAGCTGAACGTATACACGCCGGAAGAGACCGCGCAGCATCACGAGTGGTTTGTGTCGATTATTTGCAAGGCCAACTCGATTATCTTTTTATCGCACCAGAGCGTCTTGCGGTACCTGGCTTTTTAGAGATGCTCGCCAAGCGAAAGCCATCACTCATTGCGGTGGACGAAGCACATTGTATCTCAGAGTGGGGACATGACTTTAGGCCTGAGTATCGAATGCTTGGGCAGAGATTACCGGAGTTAAGGCCATCACCTGTAATCGCATTGACTGCAACAGCTACCGTCAAGGTCCAAGATGACATCGTTACACAATTGGGGTTGAAGCAAGAAGTGAGATCCATCCACGGGTTTCGCAGATCTAATCTTGCGCTCGAGATCGTCGAGCTGAATCCTTCAGAACGAACAGATGCAGTGGCCGAAATTTTACAAAGTCCTGAGCGCCTGCCTGCAATTATCTATGCACCCACACGAAAAGATGCTGAAGAACAGGCCAAAGCACTTAAAACATGGACCAAAGCTGAGGCGTATCATGCTGGCTTAGCGTCAGAGACGCGAGAGCGCATCCAGGCACAGTTCTTAGAAGATAAGATCCAAGTCATAGTAGCAACGATCGCTTTTGGAATGGGGATTGATAAACCCAACATCCGAACTGTGCTGCACACTGCACTTCCGTCGAGTGTCGAAGGTTACTATCAAGAGATTGGACGGGCGGGCCGTGATGGTAAGCCTTCGCGTGTGATCCTCATGCACAGTTATGCGGATCGGCGCACTCATGAGTTTTTTACTAATCGAGATTATCCAGAGACAGAACTCCTTAAAAAATTGTATCTCGCATTGCCGCCGCTCCTGGGGCCAGCAAATAACCCGCTTAAATCTAGCCTCCTCGCCAAAGATGTTTTGCAATCGCAAGTAGGGCATTTTTTTAAAGACGAACTTGCGTTTGAGAATGCCTTTCAGAAATTGCGTATCCATGGAGCAATCGTTTTAAATGGGGATGGGGAAGTGGCTCGGTCGGGACGAGACTGGATGAAAAGTTACGAAGCCCAGCGCATGCATCGAGTGAGACAACTGGAGCAGATCGCACGTTTTGCTGAGTCTCATCAGTGCCGCATGGTTCACCTGATTAAACACTTTGGTGACCAAGAGGACGGAGGTCGCACGTGTGGACTTTGTGATGTGTGCGATCCAGTCAATTCTTTACTGAAAAAAGAGCGTGAGCTTTCAAACGATGAAAAACGTTATGTTGAGCGAATTGTAGCGGTTTTGCGAGAAATCGATGAGATGTCTACGGGTAAGCTATTTCAGGCAGCACTTGCTGGCGTACCGATTGAGCGACGAGACTTCGAATATTTGGTCAGTGGGCTAGCTCGGGCAGAAATTGTTCGCTTGCGCGAAGACGCTTTTGAAAAAGACGGGAAAGTCATCAACTATATGCGAGCAAGCCTCAATCAGATGTGGGCAGATTCGCCGAGCTCGTCTCTCTTTGCCGCCATTAAGCTCAACCATCGTGTTCGCTCGGGCGTTAAGAAAAAGACAGTTCGTAAAAAGAGTGCAGGATCAGTCCGAAAGCGCTCAAGCACGGGTAAAAAGTCAGTGAGTGAGCGCTTTCGGAATGAGTCTTAAGCGATAGTTGCGGTTATTCGTCTCTTGCAGATAGAGATTTGGCTTCTTCTTTATTAGGCGAATTGGCGTGATTTTTCTCAATGCGCTTAACCGTCTTGCCATGTGCAAGAAGAGTCGAATCAGCGACAGCCGTTTGCTCTGCGATGTTTTTAACAAAGAGGCTTGAGGCTTGTTCAGCATCAAACTGTGCGTTAGATTTGCAGAGTTTATCTGCTTCTTTCAACTTATTAACCAGTCTATTTCTAACCTCTTGGGCCTCTTCAAGTTCATCAAATTCTTCGCCATATGCATCGAGTTGTTTTTTGTTATCTATGTCCGTGTATCCTCGATCAAAGTATACGAGGTAGGGTAGCGGAAAGGCTTTCTTATCTAATGCTGAACACTCTTTAATTCGCTTTGCAGGCAAATGTTTCACTGCGGCTTCTAGCTCTTTATAGAGAGTTCTTTTAGCGACAATGCACCATTTGTCGTCGACTTTTCCTCCTAATGAGATCAGGAGGTCGGTTAACTTTGTTTCTAGTTTCGAATCATCTTTAATCACTTTCGCAAGTGATCCTAAGAGTTGAATTTTTACAGACTGATGGGGTGCCGGAAACTGTTTTGAAAATTTAGAATCCGCTGTCGAGTACGGAGTATTGATTTTAAAAAGTGCGTCGGTCGAATTGCAGGCCTGCTGAGCGTATTTGGTAGGTGTGCGATCTTGAGCTTGTGCCAAACTTGCAAAAGGCATGAATGTCATCGCGATCAGGACAATCGATTTGTTTAAAGTTAGGTTAGTGTTTGTTTTCATACTTCTCTCTCTTTATTGTTCTTTACTCTCTTGGTTCTTTTTTTCGTCAAGATGATAAGACTATTTTGCTGCAGCTGCTTTTTTAGCTTCATGTCGAGCTTCGTTCGTTCGTACCTTTGTCATTTCTTTATGAAGGTCAGATAGTTCGGAGTATTCTTGAACTTGTTTAATGTGTTTCATAACAGTTCGATCAGTATACTTTTTTGACGGATAGGTCGAATTGTCGCATTCGTTAGACGCTTCTTTAATTTTGTTAATTAATGCGGCAACGTGTGGTTTGTCGTCTTGAAATCCATGAGGTGCTTCAGGCAAAAGTGTAATGAGCGTGTCTAGCTGACTCATTGTCTTCTCGCACTGTGAGCGAATGGAGTAGTAACGTTTTTTGAGGAGTTCAACGTAGTAGTTGCGAACGATCGGGATAGCTTTTTGGCACCACTCGCTGTCCACGCGTCTTAGATTGCTACTGAGTTTGTTCTCGAGCTTTTGATGAAGGGTAGTGTCCAAGTCATGAGCGTTTTCAAAGATCTGAGCATAGGTTTCGCGGAGCTGGTCATGCTTTACTTTTTCAAAGAGTTCTGTAACGGATATCTTTACAAGTCTTTCGTCGACTCTTTTGCGTGAATTATTGACCGCAAGACTGAGTTCTGGATCGATTTGAAGTCTCATGATCGCAACATCTGAGTCATTGACGTAAATGCCATTGCTCGAAGGTGTGTAAAGCGTGAATAAGCCATCGCTGCTCTTACAGGGATGAATGTTCACTTTTCGAGCATCTGGCTGCGGGTCAGCGGCCGTAGCAACACCGATACTTCCTAAGGTCATCAAAAACCAAAATTTGATTGTGCGGGATACAGTTCGGGCTACAACAGTGCGTACAAAAATATTCATAACTCTCTCTCAGTAAAGGTTTGATCTCTCTTATTTTGACGTCTCGAATCCTAAGGCGTCTGCGCGATGTCTCTGAAGATTCCTATTTAAATTGCAAGCGTGAAGCCATGAAAATGACTGAATTAGTCCGCGAAATCTAAGGAGTTGTTTTGTTTAATGTGTTTAAAAATTAGAC
>DBAE01000266.1 GCA_002291495.1 Bacteriovoracaceae bacterium UBA1018 | reverse complement strand
CTGTCGATGAGAGCAGAGAAACCAATACGAAACTAACTACTTGAAACGTCTTCATTTGGATCTCCTTTCTTAGAAAATAAAGTCAACGCCAGCAAAGAAAGACTTAGCTGTTGTCTCTGTACTTCCGGCAGTGCGGGTTACAAACAAAGCTGCGTCGTTTTCGGTTGGACCTGGTACTTTTACGATTTCATAATCCAATTTAACCATAACGCCTGGTGTTGCTTGGATATTGACGCCGAAATTGTGGGTCTTGGATTTTCCGTTTACGATACCTGCTTGCCAATCAGCCTTAGCATAGGTGTAGCGAGGCATGATGTTGCCAAAGCGGTAACCTCCTAAGAGGTACCAAGAGCGGATATCGCCGAGGTATTTTCCACCAAGAGCTGGCTTGAACACGTTAGCGTATCCGGTGTCTTGACCTTTTGGTGCATGGCTGTAGCCGTACTCACCCCAAGATACGATGTTGTACTTATCAAAGCGGTAACCCACAGTGCTGATGATAGTTGCATCAGACATAGTTCTGTTGATACCGGCTGCAGTAATAGTTTGATTAATACGAACATCGGAACGAGAAGTTTGTGCACGAAGACGGTAGCCATCGCCATCCAATGTTAAACTGGCTCCCAAGAGGTTACTAGAATCAACCTGGATCGACTGAGCAGCAGAACCGGAGCTAAGATTTGCTCGTCCACCAAACATGGCTGGAGTAAGAGTCCCGAATCCGAGATCAAACCCATAATCAACAGACAAGCCGTCGAAGCCTTTAAATGGTGAAAGACTGTAAACTGAATTTGGCATCTCGCGGAACGGTTGCAAATAGTTTACGTCGATGAACTCAGCAGCAATCCACACAGGATAAAGCTGACGCCCAAGCTTAAAGTTAAGCCCTTTAACTGGTGTATAGGTAACGAAAGCCCAGTTTGCGACTAAAGCCCATTCTGGGTAGTTAGAACCTACAAGCGATCTATTACCTGACACAACAAATTGAGCGGCGACTTTAAATTCATCACTTAGTTTAGATCCGACATTCAATCCGAATTTACTGAAATTGCTAAACACAGGCTTTCGGTCAGTGAATCCAGTTGGCAAAACATCCTTATTAAAGGTTTTTGCACCGTAAACNNCTCTACATCAGCTGCTAACGCAGAACTGCTAGCAACGCTCAACAGACTTAAGCTGAGAGCAAGTTTTTTTACGTTTTTCATGTTGTTTCCCCATCCTTAAGAAAACTCATTAATTGTATGTAATGCTCAAACTTCGAGACTTACAATTATTATTGTTTAAATAAATGGTGCGCTGGAATGGTTACAATATCTAGATATATTTTTTCGATTTTAAATTATTGTCCTTTTTTTGTCGGTCGTCAAAGTTCTGACGATCTTGCGCTGTCACTCATGCCACATACCGGCGGTACACCGATTCAGGTAAAATAGTTGAATGTGGGAAGTAGTACTATCACTACCTGTTGAGTGGGCAATTACTGCGCTCTTTTCGCTTCTATGCGCTCTCCTGCTCTATCGCCGGATAAGACTCACCAAGCACTGGACCGAGCTACTAAACAGTCCCGCATCCCATGCACATGCATTACGGCAAAAGAAAAAACGCCTGCCCTCCTGGCTTAAGAGTCTTCCACGCGGTGTAAACTTGGAGACCAATAGAACGCTCTTCGATGTCCTTTATCGCCATTATCGAACACAACCCAAGTTTTTTGCCCCGGAGGTCATCCGTTTTGCAGNNTCAATCCGTAAAAGAAATCGAAAAGGAAACTTCGGCAAAGGACACTCCTCCTCGAAGTGAGGTAATCTCCGATGACGAAAAGATTCAGACACTCCTCAACGCTTCCGCTGATCCGACACCCAGCGTGGCTTCAGATGCTTTAACTCAGAATCTGATCGTCAACCTAATGAGCGTACTCAAAGGCAAAAAAAAGCTCTCCCTCGGAATCGAACACGCACTCTATGATAGTCTCGGCGCTGGAGGAGGATTAGCTGGTGCTAAACTCGGCGGCGCTGTCGCTATTAGCGTAACGCCTTTCATGACCAGCGCATTTGGAACTTTTCTGGGACCGGCGGGCGCAATCGCTGGAGCTTGGATCGGAGCCCTTTTAGGAAAGAAGATGAGCCATCGATTTAAAGCACGTCGATACTACTCAGCTGCTCGCAAACTTCGTAAAGCTTCAAGAGGCTTTCAATCTTGGTTTATTAAACAGTTTCCCGAATTTCTTGAGGATTTGGACCGCGAGTATATTACTGCTCTGGCAAATACTCAGAGCCTTTACCTGACTCATCAAAAGGTAATCTCTCGAACGATCTCGCCCGATCTACTGACGACATTTTTCCAGATGGCGCTGATCCGGCTAAAAAGCGACCGGGTGGAGGAACAAAAAAGGTACAAACAAATGAGATCAGATCTCAAAGGCCTGGATCCACTTCAGTTTGCGCAAGTCCTGAGCTTTCTCAATCCTGAGTCGATCTCGAAGCAACCTGGACTCCTTGAACATTACCAGGCTTATCAAGACGCACTACAGGAACTCAAAGAGGTCGCATAAAAAAAGCTCGAGAGTGAATCACCCTCGAGCCTCTTTAGATTAATCTATTTGTCATTTATTCAATTCATCGGAATCAAATAACTACCTGGAATTGGGCCTGAGATAGAACTCCCAGTCTTAGTGATGGCAACTGAGAGATGATCCCCTCCTCCACTCTCTTTATGGAGAGCTTCGATGTAATAGCGTTTTCCGGCCACCAACGAAATGCTGGCCGATTTCTGTGATGCGTACTTCGTGTACTCTCGTGAAGAGGTATGCGACGTAAGCGACGCGATCTTTCGCTTGTTAGATGAAAGATTGTCAGCACTCAAATACAGATCAGCTGCATCGTCACCTGCGATATAGAAGGTGTAATTACCAGACTGAAGTACACAAATGTAGCCCAGTACCCTCGCACCATAATTGTCCCCAATTTTTGAAGGCGCTTCAAACGACGACAGTGTTGAAGTACTTGAAGGCGTTTTAGAAATTGGAACTGAAGAAGTAATACTGCCACCTACACTATTCCATTGTTGACGTGTGATCGATCCTGTTCCACTACATCCTGTTGGATTAGGTGTTGGTGCTGGAGTTGGAGCAGCCGTCGGAGCAGGCAAGGTCGAAGACGATCCGAAAGGATTAACGGTACCCTCCATTTTTCCCCACATAAACAACTTACCAGGATGAGTTGCACCATTGGATGACCAAGGTAAGTTTGCACCTTGGCTCGAAACTTTGGATGGATAGCCACCTTCAGCAACTCGCATGTAGATTTTTTGCAAGTTCATATCCTTGTAGAACATGTTTGCTTGAGCCAACCAAACATCATTGACGTAATATCGACCGGAAGGATCGAAGTGTCTTAAGCGATATTTCTCGTCATTCGGATGCCCAGGCGAGTAGCGTTTAAAAGTTCCATCGATGTACTTGCCCATATTTTGGAGAACAAGGAGTAGATTTTTTGTTCCACCTTTTGTTTGGCCAATACCATCTGAAGTCGAATAGGTGTAAAGACTTGTATCACCCTTACGAGCCAGAGCATCTGCAACTTCAATCATATTGGTAATGGTCAACCAAGAATACTGGTAACCCTGCGTTAAGAAGTCGTTTCGATAGTATTCATTATGAGTACCATCAGGAAACACTCCCCACTTCATCCATTCTTTAAAAAAGAGCTTGGCCGATTCAGTTAATTTCGAATCATTTAACATGACGCCTATAAGCGCATAAGCGCGAACAATTGTTGCCCGTCGATTATTGTA
>DBAE01000046.1 GCA_002291495.1 Bacteriovoracaceae bacterium UBA1018 | reverse complement strand
TCGCCATACCCTTACTCTTTCCAAAGTAGCCGAGGTGAATGTGAGCCAGACTTTTCACCTGAGATGGTCCATTCGCGATCAGCAATGACTACCAAGCCGTAGTTGGCGCCTCGCCCGCGAGGATAGTCGATAAACCACCGAGTGACATCGAAGATCAGGTTTTGGCCTTCGAGCCTTAGAGCGTGGACGCATCCATTTGGGTCATAATCACCGCCACCTTGGCTCCAAGTTCCATCTTTACTAAAGGGATGGGCGTAGTTCCAAGTGGCTAGCATCATCCAAGATTTAGTAATCGGGCAGACTTGGATCGACGGGCGGATCGTCGTATCGAACTCATCCTGTGAAGTGGATGGATCAAGAGTTCGAGTCAGGTGAAGCTTGAGTTCAACCCGTTCTAAATCACTCACACGGATCGAGTCTTTGCGCTGATTGACTTCTTGTAATCGGAGCATCAAATGGTGACGTGGGGAGATTGTGTATTCAGCTTGTGCTGATAATCTCGGATCATCTCCGCGCGAAACATCCGCTGAAAGCAATTTGACTCCATCCATCGAGTATTCATGCACTTTAGGTTCAAGTGCTACAATTGGACCACAAGCCTGGATGAGAGCTGAAAGTAATATCAATCCAGATGTACGGACACGAGCTGTTTTAGAAATAGACATGGAACGCTCCTGATACACTACCTTGGCCCACGCCCTGACCCATGATGTTTCCAAGCTGATCAAAATTTACTTCTTTACTGGAGTTTGCCATGAAGCGACCAGTTAGGCTGACGCTAAAGTCCTTTTCGCGCCATACGACTTCAGGTCCAACAGTGACAAGTCGGTACCTTCCGGTATCATAAGCAAAGTCGGGCCCATCGACTTTGAAGTAATCTGCGAGTCCAAAACCAACAAAACCTCCGATTTTAAGTTTCTTAATTCGGGCTCCGGCATGAATGTCTGCATTGATCACATTGCCATAATGATAAGTGTATTCATAATTGGAAAGCTTCGACTTCGATTTGCTTCCAAAGGTGATACTGAGCAGATTTTCTACATAAAAAAAGTTAATATCTTTAGTCATCGATAGGCCTACTGTGCTGACATCTCGACCAATCGGAGATCGTTTCAGTTCTTCAGCTGACAACGTATTGAGTGAGGCTACTCCCCAGGCTCCGATATCAAAACCACGTTTGGACCAAAGACGCATGCGAGCCGATAAACTGAGCGGACCCGTGAGTGTCTCACTTTCTAAGTTGATCATCGAGGCTTCGATTCCAAAGCCGAGTGGGACTCGATCATTTCCGAAGGGATACAGAAAGCTCTGAAGGACGTGCATGCTCTTGATTGGATACAGAGCAACGCCCTTGGGTGCAGAGTAGTTTCGATAGGAGTAACCCACCAGAGAGGGCTGTTTAACTGCTGCATTTTCCGGGATTGGATCTTCCACCTGGGTAACAGATTGATTACCGCTGACACGATATCCGGCTTCATCTGGATGAGAAGACGTAGCAGTCAGTTGCGCAGGAACCACTTTTGGTGCCGGGATGTGCTTGGCCATTGTAGCTCGGATCCGGTCGTGATTAGAGGCCGGCGAGGTGATGGCTAACGTGATGTTTGTAACAATGGATTCGTCTTCCCGCAGATGTTCTGGGAGCGACCGATGGAGCGCTTCATGAATATGTAGCGCTATGAGCTGTTGCTCAGTGAGCTTCTCGGCAATTGGGAAAAATCGCGTTTCTGCATGAGACTGAGGAAAGGTGCGTGCGAAGACCAGTCCTCGCATATCACTGTGAAAAACGGCCAAGTCTTCTTTTTGTTGTGCGGCGATGTCCTGTTTACTTAGAAAGAGTTTCGAGTTTTCTACTTCTGGAATGAGTGTTCCAAGTCCATAAATCGTGTCTATGTCGAGGCGCTTGAGAGTTTTAACTGCCGCCTCTCTTGCCTGAACAATTGGGCCTTGAATGAGAGGCGCGGCTGACTCGAGATCACTTCCGTCGTCACCATTTCCAACATGTGTGGGCCCCATGGTCGACTCCCCCGCGCTAGTGGTGCTTGTGGTAAGGGCAGTAATTGCGCTGACTATAAGTGCGGACAAACCGAAATTTGAGGTTAGTTTTTTCATAGGTTTACTTCTCCAGGTTTTGAGATTGAGTGATTCGGAAAAGGGCGAGCTCGAGGTGGTATACCTCGGTCTTTTTTCCCTTTGAGTATTTGGTCAAAAGTTTTGATCGAAACTGCGCAATGTCTTTTTTGATGGCCTCGATCTGTTTTGGATCAAAAGCAAAGCTAGTACCGCTGAATTCTCGTTCGTGAATGGACTGTAATTCGAGAGCTTCGGTCGCCTTTTGCATGATTTGACGATGATAATTTCTGATCGCTTCGGAAGGGATCCCAGAAGGTGACATGACGAAGTCAGGCGCCATTCGCAATGAGTTTGCGTGACGTTCGATCAGTCCTACTCGTTCGAGTCTTTCGAGAGCGAGTTGTGCCTGCGCCCGGGTGATGTCGAGTCTTTTGGCGATCCAAGTTGGGCTCCATCTAAAATCAATACAGTCGGCGAGGTTTACAATAGCGAAGCAGTACCAGTCAGAGACTAAGTGAAATAAATCTAGAGTGAGTTGGCGGGAAGAGGAGTCGTGAGAGTCTCCATGATCTTCGGTGCCGAGTAGTGTTTTGACGACTGCAGCTACATTAGGATTTCCTACTTTTTCTGCCTGGGAAGATAGTACGAGATGCTTTGTTTCATCAGGGTTTAAGTTAAGAGCTTTGGCGACTCGAAGCGCGGATTTTAGGCTGAGGTTGCGTCTTCCGCGGAGAACTTCTGAGAGTTCACCGGGACTAAGTCCTAAGTGTTTGGCGAAAGCGCGCTGAGAATACTTCGGATTGATCCGGATCCGACGTTCCAGTTCTTCGTTAAGGTAATTTTTATACGAACTCGGTGTAATGGACATACAAGCTGTATATTCCACAGTAGCCGCTCGGTGTCGAGATATTTTGGATCAAAGTGATCCAGATTTGGATCAAGTGGACTTGAAGCCTGTTATTCGAAGATAGTTTCGCACTTCATGGACTCGGCATCCACGCGAATGGAAGAGCTCAGGCGAGTTCTTTCTTCATCACTCATTTCTTCACCCCCACTGAAACAGTGACCTGAAGATGCGGGTACCTTACAAAGTTGAAAGGTCCGAGCTTGAGAAATTGATAGCTCGCGGATAGCGCGAGTAAAGATTAGATTAAATGTCGAATAATGTCCGACGCAGCTGTTAATTGCGGAATTGTCTTCGATGCCTTTGAAGGCAACATAATCAGAAGTGCCCTGTTCGATGATCTTATCGATTTCGGCCTGAACTCGCGTGTCCGAAAGAAACTTGGCCATCTCGTTTGCCTTATTTGCGGCGCGGGTTTGCGCAAGGGCGGAAGTGGTCATGCACGCAGCTAGAGTTCCAATTAAAACGATCTTTTTCATCTGAGCTTCTTTCTCGTCGGTGGACGATATCTTTGGACCTTGCTTTACCATCACACTCTGAAGTTATCAAACTAATATGATCAGGTATAAGTTTCGCCATAACTATTTGAAATAAAACGCTATTATTACTGTTTGCACTAATAAAAAGGCCGAACCAGGAAGTTCCTGATCCGGCCTTGCTTTGGAGATGAGATACAGAATGATCTAGTTAATTGGAAAAATTAAGTAAGCATTCCAAGGGATCACTACTTGTCCAGGAATAACATCTTTGCCGTCGAGTGCTCCGGTATCCAATGTGACGCCAGGGATTTTTGGAGTCAGTGCTTTCCCTCCGACATTGATGGAATTCACAAAGAGATTTCGATCAGCACCGGTAATGGATAAGTCGTTATCGAAATGCACAATTACTTTTTTGATCGTGGAAAAAGATTTTGCCACAGTGAAAGTGTAATTCGCATTACTTGCAGTGCTGAATCGATCTCCCACTTTTACTCCATCGACCAGCAAATTAAAGTGTGCGTACACACCATTAGCAGGTGATCCTTTTAAGTTTACAGTGATCGTAGTTGAAACTGACGGTACGGGAGTCGGAGTAGGTACAGGTTTCGCAGTCGGCGCGGGAGTCGGTGCCGGAGTTGTCGCTGGGGCAGTTCCAAATGGATTAACTTTTCCTTCCATGTCTCCGAACATAAACAGAACTCCAGGATAGGTAGCGCCTACTGAAGACCATGGGTGATGCGGGCCTGAGTTGGTTGGAGTTGTTGGATACTTTCTCATGTATGTACTTTTGATCAGACTATCTTTGTAATAGACATTTGCTTGGGCAAACCAGATGTCAAAAACACTCGTTGTTTTTTTAACACCGTCATATGCGCCAATTCGGTAAGTCTCATTATTTGGATATCCCACTAGATTACGCGCAAATGACTTGTTGATGTACTTTTCCAGGTTTTGAAGAGCCAAACGCAAGTTTTTAGAACCGCCTTTGGTTGCACCTAATCCATCTCCAGTAGTGTAGTCGTACAAACTCTTGTCTCCGGCGCGAGCAAATACGTCAGCAATAGCGATCATATCAGCGAGCGTTGAACACGTGTAGTTGAGTCCCTGAGTTGGTAGGTCCTTGTGCCCTCGGTAGTATTCTGCGTGAGTTCCATCTGGAAAGACTGAGTATTTTNNTACCCACTCTTTGAAAAATAAAGTCACCGTTTTTTTGAGGCTTGCATCGTTGAACATCACCGCCAAGTGAGCGAGAGTTCGAGCGATAGTCGCACGCCTATTATTATAGTGATACGAAATATTTGGAATATTGTATCCACCGTGATGGGTCTGTGTCTTTACCTTGGAGCGGGCAGTAACATCTGCGATGACTCCAGCATTACGATCTTTGTATAAACTGTTTAAGCCCAGATCGAGGTCCATTTGAAAAAATCGTCCAGCTCCCTTTAGCCAGTTTTCGATCAAGGTACGTTCGGTCGATGTTGCGCGATCTTTCGTGTAGTCATATGCAAAGATTACTCGTAGGAGCCATTCGGTAATAGCAAAACCAGGATTTAGATCTACAAATCGGCACCAACGTGTTCGATTGTCGAAGTTGAGTTTGGGCTCTTTCGCTTGTGCAACGAGAACATCGATTACATAATCGGCGTAACGGTTATCGCCGGTCAAAAGGTAGACAAAACCTGCATCTCTTAGTTTTTGCCCCTGAGCATGAGGCTCATAATTTTGATAGCTAGCCTGACCTAGTTTTGGAATACATCCACTGATAGCGGGACCGCCATCCCACTTGTCTGCCATCGGATTTGCTATAAATGCGTTCGCATTGGCTTTAATGCGATCATAGTCGCCTGGTGTGTAATTTGTTGTGTTTTTAGTTTTGTACGGACCTACTTGAGCGCGTTGTTTCCAAATAGATATTTCGGCGTCTGAGTAGTGAAGCCCTTTTGCTGCATATGAACTGGAAGCTAAGAGCAATACTGCTAGCGATGAGCTGAGCGCAGTTACTCCAAGTAAAGATCTCTTTTGAGATAATAACATCGTTGAACCTTCCTTGGTTGAGTTGTTTTATTAGATAAACAACGATACTAGAAAATTACAGCGTGTCACTTCTTTGTGATCTTTTTTAATAATTAATAATAGAAATTAACTAAATTGTACTGAAAATCTGACAGAAATTGCTGAGTTAAAAATGTAATTCTATGTAGGACTTTATTTGATCGCACTGTTGAGATGTTAATTCATTTCCAGCTTCTTGGTTCCATCCCTCTGCCATTAGGTTTCTTTTTAAGTTTGAATGCTCGAGGCCTAGTAAGTGCCCGATTTCATGTGCGAGGATGTTATGGTTTCGACGGTAGTTTTTTCTTTCTTGTCGGCGAGTACTCTTGCTTTCTATCCACACAGTATTTTTTAGATTCAGATATCTTGTTCCGTATCCCGTTTGAGATGTTTTCCAGAATACGTCCCAGTGGGGAAATGCCATGGCGGTGGCGGGCATGATCCCTGGAAAGCTGTAACTGTGACCGTAAAAGACCGTTAGGTTTTTTTGTAGAGGAGGAAGTTTTTCGAGAGTGGTGCTTAGGTCCTGCCATCTTCCATCATTTGGATAGTGACTGTTTTCTTGAATGGAAAATGCGAGAGATAAGTTGCAGGCTGATTGAAATATTTTTTTGGTCGCTTTCATTTTAGCTGCGATCCAGCGGCTTGAAATATTTTTAGCATCCGTATTGATAATCTCCACACTGATGGGGGAGGTATCAGTTTCAGCCCATGATATCCGGGTGAACGAATAAATCAGCACGATGGTAACTAAAGAAAATGACAAAAGAGTACGTACCGCAAAAATAGAGATATGGTTTTATATTAATTGACAAAATTAATCAATCAATAAAGACTTTATTAATTATTTGAAATTATTGGCTATTTTGGAGTCATTGATAAATCTAAATCAATTTCCGAACTCTTTCAGCATCTTCTACTAGGAAACGAACTAATTCTTCTGCCTTCGTGTGTTTGATGAGGGGAGCATTTTGTCCGGCCCAAAGTCCCAAGTATTCACTCTTTCCAGCTTGTGCTGCATTTCTACGAATGAGTTGAGTGAGCCAGTTCTGATAAGGGTAGGGAGCGATTTCTGATTCGTGTTTTTTCAGTTCAGTCATAAATCTATTTTTGATTCCACGAGCATATCGACCTGAAAATACTTTTGTGAGCGCTGTAAATCTCGCTGATTCTTTTCGCAGTTCAGCTCGATGAGCCGCACTTGCATTGGATTCATCACACGCCAAAAATGCTGTACCGACTTGCACACCTTCTGCGCCGAAAGTAAATGCAGAAACGATTCCTCTTCCGTCTGCGATTCCACCCGCAGCGATCACAGGGATCTTCACTCGATCTACTATTTGTGGAATCAATGCGGATAGAGCAGGAGATTCTTCGGGATCACTTAGAAATGAGACCCGATGGCCACCCGCCTCGCTTCCAGATGCAACGATAATATCAATGCCTGCGGCTTCAATGGCGACCGCTTCATCGACATGAGTTGCCGCACCCATCGTGACAATTTGACGCTTCTTACATTCCGCAATAATCTCTCGTGATGGAATTCCAAAAACAAAACTAAACGCGGCAGGTTTGGCTTCTAGGATCGCTTCGATCTGTTCTTCATATTTTGGAAAAATGACATCCGATAGTTTGGGACGAGAAATTTTAAGCTCATCATAATACGGCTCAAGTATTGAAATTGCTTTTTCAAAATCGGACTCACTCAATTTTTCACCGAGTTCCTCTTGAGCAGGGATCCACAAATTTAATGCAAATGATTTTGTAGTTTTTTCTCGGATTGCTTGAGCTGTTTCCAAGATTTGGGTTTTGCCGAGGTGATGGGCACCAAAAGAGCCTAAGCCACCCGCATTAGATACGGCTGAGGCAAGTGCTACAG
>DBAE01000079.1 GCA_002291495.1 Bacteriovoracaceae bacterium UBA1018 | reverse complement strand
AAGCTACGCAAACACGACCGACTTTAACGGTGCCTTGGACACCTTCGTAGGTGGATTCATTGATATCAGTCGTGGCGCACTGGGCACGGTGGCTTCGGAGCATGAGATTGGAGATGAGGTCTCATCAGGCATTCAAATCACTGACTCGGCCATGGATATGGCTTTAAAGATCATGCTCTCGGGATGGAATGATTGTTGGATTAAGGGTGAGCCTCTTTATTCGATTGGTCCAAATCCGAATCCAAACGAGATCAATACGACTGACNNCTCGTCGAAGGCGATTACATCAAGCTAGCAGGCAGTGTCGTTTCCTCGGGCTACAATAACGACAAGTATTTTAAGATCGCTCGCTTTGAGGATTATCAAGGAACCGCGAATCGAAAGATCGTACTGACAAACAATTCGATCCGTCGCGAAAACACTACATCTGCCACCATTGGCTTTAGATCTCAGTTTGATACCTATCCAGACGTTTGCGGCATGCGGCTCACACCGATCGATGTGGATGTGGCTCAACACCTTTATCTAAAAAATACCTTTCTCTCGATTGGTCAAACGACCTACCGTTTCTTTATTACGGATACGGAATCTTCTGGGAAATCCTTCATCGAAAAAGAGATCTATCGCCCGCTTGGAGCTTATTCTTTAACGAAGCGTGGAAAGCNNATAAAGACAATGTCTTAAACGCAAAAGAGATTAGACCATCGCGCTCGACGAATGGTCGCACGTTTTATAACGAGGTCAACTACGAGTACGACTATTCGACCGAGGGTCATTACGGGATCCAGTACCGCGTGCTCGATAGCGAGAGTCTGACACTGATTGGAATCAGCGGGACACTGAACATCCAGTCCAAAGGCCTTAAGTCTGATCTACTGGATTCAGAAAATAGCTTAGCTCGAATCACAAAGCTTCTACTGACGAGATTTAAAAGAGGTGCGATCACCTTCACGGTCAAAACGAACTGGGGCGCTGGGTGTTTGATTGAAGCAGGCGATGTCGTGGCCGTTCAAGATAATCAAAACCTCATGATCCCAAACTTCAGTTCGGGCGAAAGATACATCGGTACTCAGCTCTTTGAGGTGATTGAGAGAAGCTTGGATCTAAAAAATGCAACCGCCACCCTAAAGCTTGCTGCTGGTGTTGGAGGTGAGGCGAGTGATCGGTATGCGACGATCTCACNNCTCACAAATTGTCTCGGGATCAACCACGACAAAGCTCGTTTTCAAAGATAGCTATGGCGCGATTTACCCAGGCGATGAGAAGCGCAAATGGGAACAGTACGTAGGACAAAAGATCTTAGTTCACGCAGACGATTGGAGTGAAGAGGCTGAAACGACATTAGTACAGCTAGATCCAATTAATCCCTATGCGATGTTAGTGAGCCCTGNNCCCTTTTACCCCGCAAGCAGGATACGTGATTGATATCGCAAGGTACCCAGAGAGTACGGATAAAAGTCAAAACCAACTCTATAAGCTCATTCACGCGTTTTTTAGTCCGTCTGTTGAGATCGTTTCTGGCATCTCAGCGACTCAGTTCACTGTGGGTGCAGGGGACATTGGAAAGATGAAGGTCGGAGCAACTGTTCAAGTGCACGATTACGATTACACAAATTTAAGTGATGAAGTGAAAGTCTCTGCAGTTGATACGGGAACAAACACCGTGACTGTGGATGCTTCACTTGGTTTTACTCCAACTGCTGGAATGCGAGCTGAGTATATCGGCTTTTCAGATGGCGGTGGGGCGTACAGATATATCTAGGAGGGAGATGCCATGGCAGGCACTTTAGTAACTGCATTGAGAAAGTTGCTTTACGTAGAAGGATTAATGTTTCGCGGAGCTGTTTCGGAGGAGGCGGTTCAACGAATAGCATCCTCGTGTAACTTTATTAATCTCTATCAGCACGGAGCAAAGCAGTTCTTTCTAAACGGAAGGTACGGAGCAATGGTGGCTCCATACCAAGGAGCAGATGGGCAGGAGTTCTTCGAGTATGATGCCGAGATTATCAATGTCCACATGTACAACATGTACCCAGGATCAGGCGGCACCACTGAGCTGGACATTCTCTACGAAGAGACACCTGGTGATGGATTTACTAACAGTATTTTTTCAACGACACCAAAAATTGATGCCTCAGCGGGGGACGCTCGAATCTCAATTGGCGCTACCTTTCCAGGATGTGTCGCGCCTGTTCTAGCGCAAACAAAGTTTCCAGCCCAGACGGCTCTTCGACTAAAAATTGTTACTAAGCAAACTGGTGCACCAAGAAATTGTGGAATCGTAATTCATTATCGTCCGACGACAATTTAATCCCAGGGAGGGGCTATGACAATCAATCCAGGCACAGGAATTTTACAATCTAATACAGTAAGAGCTAATTACAATACTGGAGATCTGGTATTTGAGGTTTCAGAAGGGAATTATGCGCATATTCTTATTTACTCGGGAAGTGCTCAGCTTTCGTATGGTGGTGGTAATCAGGCCATGACTGCCAATCAAGTCTATCCGGTTTGCGGTGAAATGCAGATAACAGCAACTGCAAACGGCATGATCTGGTGGCAGTATGTTGAGTTCACCTCAACATTTTAATCACAGTTTTCTTTGATGCCACCGCTCCATCCGACAGTGACATGATTCGTTTGTGGTGAATGATCGCGATATTGACAGTCTCTTACTGTGCCTTCATATCGATTGTAATTTACCACTCGCGCGGCATAGAAGTTAGTGAGTGTGTTTTCAGAGTCGGAGTTTTCGACTAGTCCATAATTGTCGCCAACGATCCCGCCGAAGTTGGCAACACCCTGGGAAATAATCGAAGTAAAGCAGTCACGAATAGTGCCATAGTTTATCGCGGCAATTCCCCCGGCAAACATTCCAGGACTTGTCGTACCATAGGACCTTGCACTGCTATTGTAGACTTTCACGTTTTCAACGATGCCGTCATAATTTACGGTTGCAGCGACAACGCCGGATCTACTCGAGGATTTGAAATCGATATTTCTAAATCTCATGTTCTTTAAGTGACCACTTAGGATCTTAAAAACGCCGGAGCTTAACTGGGTGAAGCTTCCTCGGTAATCTGCAGTAATATTTCGAATCTCGTATCCATTGCCGTCGAGTACGATATTTAACCCGAACTCAATGGGTTGAAATGTCACGCCCGTAAAGTCTAGATCAGACTCCAGTCGATAGTGATAGCCTTCCTCGAGTTTAAGTTGGCCAATTGAACAAATCAGAAATGGATGTTCGGCAGTTCCGTTACCTCCACCGTTTGGCAGGGCGCTTGGATCGCAGAGGTCTTCAATTTCATTTTGAAGGGCTGCGACATCAGCCGTGGATTCTAAAACAATCTGTTCAGAAGGAGCCTCACAAGCGGTGAGTAGGATCATGGTTGTGAGCGCTAACGTACTACGAATTCCCGTGGTCATATCTATATTCTAACTAGAATGGTCAGGTATTGCAAGTGTCGGACACGACCCCCCTNNTCTTGAGAGGGGGTATGTATATTCGAGGTGGGCCTCAATTAACGACGTTTAGGAACATTCGATTTGCTTTTACTTAACCGTTTCTTCTTAATTCGAGCTGGAAAAGAAGCAAAACTCAGCGTGAAATCAACGCCCGATAGTGGGCTCGCATCTCGCTCCTCAACGGGCACAGGTAGCGTTTCTTCCTTCGGGAGGACTATCGCGGTTAGGGCTTTTGGTTTCTTCTTAGGCACGCACGCAGGGGCTTACCAAGAGGTTCGCTTGGAGTCGATATAAACCCAGCCGTGGTTCGGATTTTGCTCTGCCTTTAATGATGGACCGCTCTGCTCAAGAACAGTTGCGAGATTTAAAGCATGAACTAGTGGCGACGATTCTCTCGATCCGTGAGATTGACGATGAACGAACAATTGATATCGTGAGTGAAGCTGTGCGCCTGGCTTTAAGCGCCTGGGTCTCAAAGGATTTCGCNNGTCTTTAATCTTACACTTAAGAACCTTAGCGAACTTCGTGAGAGTGGATAAGCGCGGATCATATCCATCGTGAAACAAACGAAAGACATTCCTGTAGTGGATGCCCAGCATCTTAGCAAACTGTCTCTTGCTCAGCTTATTCTTCTTTAAGAGAGGGAGCAAATTGAGCTTAGCCACTTATTTAGACTAAGGAATGACGTCAAACTCCGATAGCCTCTCATATCTTGAGAGGGGGGCTTAGGGATTGTTATCCAAATATTTCCTTTGGAATGAATAAGAACTCGTGTTAATTGCACCCCGTCATTACGCTTACGGGAGCATCATAAGTGGCAGTACCTGGAGAACACTTAGTTAAAAACATCTCGCGAATCATTCGATCTGCGCGGAAGTATCGAGGACTTACTCAATCAGACGTAGGACAGATCCTCGACGTAAATCAAGCAACGGTCTCTAACATTGAAAAAGGACTCTCAAGTCCTTCGCTTCTACAGTGGACTCAGCTTTGCGAAACACTCCAGGTGCCTGAGGATTCTTACAAACGGGGTTATCTCGATTTTACGGATTTTNNTGAAGGTGCATTTAAAATCCCAGAGCGTTACGCAGACTCTCGCGGAACGATGGTTCGAACCACTCGTCTATTTCACATCTTTTTTGAGAAGCACTACGGCCGAGAAAAGATCGATGAGTTCTATATCTCTAAAGGCCTTGATCCCGACTACTTCAATATTCTGAATCACTCTCTCAATATGCGCTTATCAGCAGACCTCTATGGCCTACTCATTTCAACGGGCGAT
This sequence comes from Bacteriovoracaceae bacterium UBA1018, assembly GCA_002291495.1. GTDB lineage: Bacteria > Bdellovibrionota > UBA1018 > UBA1018 > UBA1018 > UBA1018. Next base: position 24 of record DBAE01000079.1, on the reverse strand, counting down.
CTCACTCCAGACTCGATGGGGATT